>NZ_JBSGUS010000035.1:0-58441 GCF_053608045.1 Kribbella sp. NPDC055071
AACGCACCACCGTGACACTCAAAATCCTCCACAAACGACATGGCCGCCGCAACTCCTCAAATCGAGGTGTTGCGACGACCACGTGAACCCGCCGGGTGGGCGGGGTCTTTGCTATGCCTGGACCATTCGCTGGGCCAGGTCCGCGTAGAGCTTGCCCAAGGCGGACGGGTCTCCGCGGTGCGGGGTGTACCACCGCGCGACGTCGATGGAGAGTGACAGGACGGCGAGCGTCGTACCAGGCAGATCACCGACGGCGAACTCGTCCGCGGCGACTCCGTCGGTGAGGACCTGCTCGATTTGTGCGGAGATGGCTCGACGGATCACCGCGACCTCAGCGAGGTGCTCGGCGGTCAGTGCGACCAGTTCGTACTGCACGACGCGGGCGATGGTGTGGTGCTCGGCGTGCCAGGCGGTGAAGGCCGCAACCATCGAGCGCAGTCGCTCCGCGGCGGACGAGCCCTGGTCGGCGTTCCGCAGTACGTCGAGAGCCGCGTTGTGACCGTAGAGGCTGATCTCGAAGAGCAGGCGCTCCTTGGACGGGTAGTGCACGTACAGGGCGGCCGGGCTCATCCCCGCACGGGATGCGATGTCGCGCGTTGTCGTCGCCTGGAAGCCGCGCTCGGCGAACGCGTCGACCGCGCCGGTCAGCAGCCGCCGGGCCGCGGCCGGCTGGACGTGGTCCCACACCAGGGGGCTCGTGACTGCGGACACGTTGACACCATGCACCGAAAGCGGGAACCTAAGCAAGCGCTTAGCCACGCATCTCATACTCCGAGGAGGCTCCGATGGAGCGCGTCATCTTCAACGAGGACCACCGCGCATTCCGCGCCAGTGCCAAGGAGTACTGCGACCGCTCGCTGGTGCCACGGATGGAGCAGTTCCTCGAAGAGAAGACGATCGACCGGGCCGCCTGGCTGGAGGCCGGCAAGCAGGGCTTCCTCGGGCTGGACGTGCCGGAGGAGTACGGCGGTTCCAGCGTCGGCGACTACCGGTTCAACCAGGTCTTCGCCGAGGAGGTCTCGAAGGTCTCCGCGTCGCTGTCGAGCTGTTTCGGCATCCACTACGACTGTGCCGCGCCGTACTTCGTCGACCTCGGCACCGAGGAGCAGAAGCAGCGCTGGCTGCCGAAGTTCTGCTCCGGTGAGTACGTCGCCGCGATCGGGATGACCGAGCCCTCGGGTGGCTCGGACCTGGCCGCGCTGAAGACGACCGCGAAGAAGGCCGACGGCGGCTGGGTGCTGAACGGCTCGAAGACGTTCATCACGAACGGCGACATGGCCGACCTCGTCATCGTCGCGGCCCGCACCGACCCGTCCAAGGGCGCGAAGGGCATCACGCTGTTCGTGGTCGAGGAAGGGATGGAGGGCTTCGCGCGCGGCCGGAAGCTCGACAAGGTCGGCCAGACCGAGTCCGGTACGTCGGAGCTCTTCTTCGAGGACCTGTTCGTCGGTGACGACAACGTGCTCGGCGAGCTCGACCGTGGCTTCATCCACATGATGGAGCGACTGGCCCAGGAGCGGATCGGCGCCGCGGTGTCGAACATCGCGCACGCGACCCAGATCCTCGACGAGACGATCGAGTACGTGAAGCAGCGCAAGGCGTTCGGCCAGCCGGTCGGCTCGTTCCAGTACAACAAGTTCCTGATCGCCGAGCTCGTCACCAAGGCCGAGGTCACCCAGGCGTACGTCGACAACGGCGTGGTCGCCCATGACGAGGACCGCCTGTCCGCGGTGGACGCGGCGAAGGTGAAGTGGTGGAGTGCGCACGTGCAGAACGAGATCCTGGACGCCTGCGTCCAGCTGCACGGCGGGTACGGGTACATGAACGAGTACCGGGTCGCGCGCGCCTGGCGGGACGCCCGGGTGACGAAGATCTGGGCCGGCTCGAACGAGATCATGAAGGAACTCATCGGCCGCGATCTGGGCCTCTGAAAGGGATAGAAGAAGATGCCTGAAGCAGTCATCGTGTCCACGGCCCGCTCGCCGATCGGTCGCGCGTACAAGGGGTCGATGACCACGATCCGGCCGGACGACCTCGCCGTCCAGATGATCAAGGCGGCGGTCGACAAGGTCGGGCTGACGGGCGACCAGATCGAGGACCTCGCCCTCGGGTGTGCGGAGCCGCACGACGAGCACGGCGGCAACATGGCCCGCCGGGTGGCGGTGCAGCTCGGCTGGGACAACACCCCGGCGACGACGGTGAACCGGTTCTGCGCGTCCTCGACGCAGACCGCGCGGATGGCCTTCCACGCGATCAAGGCCGGCGAGGGCGACATCTTCGTCAGCGCCGGCGTCGAGTGTGTGTCGCGGTACAAGAACTTCGGCTCGGCCGGGGTCGGGGACCCGACCTCGTTCAACGAGGTCTTCACCGACGCGGTCGCGCGGACCGAGAAGTACGCCGAGACCAACGACGTGTGGCACGACCCGCGCCAGGACGGACAGATCCCGGACGTCTACATCGCGATGGGTCAGACCGCGGAGAACGTCGCGACGCTCAAGGGCATCAGCCGCGCCGACCAGGACGCGTTCGGTGTGCGTTCGCAGAATCTGGCCGAGAAGGCGATCGGCAACGGCTTCTTCGAGCGCGAGATCGTCCCGGTGACGCTGCCGGACGGGACCGTGATCAGCAAGGACGACGGGCCGCGGGCCGGGACGACGCTGGAGAAGGTCAGTCAGCTGAAGCCGGTGTTCCGGCCGGACGGAACGGTCACGGCCGGCAACTGCTGCCCGCTGAACGACGGTGCCGCGGCGGTCGTGATCATGAGCGACACCAAGGCTCGTGAGCTCGGTCTGACGCCGCTGGCGCGGATCGTGTCGACCGGGGTGAGCGGTCTGTCGCCGGAGATCATGGGCCTCGGTCCGATCGAGGCCTCCAAGCAGGCGCTGGCCCGGGCCGGGATGAGCATCAACGACATGGATCTGGTCGAGATCAACGAGGCGTTCGCTGTTCAGGTGATCGGCTCGGCGCGCGAGCTGGGCATCGACGAGGACAGGCTGAACGTGCACGGTGGCGCGATCGCGCTCGGGCACCCGTTCGGTTCGACCGGTGCGCGGATCATGACCACGCTGGTGAACGGCCTGCAGTTCGAGGACAAGCAGTTCGGGCTCGAGACCATGTGCGTCGGTGGCGGTCAGGGGATGGCCGTCGTACTCGAGCGTCTCAGCTGATGGGTCTCGAGAACCGTACGGCGATCATCACCGGCGCCTCCCGCGGTATCGGGCTGGCCGTCGCGCAGCGTCTCGTTGCCGATGGTGCTCGCGTCGTGATCACCGGTCGTACGCAGGAGACGCTGGACGAGGCAGTCGAGTCGCTGGGTGGGCGCAAGCATGCGCTCGCGATCGCTGGTAAGGCGGCCGATCCCGCGCACCGGACGGCGGTGGTCGCGGCTGCGGTGGCGACGTACGGGTCGGTGGACCTGCTGGTGAACAACGCCGGCATCAACCCGATCTACGGCAAGCTCCTCGACGTCGAACCGGCCGTCGCGGCCAAGATGGTCGACACGAACGTGGTCGCCGCGATCGCGTGGGTGAAGGCGTGCCGCGACGCGTGGATGCGCGAACACGGTGGCGCAGTGGTCAATCTGTCGTCGGTGGCCGGCCTGTCGCCGTCACCCGGCATCGGTTGGTACGGCGCGACCAAGGCGATGGTGTCCCGGGTGACGGCCGAGCTGGCCGTCGAGTTGGCCCCGGAGATCCGCGTCAACGCGGTGGCTCCGGCAGTGGTCAAGACCAAGTTCGCCGGAGCCCTCTACGAAGGACGTGAGGACAAGGTCGCGTCGACGTACCCGATGGGCCGGCTCGGTCGTCCTGAGGACGTTGCGTCGCTGGTCTGGTTCCTGTTGTCCGATGAGGCCTCGTGGATCACCGGACAGACGATCACCATCGACGGCGGCCTGACACTCACAGGCGGCATGACCTAACAGATTTATACCCGGTCATTTACCAGAGGTATATGTGCGCTATGCTTGGCGGCATGCATACGACCATGCGGGTTTCCGTCCCGACACGCGACGAGCTGGCGCGCGTGGCCGAGGACGAGTTCGGTGGGGTCAGCCTGGACGAGGCGCTCAGGATCATCCTGTTCGAGCACGCATCGGCCACGGCGATCGCCCGTCTGTCCGCCGACCCAGAAGCGCTCAGCGAGTACCGTGCCGAGGCCGAGGCGCTCGAGGGAGTGGACATCGAGGCCGCCGAGTGGTGAACCTGCCACGGGTTGCACCGTGGCAGGTGTGGTGGGTCGACTTCGATCCGCAGCTCGGCCGGGAGCAAGCAGGTCGGCGACCGGCCATCGTGGTCGGTTCGCCGCTGGCCTGCAGTCTCCCGAACGGGCTCGTGATTGTCGTCCCGATGACTACACGAGATCGCGGGCTGCCGTTCCATCCTTCGGTGCGACTCGGCAACACGGCGGGCTACGCGATGACCGACCAGATCAAGTCGATCAGCTTGCAGCGCCTGAAGAAGCCGCACCGCGAGCAGCTCGCGCCGAGCGATGTCGAGTCGGTCAAGTTCGCGCTCCGCCGGATGATCGACATCTCCTAGTGCCGCATGCCCGGCTACAGGTCGGCATCGCTCACGGCTGGCGGCCCTGCCATCCGGCCAGCCGGTCGTACGGCGATGCATCGGCCGGGACCGGGACCACGGGGCCGAACGGGATGTCGCCACCGCGCGGTTCGGCCGGAAGGAACTGACCGACCAGCGGCAGCACGTAGTTCGCGAGTGAATCGTCCAACTGGTCGACCCGGCCGGTGGCCTTGGCCAGATCCCATGAGTGCGTGGTGAGTTCGCCGGTGTAGGCGACCAGCGCCGCCGCGCCCGGGAGGGTGGCAAAGGGGAGCCTGCAGACCCGTCCGAGGATGGAGTTGTCGGTCAGGGTCGCGTCGAGCGCGGTCCGGTGTTCCTTCCAGGTCCCGGCGATGTCGGGGCTGTTCGTCACCTTCGGGATCGTCAGTGGGTCGCCGCCGGTCAGTGCGAGGTTGATGCGGGCGGCGACCGAGAGCAGGTGCGCAAGCAGCGTTCGTACGTCGTACTCCGGGCAGGGTGTCGGGAGCGTCAATTCGTCGGTGCCGATCGCGTCGATCAGGGCCTGCGTCTGGTCCAGCGCAAGGACGAACATCGGTCGTGGGTCGTTTCCAAGGTTGTTCATGCCGACAGCTTCGCGGGGTATATGCGACACCCTTTGTCGTATATGTTCGAAGAGTGCGAGCCGACCGGTTGTTGCAGATCATCCTGCTGCTGCAGCGGCATCCGCGGTTGACTGCTCGGGAGCTGGCCGAGCGGCTGGAGGTGTCGACGCGCACTGTCATGCGTGACATGGAGGCGCTGTCGGCCGCCGGCGTACCGGTCTACAGCGAGCGTGGCCGGAACGGCGGTTGTGTGTTGCTGCCGGGGTATCGGGCGGACGTGAGTGGGCTGACGCCGCGGGAGGCGCAGGCCTTGTTCGCGTGGTCGGGGCGAGCCGCGTTGTCGGAGGAGCTCGGTCTGCACGACGCACTGCGGTCCGCGATGGGCAAGCTGGCGTCGACACTCCCGCTGGCGCTGCAGGACGACGCTGATGCGCTCTCGGACGCGATCGTGGTGGACCGGCGGCGGTGGTTCGCCGACGCGGAGGATCACGGCGCTCTGCCCGTGCTCCGGCAAGCGGTGGTGGCTCAGCGACGAGTGCGATTGCAGTACGCGTCGGCCAGTGCGGGTCGGCAGAGTCGGACGGTCGATCCGTGGGGACTGGTCGAGCAGGCCGGGCGTTGGTACCTGGTCGCGGCCCATCGCGGCTCTGCGCGGATGTATCGGGTGTCGCGGGTCGAACAGGCGGACGTGCTCGAGGAGACCGCCGTACGGCCGGAGGGCCTCGACGTACGGGCGGAGTGGGACAGACTGCGCTCCGGACTCGAGCAGAACCTGCCGACCGGCGTGGAGGTGCTGGTGCGGGTCCGGCCGGACCGCGTGGACGTCGTACGGCGGATTGTCACGCCGATGCTCGCCAAGGGCTCAATAGCCCGCGAGGTGGAGTCCGACGACGAGTGGCCGCACCTGCGTCTGCACTTCCGGGTTCGAGAGGCTGCGTGCGGCATGCTGCTCGGGTTCGCCGGCGTCGTCGAAGTGCTGGAGCCGGACGAGATCCGATCCAGCTTGCTGGACCTTGCCAAGACTGCGGTCGCGACCTACGCCTGACGCTGTGCCTCGAACGTCTGCCTGAGGATGACCCGCCCGTCGTCGGTCTCGTCCTCGTTGCGCCAGTGGAAACTGGTGTCGGTGATGTTGGTGAAACCCCAACGGGTGTTGGCGGTCTGGCCTTCGAGAGTGATCGTGTCTCCCTCGGCGTGGGCGATGAACGCCATCACGAACGCAGCCTTCGGACCCATCCAGGTCGAGCGGAACGCGTTCAGCTCGGGATCCCAGATGCGGATCGACAGCCCCCACTCGCCGTCGCCGTCCGTGGTGCGCGCGGCCCGGCTCGGGGTGATCCAGACGTCGGCGACGGCCCTGCCGTCGAGCGCCCACGCGAAGTGCCACTCGCCCTTGGTCTGCCGGGTCACCGCGCCGGTCTCGTCGTACCAGCGAACGTCGAGATCCCAGCTGCCGATCAGCGGCGCGAACGCGGCGAACACCTCGGCGAACTCCGGCCGTGGCGCATCGGAGACGAACAGCCCGGCCAGGACCCGCGCGGCGGAAGCACCATCGGTTATGTGCACAGTCGCCATTACTCGGTGCGCGCGGGAGTCTGTCAAGCCATTGCATTGTCGAGCGGTGTGGACGCCCCGCCGCCGGTGACCCCGTCATCGCCGAGCACCTGCCCAAGACAGGTGTTCAGCCCGATGGCACTTCCGGCGGTCGGGGCGATCAGTCCGACAGCACCGGGTAACTGTAGTGCGAGTTCACCGCACAGCAGAATCACAGTGCGCTCGCAGGCGTTGCGATCACGTTGCTGTTGTCCCTTGATAATGCGTGGCGCCTCGAAGGCGCGGTGGTTAGGGTCCGAGAGCATGACAACTCCGGTGGTGATCCGGGCCGCGGTGGGCGACGACGCTGAGGCCGTGGCGGCGGTACGGCGAGCCGTCTACTCGTACAAGGTGATGTCTGCAGCGGCCAGTCGTCACATGATCACCGTGTCCCAGCCGGCCGAGCGGTTCCTCCCGCTGGTCGCGGTTTGTAGCGGCGAGGTGGTTGCCTGGGGCTCGGCCGGGCTGAACGTGTGGACGAGCGAGCCGGGTCAGAGCGAGCTCTCCATCTTCGTGCATCCCGACCATCGCAACCGGGGCATCGGTACGGCGCTCGCCGACCGGCTGCACCAACACCTGACCGAGGTAGGCGCGAGCCGGGTCCGGACGTTCGTCCAGCCCGAAGGCCTCGAGTTCGCCCGGAACCTCGGGTACGACGGGACGCGTCGGATGCACTACGCGGGCGTCGACGTACGAGCGTTGCCCGCGCAGCCGGAGACCCCGGACGGCTTCGAGCTCGTCACGCTCGCCCAGGTCGGACCGCGTCAGGTCTACACCGCCGACACGATCGCCGGAGCCGACGAACCGGACGACGTCCCGATGGACGCGGTCGGGTACGACGACTGGCTCGACGAGACCTGGCAAGGCCCGTCGCTGGACAAATCCCTCAGTGTCGCCGCGATGGTCGGTGACGACATCGTCTGCTTCACCCTGGTCGAGACCGCGGGCGATCGCGCCTGGTCGGGGATGACCGGCACGATCCCGTCGTACCGCGGTCGCGGTCTGGCCAAGCTGGTCAAGTCGGTCGCCCTGCGCCGCGCCGCCGCGGCCGGTATCACCGCCGCCTACACGTCGAACGACGACAAGAACGCCCCAATGCTTGCCATCAACAACTGGCTCGGGTACGAACGTGTCCAGACCGAACTCGGACTGCTGCACTACTTGGGGGGCTAGAGGCGAAACCTTTACCGGGCAGCGAATGTCGGGGCAATCGATCGAGACACCGCTGGTCCGCCTACCGTTGCTGGAACTCGGAGAGCACGCTGCGAGGTCGATCTCAGTAGTCCGGACGTGACGACGCGGACCGGGACCGACGAGACCGGCTACGAATGGTCGAGGCGCTGGGCAACGATCTCCGGCAGCGTGTGGCTGGCGGCGGCGCCGGAGACCGCTCAGGTCTCGCCACGGGTTCTGTTCCAGGACATTATTCATGAGGGTCTGGTGGGTACCAGCTATCTCGGGCGCTACCGGATGAGCGTCGATGTCACGGGTGCCCGGCTGGTTCTCGGGCCTCGGGGCGGGTGATACGGAGCTGTAATCGATTTTCCATCTGGTCTGGGCCTGAATGCGGGTTACGTTCTGAGGGACGTCAGTGACCGGATTGCATGGAGATCGCCAAGGAGATCGGATGGAGATCAGGCCGGCCGAAGCGGCGGATGTCGACGGAGCCCTTGCGCTGCACGAGATCCACGCGCCGTATCTTGCCGTGACGCGGGACGCGCTGACCCGCCGCGCCACGGAGACCCCCACGCCCGGAAACGGGACGTTCGCCGCGGTTGATGCCGGCGAGGTGGTGGGGTGGGCGACGACGGCACTGATCTCGGGGTCGGATCCGCTCGACGGACAGCTGCGGATCCTGGTCCGGCCGGATCACCGGGGCCGGGGGATCGGGACACGGTTGCTGGAGGCAACACACGAGAACCTGCGCGCGGCCGGCGCGAGGAGTGCGCGGGTGTTCGCCGATCCCAGCTCGGTGGAGTGGGCGGCGCGGTGGGGTTACCGGCAGACCAGGCAGGTTCACTACGTGGGTATCGATCCCGCGAAGACGACGGACATCCCGGAGACCCCGAGCGGCGTCGACCTGGTTCTGTTCACCGAGGTCGACCCGCGCCAGCTCTACGCGGCGGACGAAGTTGCCCAGCGCACCAAACCTGGTGATGCGAACATCACTTCGCAGCCGTACGACGACTGGCTGGCCGAGATCTGGCACTCGCCCAGCACGGTGGCGGACCTGAGCGTCGCGGCGATGTATCAGGACGAGCTGGTGGCATTCACCCTCAGCCAAGGCGACCACACCCGGATCTGGTCCAAGATGACCTCGACCATGCCGGAGTACCGCGGCCGAGGCCTGGCCAAGCTAGTCAAGGCCGCCGCACTGCACCGGGCCGCCGATGCGGGTGTCAGAGGTGCCTACACCGCGAACTACGACAGCAACGCCCCGATGATCGCCGTCAACGAATGGCTCGGCTATGACCGCGTGGCCACCCACGCGGTCATCATCTGCCCCCTCTAGGGGACCAGCAGTACGACGGTTTCGGCCACGCAGGCGGGCTTCGTGGAGTTCTCCAGCTCGATGACCCAGTTGAGCGACACCTGGACACCTGCGGGGGTTTCGACGGCGTTCGCGATCGAGGCACCGGCGCGGATGCGGGTGCCGACCGGGACGGGAGCCGGGAAGCGGACCTTGTTCACGCCGTAGTTGAGCTTGGCGGTGACGCCGTTGACGGCGAAGAGTTCGTCGCCGAACCGTGCGATGAGGCTGAGCGTGAGATAGCCGTGCGCGATGGTCCCGCCGTACGGGCCCTTGGAGGCGCGCTCGACGTCGACGTGGATCCACTGGTGGTCGCCGGTCGCGTCGGCGAACGTGTTCACCTGCTCCTGCGTGATCTCCAGCCACTCGGTCTCGCCCAGCTGGGTCCCGACGGCCTGCACGACCTCGTCGACACCGGTGAACGTCTGCGCCATCTGCTGCTCCTCAGGGTGCCGTGGGTCAAGTTGCGGTCTAGTTGCGCGGTCCGCCGGCCACGTACAGAACTTGACCGGACACGAACCCGGCCTCTTCGCTGCAGAAGAACGACGCGGCAGCGGCGATGTCCTCCGGCTTGCCGGTCCGGTTCACCGGGATGCTCGCGGCGGTCGCCTTCTTGAACTCCTCGAAGTCGACGCCGACCCGGGCCGCGGTCGCCGCGGTCATGTCGGTCTCGATGAAGCCTGGGGCGATCGCGTTCGAGGTGACGCCGAACTTGCCCAGCTCGATCGCCAGCGTCTTGGCCAGCCCCTGCAGTCCGGCCTTGGCGGAGGCGTAGTTCGACTGGCCGCGGTTGCCCAGGGCGGAGGTCGAGGAGAGGAAGACGAAGCGTCCGTACCCGGCCTCGACCATGTGGGCCTGGACCGCCTTGGACATCAGGAAGCTGCCCTTGAGGTGGACGGACATGACCGTGTCCCAGTCGTCCTCGGACATCTTGAAGATCAGGTTGTCCCGCAGGACGCCGGCGTTGTTCACCAGGATCGTCGGTGCGCCCAGCTCGGCGACGACGCGCTCGACCGCGGCGGTGACCTGGTCGGACTTGCTGACGTCGCAGCCGACCGCGATCGCCGTGCCGCCGGCCTCGGTGATCGTCTTGACGGTCGCGGCGCAGGCGCCCTCGTCGAGATCGAGGACGGCAACCGCGTTCCCGTCGGCGGCGAGCCGCTGCGCGACGGCCGCGCCGATTCCCCGCGCGGACCCGGTCACAATCGCCACTCGCTGCTGAGTCATGGTCCGCCGCTCCTTTTGGTCCCGTGCTGCTGCCGGGGATGACATTACCCACGCTCTGTCACCCGGGCAGTACCGCGGATGCGATGATCGCCGTGTGGATCATCACAGCCCGGCGCGTGGGGTGGGGAAAGTATGAGCAACCGCCATATCTACTACTGCCCGCTGCGGTGGGGTGATCTGGACGCGCTCGGCCACGTGAACAACGGAAAGTACGTCGACTACCTGCAGGACGCTCGCGTCGATTTTCTCTTCCGGACCGCCAAGGAGCTCGGCGCGGACGACCTGGAGACCGGCCTGCTGGTGGCCCGGCACGAGGTCCAGTACCGCGCACCGCTGTACTTCCGGCCGGAGCCGGTCCGGATCGAGCTGTGGATCAGCGAGATCAAGGCGGCGTCCTTCACCGTCGACTACGAGATCCTCGACGCCGAGCCCGAGCGGACCACGTACGTCGAAGCCCGGACCAAGCTGGTCCCGTTCGACTTCGCCGCCAACCGCCTCCGCCGGATCACCCCGGTCGAGCGCGAGGCCCTGTCGAAGCTGGTGGGCGCATGAAGTTCACCCACCCCGTGCTGGTTCGCTGGTCGGACATCGATTCGTACGACCACGTCAACAACGTCCGGTACTTCGATTACCTCCAGGAAGCCCGGATCGCGTTCCTGGCCGACACGCTCGGCGCCGGCAGCGACGTGTTCACGGTCTATCCGTGTGTCCTGGTCAGCCAGACGGTGGACTACCTACGGCCGATCCTGCTCCGGCACCCGCCGTACGACGTGGACGTCTGGATCGACTCGATCGGTACGACGTCGTACACGCTGCACTCCTGGATCGTGGACCGCAGCGGGGAGAGCGAGGACGTCTACGCCAAGGCCGAGTCCGTGATCGTCACCGTGGACCCGCAGACCCACGCCAAGCGCCCACTGTCGGACACCGAACGGGCAGCCCTCCTCAAGCGCGTTGTATCGGCCTGAAAGACTAGAGCTGACATGACTGAGCAGCAGAGTTTTTACGACGCCGTCGGTGGGGCGGATACCTTCCACCGGCTGGTAGCGGCGTTCTATCGCGGCGTCGCCGCCGATCCCGAACTGCGTGCGCTGTACCCGGAGGAGGACCTCGGCCCGGCCGAGGTGCGCTTCCGGATGTTCCTGGAGCAGTACTGGGGTGGACCGAAGACGTACTCCGAGCAGCGTGGACATCCCCGGCTGCGGATGCGGCACGCGCCGTTCGCCGTCACCCCGAGCGCCCGGGACAGCTGGCTGCGCCACATGCGCGCCGCACTGGACGAGATCGCCCTGACACCTGAGCAGGACGAGCAGATCTGGAACTACATGCTGATGGCGGCGCAGACGATGGTGAACACCGACGAACCGCACTACCCGGGCGCGATCGACGTGTCCGGCCGCTGAACCCCCTTCGAAGGAGACAACACGAGCATGGCTACCACTCGTACGGCCAAGGCCCACTGGGAAGGCTCGCTGATGGAGGGCGCCGGCCAGGTCGCTCTCGAGTCGTCCGGTGTCGGCACCTACGACGTCACCTGGGCCTCCCGCGCGAACGACGCCAACGGCAAGACCAGCCCGGAGGAGCTCATCGCCGCCGCGCACTCGACCTGCTTCTCGATGGCGCTGTCGCACGCGCTGGCCGGCGAGGGCCACGCGCCGGAGGCGATCGACACCCAGGCCGACGTCACCTTCCAGCCGGGCGAGGGCATCACCGGTATCAAGCTGTCGGTGAACGGCAAGGTCCCCGGGATCACCGCCGACGAGTTCGCCGAGTTCGCCGAGGGCGCGAAGAAGAACTGCCCGGTCTCGCAGGCGCTGGCCGCCGTCCCGATCACGCTGGACGTCACCTTCACCGCCTGACCCTGCACGTCAACGTCCGGCGAACCCACCAGGGTTCGCCGGACGTCGTGTTTTCAGCCGTGGAACCGGGCTACGACCTTGGTGAAGTCGTACTGGCTCTGGGAGATCCCGCTGCACGAGTCACCGTCGTTGTTGCTGCCGCCGCAGGCGCGGTCCCGGTTCACCGCCCAGAACGTGAAGCGGGCCAGGTGGTGCTGCTGTGCGTAGGTCAGCATCGTCTTGAAGTCCTGCAGGCGGACCGTCTCGCCGTCGTCGGTCTTGCCGTTCATCGACGAGATCCCCATGTGCCGGTACGCCGTGTCGTCGGTGTAGCCGTAAGCGGTCTTCAACCGGCCCTTGAGCCCTTCCTCGGCCTGCTGGGTGAGAGTGGCCATGTTGGTCGAGCCACCACCGAAGTCGAACGGCATCAGCACCCAGCCGTCGTTGGCCAGCCCCGCAGCGGCAGCCTTCTTGATCAGGTCGACGCCCGACGAGTCCGGGCCGCCCTGGTCGGTGCCCATCGTGATGTACGTCTTGATCCCGGCGTTCTTGCTCTTGACGGTCTTGAGCGCGTCCACGACCCGCTGCCGGGCGGCCGCACTGTGGAACTCGGTGTCCTCGATGTCGATGTCGATCGCCTTCAGCTTGTAGGCGTCGATCACCTTCTGGTACGCACCGGCCAGCGCCGAAGCGGAGGTGCACTTCTCGCCGAGCTTGTTGCCCGACCAGCCGCCGAACGACGGGATCACGTCACCACCCGCGGCCCGGATGCTGTTGATCGTGGTCTGGTCCGAGCCGCCGGTGAGCGCGCGGTCGCCGTCCCACTTCGGGTTGCAGCCGCCGTCGGACAGGACGAAGGCGAGCGTGAACCAGGTGTTGCCGGCCGCGTTCATCACACTGGTCGGGTTCTGCGGGTTTCCCCAGCCGAGATACAGGTACGGCGCGGCGCCGATACTGGCCGGATCCGCCTGGACCCGTTGGGTGGACGCCTGGGCGGCGGCCGCGACGCCGAGCGCCAGGGCGCCGGCTGCGACCGCTGCCGTGGCGATCTTGAACATGCGTGAGCGCATCTCGAACTCCCAATCTGGGGGCGGTCAGAGTTCTTTAGTTAGGAAGGTTTCCTAACGGTTCGCTCGATCATGACGTGCCGGTCGCGATGCGTCAACAGCTGATTTCAGTCGGACTTCGGAGCTTGTTCTTCCTGCTCCGTGGCCGAGCCAACGCCGGAGGAGGCGTCGCTGCGCGGGTCGCGGGTGGTCAGGTTGCCGATTCGGACCACCTCGCCGTTGCGGACGTACCAGGTGGTGCCGTCCTCGCCGCGCAGCGTGGTGATCCGCAGGCCGACCGCGACGACCACGCCGGTCGCCTTCTCCATGTCGATCAGGTCGCCGACGCCGTACTGGTCCTCGAAGATCATGAAGATGCCGGCCAGAAAGTCCTTCACCAGCGTCTGCGCGCCGAAGCCGAGCGCGACGCCGATGATGCTCGCGGACGCGATCACCGGCAGGATGTTGAAGCCCAGCTCGGCCAGCACCATCACCACGAGGACGGCGGTCAGAACGATCGTCACCGTGCTCGAGAGCAGGGAACCGATCGTCTGGGCCCGCTGGGCCCGCCGCTCGGTGGCCAGCGTGTTCTCGACGAAGTCCTGGCCGATCCTGGCCTTCGACAGGACGCCGGCGACGGCGCCGTTCCCGGTCCGCTTGGCGAACCGGCGGATGACCTTGTGCAGCACCCAGCGCAGCACGAAGAAACCGATGATGAGCCCGGCGATCCGGGCCGGGACGACGACGATCTGGTCGGTCACTTCCAGCTTGCCGTCGTTGCCCATCCGGAAGAAGGTCGGGAGGGTCTCCGGCAGCGAAAACAGGGGGTGACTGACCGCGGACACAAGGTAGCTGATCAAATAAGGCATCTCGCCGCCCAACCATAGTGGTGTCCCGCCACGGGACACAGTTCGACAAGGGGAGACGACCTGCATGCCCAGCCGGCTGGATGACGAGCTGTCCAGGCTCGTGAGTGCGGGTGTGCTGCGCCAGTACCAGGCCGACTCGATCCGGGACGCCGCCGACGCGGAGATCGACAAGGCCCGGGCGGTCGCCGGGCCACCGCAAGCGCCGGCACAGCCGAAGACCCAGCCGGCAACCCCGGCGAAGCCCCAGCCGGCCGAGCCGCCGGTGAAGACCAGGACGCCGCCGACGGTGTCCCATTCGAACGCGCTGATCGAGGTGCTCGGCTACATCGGCGGAGCGCTGCTGCTGGGCGCGGTCGCGCTGCTCACGCTCGCCAACTGGGGTGAGATGGGTCGCGCGGCCCGCATCGTGACCGGCACGAGCGCGGCGGTCATCCTGCTGGGTGCGTCCGTCGTCCTCGCGCTGCTGCGCGGCCGTGGCCAGCTCAGCTCGGCGCTGGCGTCCCTGGGCTGCTGTGTGGCCGGTTTCGCCGCGTACGTCGCGATCGAAGGGGAGACCGGTCGGGTCGTCGGGGTCGCGGTCGCGCTCGCGCTGGCCGCGGTCGGCCTGTGGAGGCTGGCCGGCTCGTCGTTGCTGGTGGCAACTTTTGGAATCCTCGCCGTGGGTGTGGTGGTGATCACGGCAGATGTCCTCACTCCGGACACCGGGTCGGCCGCGAACACCGCGGGCATCGCCGGGACCGGATTCATCCTGGTGGCCTTCGTGCTGGCGATGCTCGGCCTGGTTCGGGATCAGGTGACCGCATGGTCACTGGCCGGCGCCGCGATGTTCAGTTCGTCGATCTGCTGGCTCATCCAGGAGCGTGGCGAGATCATGGCGCTGGCCGTCGGCACGGCCGGTCCGGCCGCCCTTCTGGTCGCGTACGGTCGCCGGCGGCATTCGGCGTACGCGGTGGTCGCTTGTGCGATCTTGCTGGTCATCTGGCCGACCGCGCTGTACCAGCTGACGGACAACATGGGTGGGGTGGCGATCGGCCTGGTGGTCGCGAGTGGCGTGCTGCTGGTCGCCGTACTGATCCTGAGTCGTCGCCGTTCGAATGAGTGACACGGCGCGCGCCGTTGGGCGTTGGCATGGGTGATACGGCAGACTCGCTGGGGTGACAGCTCCCACTGCGGCCCTTGTCGAGCTAGCGGTTGCCCATGGCGTGGCGACGGAGTACTGGAACTGGCAGGGCGAGCATGTGATCGTCTCCAGCGAGGTGGTCTCCGCCGTACTCGCAGCACTCGGTGTGGACGCGTCGACGCCGGACAAGGCGGCCTTGGCGCTCGCTGAGCATCAGCAGGAGCGCTGGCGGCGGACGTTGCCCGCGACTGTGGTGATGCGAGCGGGCTGGACGCCCTGGTTCGCCGTACACCTGCCGCACGGGTCGACGGCGGACGTGTGGGTTGACCTGGAGGACGGCGGTCAGCGACGGGACATCGCCCAGCAGGACCACCTGGTGGAGCCGGAGTGGGTCGACGGCGTGCAGATCGGTGAGGCGACGTTCCAACTGCCGGGTGATCTACCGCTCGGATACCACCGGCTGTGTGCGCGGGTCGGCAGCAGTCCGGAGATTTCGGTGAGCACGCTGATCGTGACTCCGCGCAAGCTCGAGCCGGAGAAGCTGGACCGCACCTGGGGCTGGGTGCTCCAGCTGTACTCGGTGCGCTCGCGCCGGTCGTGGGGGATCGGTGATCTGCACGACCTCGCGGACATCGCCGCCTGGTCCGCGCACGACCTGGGTGCCGGCTTCGTACTGGTGAATCCACTGCACGCGGCCGAGACCGCGGGCCGGATGGAGCCCTCGCCGTACCTCCCGGCCTCGCGGCGTTTCGGGAACCCCATTTACCTGCGCATCGAAGACATCGACGAGTACGGCGACCTCGCGCCCGCGGAGCGGGATCGGGTCCGGGCGCTCAGCCTGCAGACCCGGGCTCTGAGTGAGGACGCGACCGCATTGGACCGGGACACGGTCTGGGCGGCCAAGCGCGAGGCACTCCAGCTGCTCTTCGGTGTCCGGCCGTCCATCGGCCGGATCGCGGAGTACGGCGCCTACTGCGATCGCGAGAGCCAGGGGCTGATCGACTTCGCCACCTGGGCCGCGATCGCGGACGTGCACGGGCCGGAGTGGAGCAAGTGGCCTGAGGAGCTGCGTGATCCGAGCGAGCCGGCCGTCGTTGCCTTCCGCAACGAGAACCCGGATGCCGTCGAGTTCCACTGCTGGTTGCAGTGGCAGCTGGACGACCAGCTCGCGCGTACGCAGGCCCGGGCGAAGGCGGCCGGCATGTCGCTGGGCGTCGTACATGACCTGGCCGTCGGCGTACATCCGGACGGAGCGGACGCGTGGGCGCTGCAGAACGTGTTGGCCCGCGGTATCCACGTCGGTGCGCCGCCGGACGCGTTCAACCAGCAGGGACAGGACTGGTCGCAGCCGCCTTGGCGCCCGGACGCACTGGCCGAGACCGGGTACGCCGCTTGGCGGGATCTGGTCCGTGCGGTGATGCGGCATGGTGGTGGGCTGCGGATCGACCACATCCTCGGCATGTTCCGGCTCTGGTGGGTCACGTCGCCGGAGCGGCCGACCGAGGGTACGTACGTGCGCTACGACCATGAGGCGCTCATTGGCATCCTCGCCTTGGAGGCTTCGCGGGCTGGGGTGATGGTGATCGGCGAAGACCTCGGCACGGTCGAGCCGTGGGTGCGTGACTACCTGACCGAGCGCGGCATCCTGGGCACGTCGGTTCTGTGGTTCGAGCGGGACGCTGAGGGTCATCCGCTCGCCCCGGAGCGCTGGCGTGAGCTTTGCCTGGCAACGGTCACCACGCACGACCTGCCGCCGACAGCGGGGTATCTGGCCGGTGATCACGTCGAGCTGCGCAACCAGCTCGGTCTGCTGACCAGACCGGTCGCTGAGGAGCTCGCTGTGGACGAGGCCGAGCGTGACTCGTGGCTGAACGCACTGCGCGAGCGGCACCTGCTCAGTAACACCGATGGCGACGTCGAGCGCATCGTCGAGGCACTGCATCAGTACGTCGCTCATACGCCGGCCAAGCTGGTCGGGGTGGCACTCACTGACGCTGTGGGCGAGCGTCGTACGCAGAATCAGCCGGGCACCACGGATGAGTATCCGAACTGGCGTATCCCGCTCGGTGGGCCGGACGGACAGCCGGTGATGATCGAGGACCTGCCGAACAACCAGCGCCTCCGCCGGCTCATCGGCGCCCTCAATATCTAGCTTTCTGTACGCAAACGGCTACGAACCGTTGACAATAGATTTGAACGGTTGTTTTCTATTCGTCAACAAGAAGGCGCCTTCCTTCGCTGTCTCACCGCCCCAACAGGTGAAGGAGTTGACCAGATGCTGCGCAATCGCACGCTCAGCCTGGCCGGAATCGCCGTCGGCGCACTCGCGCTGACGGTCAGCACGTCGGTGCCCCTGGCCTATGGGCACGGCTACACGACCACACCGATCAGTCGGGCCAAGCTCTGTCAGAACCAGACCGTGACGGATTGCGGCGCGATCCAGTGGGAGCCGCAAAGCACCGAAGGTCCGAAGGGCTTCCCGACCACGGGTCCTGCGGACGGTCTGCTCTGCTCGGCCGGTCTGTCGCAGTTCCACGAGTTGGACGACCAGCGTGGTGGAGCTTGGCCGGCTACCCAGTTGACGGCCGGTGCCGGCTACACGTTCAGCTGGCACCTGACCGCGTCGCATGCGACGACCGATTTCAAGTACTACATGACCAAGCAGGGCTGGAGTAAGAACGATCCGCTGACCCGTTCGGCGCTCGATCTGACCCCGTTCCTGACCGTGAAGCTGAACGGCGCCCGACCGCCGACGGAGGTTTCGCACCCCGGTACGTTGCCGAGCAATCGGACCGGACGGCACATGATCCTTGCGGTCTGGACCATTGCCGACACGGGGAACGCCTTCTACCAGTGTTCGGACGTTAATTTCTGATTTAACCGCACGTTTCGTGAATATCTTTCCTGGGCAGTGCACTCCTTGAGATAACCGCCCCATATTTCAAGGAGTGTCCCCATGAAATCCGTCCTCCGACGCGTCCTCATCCCGGTGGTCGCCGTACTCGCCGGGCTGCTGCCCGGTGTGATCGCGGTCGACCAGGCCTCGGCGCTGACCAAGCTGACGCACGCGCAGGCGACCGCGATCTTCTCCGCGGCCGGGATCACCTGGTCGTCCAGCGGCAACTGCTCGGACTGGAACAACGCCAGTTGTACGTCGTTCACCAACATCAACGACTCGACCGTGTACGGCGTTCGCACGCTGAAGCAGGCGAGTGGGTGCGCGATCCGCATCACCGGTGGAACCGAGGTCGGGCACGCCGCCGGCACCTACAGCCACCGCAACGGCTACAAGGTCGACGTCGCCATCACCACCTGTGTCACGAACTACGTCCACAACCACTTCGCCCGCATCGCCGACCGCGGCGACGGCTACCCCCAGTGGCAAGCCCCCTCCGGCAACATCTACGCCAACGAGGGCAACCACTGGGACATCACCTACTACAACTGCGGCGGCTGCTGACCCCCCACCGCTCGCCCCATTTGCCTGGTTGACCCAGCAAATCGGGGGTTCCGTACCCCTAGTGCGGGTGTGGAACCCCCGAGCTCATGGGTCTGCCAGGCAAATTCGTGGGTCTGCCAGGGAAAGTGGTCGGGGGGTGGGGGGCGACTTGTGGGGTCTGCGGGGTGGGGGAGGTGGGGGAGTACTAGGCTCTAGGGCGTGATCACTGAAGTTTCCGGCCACACGTTGTTGGTGTTTGTCGGTATACCTGTGCTGGTTGTTGCGGTGGTGTCGTTGCTGGTGTTCGCGTCGTCGATCGCGAGCGGGCCGCGGTACCGCCCGGGGCTGTCGTGGTGGGCCCCGCCGGTCTGGATCAACGGTCCGACGGTGACCAAGCCGGACCCGGCCAACCTTCCCGAGCTGCCCGCCGCACCGGGCGCGACCGCGATCGCCGGCACCGGCGTCGCCCGTACGACCGGAGGCGCAAGTGCCAGCTGGTGACGCATTCACACCGGACCAGCTCTACGACATCGAGAAGGCCGTCCGGCACGCCGAAGAGGTGTCCGGCCTGCACTTCTCCGTGTACGTCGGTGGAGCGGACGAGGAGACCCGCCCGTTCGCCGTGGAGCTGCTGAACGAGCTGGACGACCCCGACCACTCGGTTCTGGTGTACGTCGACCCGGCCGGCCGCCGGTTGGAGATCGTCATCGGTCCGCTGGCCAAGCGGCAGCTGACGGACACCTCGGCCGGGCTGGCCGCGCTGACCATGCAGACCTCGTTCGCCGCTGGTGATCTGACCGGCGGGCTGGTGACCGGCGTACAGCAACTCGGCGAGCACGCCGTACAGGCACCGCTGCTGCACGCCCACGAGCCGCACCAGCAGTGACCGAGGCCCTGCCGCGACACCGCATCGAGCTGGACGACGTCGTACTGCGTCCGTTCGTAGCGACTGACGAGGCGGCAGTGGCCGAGGCGTTGCGGGATCCGGACATCCTCCGCTGGACCGGCGGTACGGCGGTCATCCGCACACCCGCGGATCAGCGAGCCCGCAGGTGGTTGGAGCCGCGCATCACGGCCTGGGCGCGCGGCAACGCCGTCTTCGCGGTGGCCGACGCCGCAACCGACTACGTGCTCGCCAACGTCGCGATCCGCGACGTGAACCGGGTGCCGGACCAGGCCGTGGTCGCGTACTGGGTCAGCCCGGCCGCCCGCGGTCGCAGACTCGCGGCCCGCGCTCTCGATGCGGCAGCCCGCTGGGCCTTTGCAACGGACGGTCTACGCCTGCACCGCCTGTCGCTGGACCACGCACTGGTCAACAAGGGCTCCTGCCGCGTCGCAACGCGGGCCGGCTTCCAGCTCGAAGGCATCATGCGGGCGTACTACGTCGAGCCGACCGGCGACCGGCATGACTCGCACCTGCACGCCCGGTTGGCGACGGACGTGGTGGATCAGCTGCCTGCAGCGCTCGCCGGCTCGTAGGTCGGGCAGGCGGTGTTGGGGTGGGCGCGCTGCGTCTTCGGTGCGGTGCACAGCTTGAGCATCTGGTCCGATGACTCCCCAGGACCGAGATACAGCATCCAGGTGTCGGTGACCCGCTCTGCCGAGCTGCTGGCGATCCCCGGGTACTGCCCGTCGACCAGCATCGCCTTCGCGGGCACGCCGGCCTGGATCAGCTTCGTCGCCGCACCCTTCGCAAGCTGGTCCGCATCCATGCCCACGTCGGTCGGGTAGGTGTCCAGGACCACGATCCACTGTCCCCGCGCGAACGCCGGTGACGTCGCACCGGTGTTCACCGACGGCGCGGTGGTCGGTGCCGCCTTCGAAGAGGCCGGCGGATTACGGTCGGCCTTGGTCGCGCTCGCGTCATCGGTCGCGACCGGCGGTGTCGGCGCGGCCGGCGCGCCGGTCGTGTCGGTCCCCAGCCGCAGCCCGTCGCTGCTCTCCGGCGCCGGAGACGATCCTCTGGTCAGGATGAACGCGAACACGGCGACCAGCGCCGCCGCGGTCACGATCGCGGCTCCGATCGCGCTGTGCGAGCGCTGGGCTTTCCGTGGAGGCCGCGGCGGGGCATCGCCGCGGCGCGCGGTGACGTCGCGACGCGCGGGTTCGCTGCGTCGCGGTGCCGGCTTCTGTCTGCGAGCCCCTCGGGCCGACGGCTTGCGATGATCAACAGGTGTCACGGCAAGGCCCCCTCCCCAGGGTCCCTCGAATGGACATGAATCGGCATTCCGGTGGCAGCTTAAACCGAACGACCGAATAAATGAGCATCCCTCAAGTGGTCAGAATCTCGTTCTCCACAAGGGAATCGCGCACTGCGCACGGCCCCTCACCGTCCGCCGACGAGCAATCGTTTGACCCTTACCGGACGCGATCCACCCGGTCCTGTGGGTAACGTCAGGAAATCCCCGCCGCACAAACCTTCAGGAAATTGCTTGACCTGAAAGGCGCGACTAGGTCCCGGACGGGATGCCGCTGGGCTTGGGCTGCGGTCGGGTGTCCAGGGCGTCGTCAAGCCAGGCGTCGATGTCGACGGCTGCGGCGAGGATGTGGTTCACGTACGCCGAGCGCTCGTGGCTGAGCACCTCTAGTTCCCAGATGCAGGGGGCGGCGCCGATCGGGGCCGGTCGGAGGTCGTCGACCTCGAAGCCGCTGAAGATGCTCAGGCGGGACTGGAAGTCCTTGGCCCAGCTCTGCACGACCAGATAGACACCGTCGTCGCCGAGATGCAGGACGACGACGGCCAGGCCGACAGCGCCCATCGCATCGTCGAACTCGAGCTGCCGGGTCGCAGTGGTACGGGCGATCTCGACCATCTGGTCGTCCCACTGCCGTCCGCGGGCCGTGATGATGTACGGCTTCACCAGCCGGTGTGGATAGCGCCATGGCATCAGGGGAGTGACCGGGCGGGGTCGGTAGGCCTCTGCCAGTCCGGTCAGCGCAACGGCTGCCGCACCTGCCAGGGCGGGATCGGAGGCGGGCACCGACCCAGTCTTACCGCATCTGCGACGGACATGACACTGCCGGTCGCAGCGACAAAGGCTGAGACCGGCAGTGTGATGCGTCAGGCGACGATGTCCTTTGCTTGGGCCGTGATGGCCCGGGTGAGGTCAGCCCGTGCTTCAGAGACGTAACGAAGCGTCGGAGCGTCCACCGACGCGGACTCCACCGCCAGCCAGTTGGTCAGCGCGTCCAGCGCTTCCTGGTCCGCGAGGTTGCGCGGCGACAGGTAGACCAGCACGTTCTCGCCCATCGACGAGCCAAGGCGCGTGTAGACGTCCTTGGCCGCGTTCAGGTACTTCTCGACGTACGGGCGCAGCAGGTCCTCCTGACCCGGCTGCTGGAAGCCGATGATGGTCCGGAACTGTGTCTCGTTCGGAGTGTCCTCCGACTCCACCGCGATCCGCCAAGCGTCCTCCTTGGCGGCTGCGGTCGGCCTGGCCGCACGTGCCTGGGCCGCGCGCTCCTGACCGGTCATCGTGGTGTCCCGGGTCAGCTCGTCGTCGATCTCGTCGGCACCGATCCGGCCGAGCCGGGCGAGTGCCACGATCAAGGTCCAGCGCAGGTCGGTGTCGACGACCAGTCCGGTCGGCAGGTCGCGTCCGTCCAGCCAGGCGAGGAGACGGTCGGCACCTGCCTCGGAGAAGACCGCCGAGCTGTACGAACGCGCGAAGGCGAGCTGGTGGTCGCTGCCCGGCGCGGCGTCGGCGAGCAGGCTCGCCACGGCTGCCTCGAACTGTGCCCGCAGGGCGGGGCGGTTCTCGGGAGCGGCGTACTGGTTGATCGCGGTGGTCGCCTGGCCGAGCAGGGACCGTACGCCGGTGAGGTCGGTCTCGGCCCGGATCCCGCGCAGCACGATGCCGACGTACTGGCTGGCCGGCATCTCCGCGTCGCGGGTCATGTCCCAGGCCGAGCCCCAGGCCAGTGCCCTGGGCAACGATTCGGTGAGTTGATCGATCGACTCGACCAGCGTGGCGCGGGAGCGCTCGTCCATCCGGATCTTCGCGTAGGTGAGGTCGTCGTCGTTCAGCAGCACCAGGTCCGGCTGGGACGCACCGACGAGCTCGGGCAGCTCGGTACGCGCGCCGTCGATGTCCACCTCGAACCGCTCGGTCCGGACCAGGCCTTCGTCGGTACGCCGGTACAGGCCGACCGCGAGCCGGTGCGGCCGCAGCACGGGGAACTTCTCCGTCGCGGTCTGCTCGATCGCGAACGACGTGAAGGCGCCTGAACTGTCGACCGCGAAGTCGGCTCGCAGCGTGTTCACACCGGCGGTCCGCAGCCAGCGCTCGGTCCAGTCGTCCAGATCCCGACCGGACGCCTTCTCCAGCGGCTTGAGCAGGTCGGTCAGCTCGGTGTTCCCGAACGCGTGGTCGGCGAAGTACTCCTTCAGCGCGGTGATGAAGGTGTCCTCACCGACGAACGCGACGAGCTGGCGCAGCGTGGACGCGCCCTTGGCGTAGGTGATGCCGTCGAAGTTCACCTCGACCGCGTGGAAGTCGACCATGTCGGCCGCGATCGGGTGCGTCGAGGGCAGCTGGTCCTGCCGGTAGGCCCAGTTCTTCCTGGCGTTGCAGAACGTCGTCCAGGCGCCGGCGTACTTGGTGGTCGCGGTCGCCTGCGCCCAGTGGCTGGCCCACTCGGCGAACGACTCGTTGAGCCACAGGTCGTCCCACCAGGTCATCGTGACCAGGTCGCCGAACCACATGTGCGCCAGCTCGTGCAGAACGGTGTTGGCGCGGCTCTCCAGCTCCGCGTGCGTGGTGCGGCTGCGGAACAGGTACTCGTCCCGCAGCGTCACGCAGCCCGCGTTCTCCATCGCGCCCATGTTGTACTCCGGCACGAATGCCTGGTCGTACTTGTGGAACGGGTACGGCGTACCGAAGGCGTTCTCGAACAGCTCGAAGCCCTGCTTGGTCACCTCGAACAGGTCCTCGACGTCCAGAGCGTCCTTCAGCGACGGACGGCACAGCAGCGACAGCGGGTAGGTCCCGTTCGCGCCTTCGTAGGAGTCCGTGACCACGTGGTACGGCCCGGCCACCACAGCGGTGATGTACGTCGAGATCCGTTCGGTCGGCGGGAACTCCCACCGGGCCAGCTCCTCACCGCTCTCACCCTGGTACGGCGTGGGCTCGGGCGTCGGAGCGTTCGAGATGACGACCCAACGGGCCGGTGCGGAGACGGTGAACGTGAACGGGGCCTTGAGGTTCGGCTGCTCGAAGGTGGTGAAGACGCGGCGCGCATCCGGCACCTCGAACTGCGTGTAGAGGTACGTCTCCTTGTCGGCCGGGTCGACCGAGCGGTGCAGTCCTTCACCGGTGCGCGAGTACAGGCAGTCGGCGACGACCTTCAGCTCGTTGCGCTCGGCCAACCCGTCCAGCTGGATGCGGGCCCCGTCGTACACGGTGTCCGGGTCCAGCGCCGTACCGTTCAGCGTCACCTCGCGGATGCTGTCCGCGATCAGGTCGGCGAAGGTCCTCGCGCCGGCCTCGGCGGCAAAGGTGATCATGGTCACCGACGGGAAGGTCGGGGCGCCGCTCGGAGCGTTGGTCAGGTCCAGCTCGATCGCATAGCTGACATCGCTGACCACACCGGCACGGGTACGCGCCTCGTCGCGCGTGAGGTTGGTTCCAGGCATGTCGGCATCCTATGCACCTGGCTGTCGGCTTGGCCGAGGGTTTCCCCGCAACCTTGGGCATTGGATACCAAGCCGGTACCTACGTTCCTTCAACTTTGTATGATTGGGAACATGACTGCCTCCGCAGATTTTTGGTTCGACCCGGCCTGCCCCTGGGCCTGGATGACGTCTCGCTGGATGCTCGAGGTCGAGCAGGTGCGGGATGTGACGACGACCTGGCACGTGATGAGCCTGGCCGTCCTGAACGAGGACCGTAACGAGCACGACGCCAACTGGGACCGCCTGCTCGGCCGTGTCCGGGTGCTGACCGCCGCCGAGCAGGCGCACGGCAACGAGGTCCTGTTGCCGCTCTACACCGCCATCGGCCGCCGCATCCACACCGAAGGCCGCGGCGGCAAGGACGACGCCGTACTGGCCGAAGCACTCGAAGAGGTCGGCCTGCCCGCGTCACTGCTCGAGGCCGCCGGCACCGACCGGTACGACGAGGTGTTGCGCAAGTCGCACCACGCCGGTATGGACCAGGTCGGCATGGAGGTCGGCACGCCGGTCATCGCGGTCGAGGGTACGGCGTTCTTCGGTCCGGTCGTGACCCCTGCCCCGAAGGGTGAGGCGGCCGGGAAGCTGTGGGACGGCGTACGGCTCGTCGCCTCGACCGAGGGCTTCTTCGAGCTCAAGCGAACGCGTGACCGCGAGCCGATTTTCGACTGATTGATTCGGCCTGCTCTTTAAAGCTTGCCTGGACCGCCCCGGATGGTGAAGGTTACTCACCTAGGAATTCGTCAAGTGGTGAGTAGGTTTCCGATGACCTTGCGTGATCAGCTGCCCGCGGTCGGTGTGAACGACGTGGCGATCCCGGTCGGAGTGACGGCAGGTATCGCCGTCTTCGACCGCCGGACAGGTGAGTTCGTCCAGCGGTTCAACGCCGCTCACCGGTTCCGGTCGGCCTCCGTGGTGAAGCTGCTGATCGTCCTGGACTTCCTCTGGGACCGCGGACCGGCCTACGACGTACCGGCCGAGGATCGGACCCGGCTCGAGGCGATGTTGCGCAGCAGCGACGACGACGCCGCCAGCCACTACTGGGACGAGCTCGGTGGTCCGTTTTTGGTGGACCGGATGGTGAAGCGGCTCGGCCTGACGCACACGGCCGGGCCGCCGATCACCCATCCGGGCTTCTGGGGGTACGTCGCCATCACCGCTGCCGACACGGTCGAGATCTATCGATACATCGTCGATCGTGCGCCTGAGCCCGTGCGGACGTTCGTGATGGACCAGCTGCGTCAGGCCACCCGCCACGGCACCGACGGCTTCGACCAGTACTTCGGGATCCCGTCGGTCTTCGACTCCGGTTTCAGCATCAAACAAGGCTGGTCCGGCTTCATCGGGTCCAGTGGCTACGGCCAGGATCGGTCCAGGCCGAAGGCGCTGGTCGAGCTCGGTGGCGACGCACTCCACACCACCGGGACTGTCGGCCCGGACGACCGGTTCATCGTCGCTGTGTACACGGTGCGTCCACCCGGAACGTCGTACGAGCAGGCCTCCGCCGAGGTGAACGGGCTGACAGCGGCGCTGCGGCTGCCGGGCGCTTCGCCGTCGAAGGGTGCCGGACAGTAGATTGCTGGCCATGCGAGTGCATATCGGGTCCGACCACGCCGGCTTCGAACTCAAAGCCCACCTGGTCCAGCACCTCACAGCGGCTGGGCACGACGTTGTGGACCACGGCGCAACGGTGTACGACGCCGTCGACGACTATCCGCCGTATTGTCTGCGGGCTGCTCAGGCAGTGGTGGACGAGCCGGGCAGTCTCGGCATCGTGATCGGTGGCTCCGGCAACGGCGAGCAGATCGCGGCCAACAAGGTGAAAGGGGTCCGGGCGATCCTGGCCTGGAGCACCGAGACCGCGCAGCTCGGCCGCCAGCACAACGACGCCAACGTGATCAGTGTCGGCGCCCGGATGCACTCCGCGGAGGAGGCGACCGGATTCGTCGAGACGTTTCTGGCCACCGACTATTCTGGCGAGGAGCGGCACACCCGCCGGATCGACATGCTGTCGGCCTACGAGTCGACCGGCGAGCTCCCACCGGTCTCCTGACCGCTGGCCGGATCAGCTGAGGCAGTCGGCTTGCGGTTGACCGGCTGACGCGGTCGGGACACGTCCCGCGCGCGCATCGATCGACCGATGCCGACTACCGCCGGAGTGGGCGGACCACTCCGGCCTTTGGCTCCACCTGTTGTCCCCATATGAGGAATCATGCCTGAAGGTCACACGCTGCACCGCCTGGCGAACGACGTCTGGGACGCGTTCGGCGGCCGTACCGTCCGGACATCCAGCCCGCAGGGCCGGTTCGTCGAGGGCGCCGCGTTGCTGGACGGGCACGTGCTGCGGCAGACCGAGGCCCACGGCAAGCACTTCCTGGCCGACTTCGAGGGCGCCGGCTGGCTGCACATCCACCTCGGCCTGATCGGCAAGATGGACATCGCACCGGCCCCCGTGCCCGAGCCGGTCGGCCAGGTCCGCCTCCGCCTGCAGAACAAGACGTCGTACGCCGATCTGCGCGGCGCGACCGTGGTCGAGGTGCTGACCGACGGCGAGCGCGAGACGCTGATCGGACGGCTCGGCCCGGACCCGTTGCGCGACGACGCGGATCCGGAGTTGGCGTGGAAGCGGATCCACCGCAGCAAGCTGCCGATCGGGCGGCTGCTGATGAACCAGGAGGTCCTGAGTGGCGTCGGGAACGTCTACCGCGCCGAGGTCCTGTTCAGGGCCCGGCTGAACCCGATGACACCGGGCAACGTGGTCAAGAAGCGCGAGTGGCAGGGCATGTGGGACGACCTGCTCGCGCTGATGAAGTACGGCGTCGAGACCGGACGGATCGATACCGTTGCCGACGACCACACTCCCGAGGCGATGGGGCGCGATCCACGGCGCGACGATCATGGTGGTGAGGTCTATGTGTACCGGCGGCAGGGGCAGCACTGTCACGTCTGCGACTCGATCATCCGGACCACGGTCCTGGAGGGCCGCAATCTGTTCTGGTGCCCGAAGTGCCAGCGCACCGGACTCACTCGCAAGAGCTGATAATCATCGGTTCGATGACAAATTGATGCGCGGACCGGCTGGTGCCGTTATCTTCTTCACACCATGACGACGAGTGGCGGTCTCGCTGAAGTACGACGGATCGGCCGCCGGGTCGAGTCCCTGCTGCGTCGCGTCGTCCGCCGCGCGCGCCGATCGCACCAGCTCGCCTTCGCCGTGCTGCTGCTGACGACGGTGATCATTGCGCTGGGCAGCCTGGTCTGGCCGCAGCATGTCCCCGCGTCGTTGCTGATCATTCCCCTGCTGCTCGGCGGTCTGCTCGTGCGCTTCCGGCAGTTGGTCGTGCAGACGCTCATCACTGTTGCCTTCGGCGCGTACGTCGTTGCTTCGCGAACCGGACCGACGCCGAAGACCGGCTTCGTGCTGGTGCTCGGGATGGTCGGATGGATCGTCATCACCGGTGCCAAGGTGCGTGCCCGGCTCGGTGTGCCCGGCACTCGGGGTGAGTCGATGCTGATCGAGTTGCGCGACACCCTGACCGCGCAGGGCGAACTCCCTTCGCTGCCGGCCGGGTGGCGGGCCGAGGTGGCGATTCAGTCCGCCGGTGGATCGTCGTTCTCCGGGGACTTCGTGGTGTCGACGACGCGTGAGGACATTCTCGAGGTTGCGCTGGTCGATGTCTCAGGCAAGGGAATCGATGCCGGGACGCGGGCGCTGCTGCTGTCGGGCGCGTTCGGCGGACTGCTCGGCGTCGTACCGGTCGAGGAGTTTCTGCCCGCTGCGAATCGCTATCTGCGGCGGCAGGACTGGGACGACGACTTCGCCACGGTCGTCCATGTCGCGATCGACCTGCGGACCGGCATCTTCGACGTACGGACGGCTGGGCATCCGCCGGCGATTCAGTTCGACGCGTGGTCGGGGCGGTGGCAGACACGGGACACGGACGGGCCGTTGCTCGGGCTGATGGAGTCGCCGGAGTTCGAGGTGAACCATGGGCAGCTGAAGCTTGGGGACGCGCTGTTCCTGTACAGCGACGGCATGGTCGAGACGCCGCGGCGTGACATCGGCCGGGGGACCGACCGGCTCGCGGGACACGCGGAACGCCTGGTGGCACAGGGGTTCGAGGGTGGTGCGGCTTTGCTGGTCGGCTCTGCGGGTGGACCCGGCGACGACTCCGCGATCGTCATCATTCACCGGATGGCTCACGGCTGAGCGTCGGCGCGCGGTGCGTGCGCCGGGGATGGCGTAGCCTGCTCGGTCGTGACGATCGATGGGTTGGGCGACTCCTTCGGATCCCAGGCTGATCGCGGGGCGCCGGACGTCTCGTTCGAGGAACTGGTCGCGCTGATGCCGGCCGCCGTCCGCGAGGTGTTCCCGCCGCAGCGCTGGCAACTCGACAAGCTGTGGGCACTCGACCTGAAGGTCGAGCCGGTCGAGGTCGCGGATCTGGTCTGGATGTTCGACCTGCCGCTGTGGCAACTCGACGGCGAACGCTTCAAGATCACCCCGAACCAGATCGCCGCGACCCCGATGAACTTCCGCGCCCACTACGAACGAGTCATGGACGCCGACCTCGACCACCCGATCAACCTGGTCGCCTACCGCGGCCGCCTTGTCGTCCTCGACGGCATGCACCGCCTCCTCAAGGCCCACTTCCTCCGCCGCCGCTGGATCGAAGCCACCCTCGCCACCGCCACCCAACTCCAATCCTGCGCTCCCTGATCGTTCACACCGCGAACAGCCGCAGCTTCACCCCGATCGACTCCGCGAGACGGGTCAGATCTCCTGGATCGCTGGTCACGACGGGCGCCTGATGCCGGACCGCCATCGCCACGACGATCGCGTCGACGGCATCCGACGTACGCGCAGCCGCGCAGGCGATGCCGGCCGCTCGACCGAGCTGCTCGTCATCGGGAACGACGTCGCACGCCTTCAAGGTCCGCGACAACCAGTGTTGTGGTCCACCGCGCCAGGCCTGCGCCAGCACCACCACCGGCACGATCACCTGAACCTGTGCCGCGGTCAGGCCGTCGTGCAGGCTCAGGAAGTCGGCATCCCGCCTTTCCGCCGCCAACAGCGCTCCGGTGTCATAGACGACCGTAGGCACTAGCCCGCCGTCAGCCACTGGTTGTCGGTGAGTAGGCCGGCCTCGATCATGAACTCTCGGGCCCGCCTTCTGGCGGACTCCGGGATGGGCCCGCTCTCCCGCTCGTACTCGGCGATCATCTCGGCAGCAGCGGCTCGGCCGGCTGCGTGCTTGGCTGATCGCTCGGCCTTGTCGACAGCGGCCCGGGCAATCCAGGTGGAGACCGGGACGCCCTCTTCGGCGGCGGCCGATTTGATCATCTCCTCGACCTCTGGCGGCACCGAGATCGACAGCTTGCGTGCGGTCATGTCATCGAGGTTAGCAACTGGTAGGAACGCGTTCCTACCACTTTCTCCGAGGGGAATCTGGCCTGCTTTCATGCATCCATGATGTGCAAGTCGTGACTTGCGTGTCAAACCGGATCGATGGCAGGATGACTTGGCATGGAGAGTGTGGAGCGCGAGGTTTATCTGGAGGCTCGGCCGGAGGTTGTGTGGGCGGCGGTGACTCGGCCTGAGGAGTTGGCGCGATGGTATGCGTTCGGTGGGGCCGATGTTGATCTGCGGCCAGGAGGGCGGCTGGTGATGCGGTGGGAGGAGCACGGGGGTATCTCGGCTTCGTGGAGACGGTCGAGCCGGGGCGGCGGTTCGCGTATCGGTATGCCGTGGACCCAGGGGTCGAGCCGGCGCCGGGTATGTCGAATCTGGTGAAGTTCACGCTGACCCCCGAGGGTGAAGGCACACGGCTGCGGGTGGTGGAGTCGGGGTTCGAACGGCTCGATGTGTCACCGGAGGAGCGGGAGAAACGCGCCGCGGAATCGTCACAGGGTTGGGATGGCGGGCTCGCCTCGCTGACGGCACTGGCGCCTACGCTGCGATAATGGCCAGCCGCTGAGGAGGTCGACATGACTGACGAACTGACCGAGCCCGAGGTGACTGACCGGGCTGGTGGCCGGGGGTCGGTGATTGCTGTTGATGGGGTGTTGGCGGCGTTGGGGGACTCGACTCGGCGGGTTGTGGTGGAGTTGCTGGCGACGAGCGGCGGGCGTACGGCGACGTGGCTCGCCGGTGAGTTGCCGGTGACGAGGCAGGCTGTGGTTCAGCATCTCGCGGTGTTGCGTGACGCCGGTCTGGTCGAGAGTCGCCGCGAGGGACGTGAGGTCCGCTTCGGGTTGCGTCCGACGGCCCTGACAGCGACCGCGGCCTGGATGGCCGACGTCGCAGCGCGATGGGATCACAGCCTGGCCACTCTCAAAGAGCTGGTGGAGACCAAGGAGGTCATGGAGACAAAGGAAGCCGTTCAAACGGTTGTCGCCGGAGGGTCCGCCGTTCCGGGGGTGATCACCCAGGAGGGCTGAGCGTGGTCGCATTGTGATTGGTGATGCATCACCGATTAGGATCGGTGGCATGACATCGAGCATTCACGACGAGGACTATGCCCCGAGCGCGACCGGTTGGGTTCGGGAGCAGGTCGACAAGGTCGCCGAGGCCGGGACCACCGATGTGGTCGACATCTTGGGCCTGAAGGTGGTTCTGCTGACGATGCGTGGCGCCAAGTCGGGCAAGATCCGGAAGGTCCCGCTGATGCGGGTCGAGCACAACGGTGTGTACGCCGCGGTCGCGTCGAAGGGTGGCGATCCCAAGCACCCCGTCTGGTACTTCAACCTGAAGGCCGACCCGAAGCTCACCCTGCAGGACGGCGAGGTCACCAAGAACTACGTCGCCCGCGAGCTCGACGGCGCCGAGTACGACGAGTGGTGGCCGCGGGCCGTCGCCGCGTACCCGCCGTACGCCGAGTATCAGACCAAGACCACGCGCAAGATCCCGCTGTTCGTCCTCGAACCGGTCAGCGAGTAGCTGCTCGGCTGAGTGGCAACTCAGGGCGCGGCTGCGGCTTGTCGGCAGGCGGAGTCCGGGGTGTCCGGGGAATCGTGGCGGCAGTCGGCGCAGGAGCCTCCTGGCGGCTCGCCGTACACGCCCCCCGGATGCTCCCGCCAGTCGTGGTCGCAGGCGGCGCAGTTGCCGTAGAACCAGAACTGCCCCCAGGTCCGTTTCCGCCAGCGACGGGTGTGCCGGACGAGGATGCCAAGACCGACCAGCGTCGTCGCCAGCCCGGCCGCACCCCATCCGAACTGACCGCTCCGATCCGAACCGAAGCCGGCCTCGCGGGCGAGCAGATCCGACCCGTCCTGCCGGTACTGGACCTGGATCCGTCCGCCCTTCTTCGGCTTGGGCTGGTCGAAGAAGTCGGTGATGGTGGTTCGCTGGACCCGACCGTCCGGCAGCGTGACATCGACATCGAGGAACGGGCCGCCCTTGGCGAACCTGGTGATATCGGTGATCGTCGCGGGAGCTGTCGGAGCGCCCTCCAGCCTTCGATTGTCGTCGTAGTCGAGGTAGGCAAGCACAAACGCCAGTACCGCGAACAGCAGGCACCCGAAAGCCCACCGCCGCGCCGCCGCCCACTTCACCCAACCGCCGTTGCTCACCAGACCAGTGTGCGCGGTCCCACGCCGTCTGTGTGCCCGGCTTCCCGTAAGGTCTGTGAACAGATCCGCCCTGGAACCGTAGCGGCTGAACGGAAGCGACCAGCGACTGTGAGACGCTGGGACTTCGTACTCCGGCGCGCTGCGTCGACCGAGTTCTGGGAGTTGTCCTGACCACACACGACGCGGTGCGGGAACCGTTCGTCGGGTCGACGCGCTTGCGCCTGGCCGGACTTGCACTGCATGCCTATACCGCGAGCGGAACGGTGCTCGCGCTGCTGATCGTGATCGCGGCCATCGACGGCGACGCCGTCCGGGCGCTGTGGCTCGGCCTGGCGGCGTTGGTGATCGACGGAACCGATGGGATGCTCGCGCGCCGGCTGCGGGTCAAGGAGACCATCCCGTGGTTCGACGGCGCGATGCTCGACAACATCGTCGACTACCTGACGTATGCGTTCGCGCCGATCGTGTTGCTGTGGACCGGGCACTACCTGCCGTCCGGGCTGTGGGGCGGAGTGCTGGCCGCGCTACCGTTGCTTGCCTCCAGCTACCAGTTCTGCCGGACCGACGCGAAGACGGACGACCACTTCTTCCTGGGCTTCCCGAGCTACTGGAACGTGGTCGCGTTCTACGTCGTGGTCCTCGGCCTGAGCCCGACGACGACCGGCGTGATCCTGGTCGTCTGCGCGGCGCTCGTCTTCATTCCGGTGAAGTACGTCTACCCCTCCCGGACCAAGGCGTTCCGGTCGATGAACCTGCTCACGACCGCGATCTGGCTGGCGTCGTACGCCGTACTCCTCGCCCAGATGCCGAACCCGAACGCGATCGTCGTCGCGGTCTCGCTCGCCTATCTCCTGTACTACGCGGTCCTCAGCCTGTATCTCACCTTCTGGGTCCCGCGGCGCAGGGTCAGCTGAGGTGGTCCTCGGACTCGGCGCGGCGCTCGGCGCCGCGGTGCTCTTCGGTGTCGCCTCGATCCTGCAGGCGGTCGGTTCGCGCAAGGTGCCGACCGAGTCGGAGTTCGACCCGCGGCGGTTCGGCGGGTTCGTGGTCGCTCTGCTCAAGCAGCCGGCGTTCCTCGGTGCCCTGGTGATGAACCTGGCCGGCTTCGGGCTGCACTTCGTTGCCCTCCGCCACCTTCCGCTGTACCTGGCCCAGGCCGGTATCGCGGTGAGCCTCGTCGTGACCGCGCTCCTGGCGACACGGCTGATGGCCGACCAACTCAGCGTGCTCGAATGGTCGGCCGTGATCGCGGCCTGCGTGGGCCTTGGCTTGCTGGCGGCATCCGCCGGCGACGCGGGCGCGGACGTCCAGCATCACGGCCTCACGGTCGGCATCATCGTCGGCCTCGTTGTCCTCGCCGTCGTGGGCGCCTTCGCCAGCCGGTCCAAGCACGGCCTCTCCACCGCCTTGCTCGGCTCGCTCGCCGGTCTCGGGTACGCCGGTGTCGCGATCTCGGCGCGGTTGCTCCAGGACGGGTCGGTCGGTGCGTTGTTGGGCAGTCCAACGACGTACACACTCCCGATCAGTGGTGCATTGGCGTTCATCCTGTATTCGTTGGCGTTGCAGCGCGGTTCGGTGACGCTGGCAACCACTCCGATGATCGCCTTCCAGACCATCACCCCCTCCGCCGTCGGCGTCTTCGTCCTGAACGACGCCGTCCGCACCGGCTGGTGGCCCACCGCAATCGCCGGCTTCCTACTCTCGGCCGCCGGCTCGCTCATCCTCGTCCGCTTCGAATCCGTCAAAGCCTAACGACTCGGCCACTTCCAGGGTGGCTCGTCCAGTGGGCCTTGATCGGCGATGGTGGTGGCGCCTTGGGCTTTGATTAGTTCGATGGTGTGTAGGTCGTCGGATAGTGCGTCGAGGGCGGCGAGGAACGGGCGGGAGTGGGTTACGACGATGACCTGGGCGTCTTTCGAGGCGGTGACTACCAGGTTTGCCAGTGCGGGCAGGAGGTCTGGGTGGAGGCTGGTCTCGGGTTCGTTGAGGACTAAGAGCTCCGGCGGGCGTGGGGTGAGTAGGGCGGCGGTCCAGAGGAGGTATCTGAGGGTCCCGTCGGACAGCTCGGCGCCGGACAGCGGGCGCAGCAGGCCGTGCTGGCGGAACGCGATCTCGAATCGCCCACTCGTGTTGACGATCTCCACCTGACTGCCGGGGAACGCTAGCCCGATCGCGTCGTCGAGTGCACTCCTTGACCCGATCTCCCTGATCGTCTGCAGTGCGGCCGCAAGGTCGGCGCCCTCCGGGTCGAGGATCGGCGTGCGCGTGCCGATCTGTGCTTGCCGGGCCGGCGCGTCCGAGTCGGTGCGAAGGTGGTCGTAGAAGCGCCAGGCCCGCATCCGCTCGCGAAGTGCGAGCAGTTCGGGCGCGCGCTGCGGATCGGCGAACTCGCTGAGCATGCTGTCGAACGGTTGCAACACGTGTCCGCCGTCTTGCCACTTTCCGTCGTCGCGCCGGATGCGCGCACCACCGCCACCGCGCTCCATCAGGAGCGCGGCAGGTCGCAGGAACGGCCCGGCCCAGAGCGACTCCCGCTTGATCTCAGGGTCCAGGTTGAACGCCGAGGGCTCGTTCCTCCGAGCGCCAAGAGTCGGTATCGGCAAGCCGAAGTCCACGGCATACCCGTAGTCTTCGGACGCGAAGCCCATCCGCAATGAGACCGGGCCGGTTCGAACCGTCCCTTGCACTGGTCGGTCCTTGCGGACGTGCTCCGGTCCGGCCCACAGCGTCGACTGGAGACCGCCCTCACGCGCGAGCGCGGCGACCGCGCCGTTCCGGGAGGCGTCGGCGAGGAGCCGGAGCGCTCGGTACAGGCTCGACTTCCCGGTCCCGTTGGCGCCGGTCACCACGTTCAAGGTGCGCAGCGGCATCACCACCCGCCGCAAGGATCGGTAGTTCTCCACCGCCAACGTGGTCAACATGCGGCCAACCTACAAGCGGCCGCAGACAGTTCGCGTGGGGTGACGCGGCCCCACGCGAACCGGGCGGCTAGGAGAGGCGGCGGAAGCGGACGGCGTCGGCGATGACCACGCCGTTCGCGTTGTCGGAGAGTTCTACGTACCCGGACAGGCCGGCGTCGAAGGTGAAGGTGCCGAGCGAGATCCACTCGCCGGTGCGCGGATCGGGGGTGCCGTGGAGCTGCTGGTTGACCGCGACCGTGGTGGTGCCGTCGGCGTGGTGGACGGTGTACGGGGCATTGGTCGCGCGGTTCGGGTCGGCGGCGTACGCGACCAGCACCTCGTAGGTGCCGGCGCCCGGGAGCGCTGGGCGGAAGCGCGCCAGGTTGGCGCCGGTGCCCTTGGCGTGCGTGAGGTAGTTGAAGCCGTAGTAGCCAAGGACTCCGCGGCTGCTGGGCCACGTGCCGACCGTTTCGAAGCCGAGGCCGCCGTTGTCCACGGTGACTTCCGCACGGAGGTCCGGGGTCGCGGTTGCCTTGACCAGAGTCAGTTGCTCGAGTGCGACCGCCGTACCGCCGCCTCTGCCGGCTCCGGCAAGGGTGAAGCGGATACTGTGCCGGCCGGGCGTGAGCCGACGGCGGTCGAGCAGTGCGACGTCGTACCCGTCACCGCGGAACGAGGTCAGATCGAGTGCACTGGTCCGTGGAGCCTCGCCGTCGACAGTCACGGTGACCAGTCCGCCGTCGGACGAGCGGTAGTAACGCAGCCAGAGCTCATAGGTGTCGTCGCGGTCCACGTGGATGGACTGGTCGATGTACGCACCCACGGCGGCCACGGACAGCCTCGGGTAGTTCATGGGGTACGTCGAAGCCGTCAGACCCGGCCCAGTGGCCAGACTGTCGCGGCCTTGCGTCAGCCACTCCAGGTTGAAGCAAGCGACGGCCGCCCGGCGCGGACTGCCGTCTACATCGCCGTCGCAGCCGTACAGCAGCACAATCGTGCCGTCGGACAGCCGGGCCAGGTCGGAGTAGTACCCGCGGAGCTGGCTGATCGAGCGGCTGTAGCGGAACGACTTGCCTTCGTCATAGCTCAACGAAACGGTCAGGTTCCAGCGCATGGGTGCGTCTGGTCTGCTGAACAGCACGCGGTTGACGTCGTGGCTGTCCGGGCCGCCGGTGTACCGCAGGAAACCCGCGTCACAGCCGTTGAAGAGCCCAGCGCTGAACTCCATCACCGCACGGGACCACGTCAGACCGTCGTCGTTGCTGATGGCGAAGTCCCGCGGCCAGTCGTTGCCGGAGCCGGGGCGGCTGTTCATCAGGATCGAGCCGTCTTCGCGCTGCAGCAGTCGCGACTCACCGACGGTCTGCAGCCCGGTGCCCATCGGTACCTCGCCACCGACGTTCCAGGTGCGGCCATGGTCGTCGCTGTAGATCGTGCTGGCGCCGTAGTTGCGTTGTTCGGCCGGTACGCCGCTGATGATGGTGCGATGTGACACCGTGAGCAGGAGCCGACCGGACTGCAGCTGGATGCCGTGTCCCGGCCCCGGACCATGCATCTGCCAGTTGAACGGGAACGAGTCGAACATGCCGTCCAGGCGGTGCCGTTCGCCCCACGTGGCGCCGCCATCTTTGCTGGAGCGGTAGTGCAGGATGCCGGTGTCCGAGGAGCAGCTGGTGTTCCCGGGCAGGCGCGCACAGAGGTTGTAGAACAGGAAGACCTCGCGGGTGGTCTTGTCGACCACGAACGTCGGGTTCGACCAGCTCTCCTCACCCACCGAGGTCTCGACGGCCTGCGTGGGCAGCCAGGTCTTGCCCTTGTCCTTGCTCCGCCGGATGAGCAGGTCGTGTGGTCCCGCGTCACACACCTCGTGCCGGCCTTCGGTACACGCGATGATCGTGTCGTTGGGCAGGGCAATCAACCCGTACACGAAGTAGCTGGCCAGTGGATCGACGGTGTTGTCCCACAACGTGTTCTCGTAGAAGAACGGCGCCGCGGGCTGATGGTGGCCGCCGCGGTCACCCTGCGGTGGCGTGCTCGGCGGCGGTACGGCGCCGGCACTCGCCGGGATCGCGGCCGCGGCGGCCCCGGCCGCAACCCCGAGATTCAACGTACGACGGCTGATCGGCAGGCTCATCCGACTCTCCTCACCAGGACGGAAACTGCCCAGGACCGTACCCGCCCCCTTCCCCGCACCGCTAGACGCTAATAGGTATTACTCCGAGGACAAAGAAACAGCCGCCCGCAACCAGGTGGTCGCGGGCGGCTGTCGGGTGACTCAGGCCAGTGATTCTTCCCAGGCTTGGTGGAGGCCGGCGTAGTGGCCGCTGGTGGTGATGAGGTCGGCGGGGGCGCCGTCCTCGATGATGCGGCCGTGTTCGAGGACGATGACGCGGTCCGCGGTTTCGACCGTGGACAACCGGTGCGCGATGACGATCGCCGTACGGTCGGCCAGGATGGTTCGCAGTGCGCGCTGGATCAGCCGCTCACTGGGGATGTCGAGGCTCGACGTCGCCTCGTCCAGGATCAGTACGGCGGGGTCCGCAAGGAACGCCCGGGCGAAGGCGACCAGCTGCCGCTGACCCGCCGACAGCCGTGAACCCCGCTTCTCCACCGCGGTGTCGTACCCGTTCGGGAGGGCCGAGATGAACTCGTGCGCCCCGATCACCTTGGCCGCCTCGATCACCTCGTCCATGGTCGCGTCCGGCTTACCGAACCGGATGTTGTCGGCCACGGACCCGGTGAACAGGAAGTTCTCCTGCGTCACCATGACCACCCGCTTGCGCAGGTCGTCCTCGGCGAGGTCGCGCAGATCCACGCCGTCCAGCAGCACCTGGCCGTCGGACGGGTCGTAGAACCGCGCCACGAGCTTGGCGATGGTGGTCTTGCCAGCACCCGTCGTACCGACCAGTGCAAGCGTCTGTCCGGCCGGTACGTCCAATTGCAGACCAGGTAGCACCGGTACGTCGTCGACGTAGTGGAACCGCACGTTGCGCAGCTCCAGCCGTCCCCGGGCCGGACCTGGCTTGGCCGGCTCGAGTGGTTCGGGGACGTCCGGTGTCTCGTTCAGTACGCCGGACAGCTTCTCCAGTGCGGCGCTGGCGGACAGGAAGGTGTTGTAGAACTGCGAGATGTCCTGCAGCGGCTCGAAGAACTGCCGCAGATACAGCAGGAACGCGGTCAGCACCCCGACCGTGACGTGACCGTGGTACGCCTGGTAACCGCCGTACGCCAGGATCGCGACGATCGTGATGTTGCCGACGCCCTTGATCGCCGGCATGAAGATCGCGTTGAGCTGGAACGACTCCAGGTTCGCCTTCCGGTACCGGTCGTTGACACCGTGGAAGATCTCCTCGTTGCGCGGCTCCCGGCGGAACGCCTGCACCGCGCGGATCCCGGTCATCGACTCGACGAAGTGCACGATGACGAGTACGACGGACTCGCGCGTCTGCCGGTACACGATCGCCGACCGCTTCCGGAACCACGCCGTCAGCAGGAGCAGGATCGGGAACGACACCAACGCGAGCAGACCGAGCTTGAGGTCGAGGGTGAGCAGGATGACCGACGTACCGATCAGCGTCAGCGCCGCCGTGACCAGACCGTCGAACCCGTTGGCCAGCATCTCGTCGATCACGCCGACGTCGGACGTCAGCCGCGAGATCACCCGCCCCGACGTGAACTTGTCGTGGAACGACGGGCTGAGCCGCTGGAAGTGGTCGAAGACCCGCTTGCGCAGGCTGAGCAGGATGGTCTGACCGAGCCGGCCGGACCGCATCAGGAACACCTGCCGCGCCCACGCCTGGAGCAGCGCCATCACCAGCACCAGCGCCACGACCGTGATGAGCTCCCGGGAACCTTTGCCGGCCAGGATCGGCGGGATGCCGTTGTCGATGCCGAGGTGGACCAGGTACGGCACCGCGAGGCGGGCGCCGTTCTCGACCACGACGATCACGACGAGCAGCCAGATCAGCTTGGAGTACGGGCGAAGCAGCTCACCGAGCAGCTTGCGCGAGTTCTCCTTCAGCCGCAGGGTCGTTGCCCTCGACAACTCTCTGTCGGGATCCTCGTCGAACTGACCCCGCCAGGTGTCCTCCTGCGACCTCGGCTCCGAGGTGGGAGGGGGCGTTTGCTGAGTGGTGGTCATGCGTGCACCTCCTCGTCCTCGGCTGCCAGCAGTTGCCGGTACGCCGGAACCTCGGCCAGCAGATCGTGATGCGTACCGACGTGGGTGATCGTGCCGTTCTCCAGCAGGGCCACCTTGTCGGCCAGCATCACCGTGGACGCACGGTGCGCGACGACGATGCCGGTGGTGTCGGCGAGCACGTTCCGCAGCGCCTCTTCGACCAGCGCCTCGGTGTGCACGTCGAGCGCGGACAGCGTGTCGTCCAGCACCAGGATCGCCGGCTTGGCGAGCACGGCCCGGGCGAGTGCGAGCCGCTGCCGTTGCCCACCCGACAGTGACATGCCCTGCTCACCGACCCGGGTCTCCAGACCCCAGGGCAGCTCGTTGGCGAACTCGGCCTGCGCCACCTGCAGCGCCTGCTGTACGTCCGCCTCGGAGGCGTCCGGACGGCCGAGGGTGAGGTTCTCCCGGACGCTCATCGAGAACAGGGTCGGGTCGTCGAACGCCGACGCGACCGCGGTCCGCAGTGAGCTCAAGGTGAGGTCCCGGATGTCGTGGCCGTCGATGGTGATGCGTCCGGCGGTCACGTCGTACAGGCGCGGAACCAGGGCGGTGAGGGTGGTCTTGCCGGATCCGGTCGCGCCGACCAGGGCCAGCGTCGTACCGGGAGCAAGGTCGAGGTTGATGTCGTGCAGGATCTCGGGGGAGTCCGGCGAGAACCGGAAGCCGACGTGCTCGAAACGGAGGTGACCGCGGGAGTGCTCGAGCTCGTCCGGACCGGACTGGATCACCGAGTGGGTGTCCAGGATCTCGCTGATCCGGTCCGCCGCCGTCATCGCCTCCTGCGCCATCGCGAGGATCGCGCCGAGCGACGTGACCGGCCAGATCAGCGACAGCATCAGCGTGATGAACGCGACCAGGGTGCCCAGGGTGATCGCTTCCCGGCCGACCGCGAGCGCGCCGAGCAGCAGCACGATCACGAGCGTCAGGTTCGGGATGACGCCGAGGAAGCTCCAGAACCGGGACGCGAGCCGGACCTTGGCCACCTCGGTGTCGTACAGCGTGGTCGCCTCGTCGTCGAACTGCCGCTGGACGTGCGCCCGGCGGCCGAACGCCTTGGTCACCCGGAAGCCGAGCGCCGACTCCTCGATCCGGGTGGCGAGGTCGCCCTGCTGGTCCTGGACCTTGCGGGAGATCAGCAGGTACTTCTTCTCGAACTTCAGCGACACCAGCACGATCGGGACCGCGGCGAGCAGCACCACGACACCCAGCGGCCAGTACAGCTGGAGCAACAGGATCGTGACCACGACCAGTTGCAGGATGTTCATCACCAGGAAGAGCAGGCCGAAGCCCAGGAACCTGCGGATGATCGACAGGTCGGTAGTGACCCGGGACAGCAGCTGACCGCTCTGCCAGCGGGTGTGGAACTCCATCGGCAGGGCTTGCAGACGGATGTACAGGTCGTTGCGGAGAGTCGCCTCGAGGTCGCTGACCGTCCGCGACTGGGCCCACCGGCGCATCCAGACCAGGATGACTTCGGAGATGCTCAGGCCGAGGGCGAGGAGCGCCAGCGGGACCAGCAGGCTGAGTTCGTGGCGGGTGACCGGACCATCGATGATGGCTCTGGTGACCAGGGGAACGGTAAGGCTGACGGCGACGCCCAGACCTGCGGTCGAGAACATGACCGCGAGGCGCCAGCGGTGTGGCCGGAGGTAGGGACGGAGCCGCCACAGGTTACGACTGCGTTCGGGGGCTCGGGTGGTAGGGGCTGCGATCGACGGCGCTTGGGCAGGGTGCTCTGAGGGCATCTGGACGGGCGCACTTCCCATCATGCTCGGTGCGAAAGAAGCTGTGTGCTTCGGTGGTGGGCGACCTGAAACAGGCGCACTTTCCAGTATCGCTCACCAGGTAAGCGCTTGTCCTTCCAATTCCATTCCCTGGTGATGAATTACCGCTTGTTGCAATAAGCAACCTCGGCACCGAGCGGTGCCGAGGGTCACGGCCATCACGGATCGCAATCAGTACGCCGCGATCGATCGCTCGATCAGCTGGGTACCGGGTCCTCGGTCGGCAGGGCGTCGAACGTGCGGAGTGGGGACACCAGGGCGACCACGACACCGGCGAGCATGCCGGCGGTCGCGAGGAGCAAGGTGGGGCGGATGCCGATCGCGGTTGCGAGGACGCCTGAGGTCGCGGCGCCGACCGTCTGGCCGCCGATGACCAGAGTGCGCCAGGTCGAGGTGACCTGGGCGACGAGCTGCGGTGGGACCAGCGACTGACGCAGGGTGCGCTGGGGGACGCCGAAGAGTGACATGCCCAGTCCGGAGAACGCCTGGCTGAGCAGAATCATCGGAGTGATCCCGGTGAAGAGCGAGACGGGTGTGAGCGCGGCCAGGAACACTCCGGACAGATAGGCGCGGCCGATACCGACCCGACGGCACCAGGGGCCGGCGACGAACGTACCGAGCACCGCGGCGACGCCGAACGTCGTGACCGCGAGACCGACGAACGACGGGGACCGGTGCAGCTGTCGAACGAGGTAGAGCACGATCAGCGGGCCTTGGAGCGCACCTGCCATCGCGGCGACGGCCGCGGAGAGTGCCAGCGGTCTGAGGATCGGATGACCGAACAGCTCGCGGAGTCCGGCCAGCAAGCGCACCTCGGACCGCTCCGGTGCGGGAGCTCGGGCGGGCTCGCGGATCAGGTACGCCGCCACCGCGGAGACCACGTACGACGCAGCGTCGAAAAGGATCGCGAACGGCGCGGTCAAGACCTGAACGAGCAGCCCGGCCACGGACGGACCGGCTGTCGAGGCCAGGTTGAGGTTGAGCAGCGCCGCACTGTTCGCCCGCATCAGGTCGTCTCGCGGCACCAGAGCCGGAATCATCGTCTGCGAGGCCGTGTCGGAGAGCAGAGTGAGCACACCGGCGAGTACGGCGACGCCGTACAACTGGGTCATGGTGAGGAGGCCGAGCGCGGCGGCTGCTGGCACGGAGCCCAGCAAAACAAGGCGTCCGAGGTCGGTCCAGATCAACACTCGACGCAGCGACCACCTGCCAACCCAGACGCCCGCGTGGAGTCCGAACACCAGGTGAGGCGCGATCGTCAAGGCGGACAACGCACCCATCTCAACGGCCGACGCCCGCAGCGTCACCACCGCAACCAACGGCAACGCGACCGACGTAATCGCCGTCCCGGCCGCCGATACCAGTTGCCCGACCCACAGCTTCCGAAAGTCCCCTCGCACCACCCACGCCATCCCAGCAACCTGTCACGCCTGGCAACTCCTCGACTACGTCTGTTCGCGGTCAGCAGAGCAGGATGCCGCTGTGGGGTGTGCGTGTCAGGTGGTTTTCCGGGGGCGCTTCCGTTACGAGTGGTTACTGACTAGGGTGCGGGCGGTCGTTCAAGGGGGTTTTCGTGAGACTGCGGGTCGCTGCTGCCGCGTGTTCCGTCGTACTGGTCGCACTGCTGGCGCCGGAGCCGGTGATGGCTGCGGATCCGCCGCCGCACCTGGGCGAGGGTGTGGTGGTCCCTGGGCACACTGCTGCGGACGTTGGGCTGTCTGGTGCGCGGGTGGTCGTGGCGGACCCGGGGACCCACGCGGTCTACGAGACGAGCAACAACGGGACCACCTGGACGGCGAACGGCTCCAGTGACACCAAGCCGTTGCAGCTGGAGGGGTCCTCGCTGCTCACGTTTGCGGCTGGTACGGCGAAGGTCGGTGGACTGACGTTTCCGGCGGCGGATGACGTCGTACTCGGCAAGGGTGGGAAGTTGGTGTCCCATCTCGCTCCGGGCGCTGCTACGGCCGAGGTGTACGACGTCGCTCTTGGGACCAAGGTCGCGGACTACGCGCCGCCGTTCGCGATGTCGGACAGCACAGTGTGGAAGGTGACCGCGCCCGGTCATCTGGATGGCAAGGACCTGAGCACCGGGGTTGTGAAGACGGTCCTGGTTGCCAGTGCGTGCACGCTCGGTCCGGACCGCGTGAGTGGTCGGTGGGCGTTGCTGGGTGGCTGTAACCAGGTGGTTGACGTGAAAGGGCCGGAGGCGCCGCGGAGCTTGACCGTGGCCCCGGATGCCCAAGTGGGTAACGGTTTCACGGTCCAGTCGGCTGGCTCGGATCTGCTGGTGACTGACCTCAACGACAAGGCCCTTGGGCAGCGTCGCTACGGACCGGCGCGGGTGAGCCCTGCCAGCTTCCGTGCGGACGGAGCTGGTGGCGCGAAGATCGTGTACGCCGATGCGGCCAATCGACCACGTGTCATCACTCTGAGCTGGCTGGCGTCGGATCCGCAGCAGCGTCCGGACACGGTGCCTCCGGTGCTGACGAGTGCGTCCGCGGGGGACCGGGTTCGGGACAACACGAGTCTGTCGTTCGACTGGGCGTATTCCGATCCAGGAGATCAGAACTCGCCCGGTAGCGGTGTGTACATCTACAACGTGCGGATCCAGCAGCGTCCCAACCGGACTTCGCCGTACGGCGCCTGGAGTCAGCCGGCCGCGTGGCAGAACCTGCACGCGCCGGGTGTCACGTACGAGGCTGCGATTGGCACGGACACGTGCTGGCAGGTGCAGGGGCGTGACTGGGCGGGCAACTGGAGTGCGTGGAGTTCGTCGTACTGCAGTGAAGTGGACGGTACGGCGCCCGCACTCGTCGTATGGCGGATCGGGGACCGGGTCGCGCTCGGGTCGCCGGCCACGCTGCGGTGGACGTACAAGGACGACACGTCGATTGCGTCGTACGACGTGGTCTACAAGGTCGCGGCGGCCGGTGCTGCGTTAGGCAAGTGGATGTATCCGGCGAACTGGCAGAACACAGCCATCACGTCGATCTCCTGGACTCCGCGCCTCGGCTGGGACGAGTGCTTCATGGTCCGCTCCCGCGACTACCTGGGCAACGTCTCCGCGTGGTCTCCGCAGCTCTGCTCCGTAGCCCCACAAGACGACCGCGCCTTCACCACAGCCGGCACCGTCACCCGGTCCACCAGCCCCCTGGCCTTCCAAGGCACCACCACAATCCTCAAGTCCAACGGCGCCTACCTGACCAAGCCCACCGAGGCAGCCAGCCGCATAGCCGTAGTAGCCCTCACCGGCCCCGGCCAAGGTCGCGTAGACATCTACCACGCCAACATCAAGGTCGGCACCCTCTCCCTGGCCGCCACGACCACAACCCGCCAGACCTTCTACCTAGCCACCACCCCCTACCGCACCGGCCCCGTCAAACTCATCTCCACCACCACAGCCCCCGCCACCATCGACGCAGTCGCCTTTCTCCGAGCCCCCTGACCCATGGACGCCAAAGCCACCGTCGAACGTGTCCTGACCGACGCCCGCCGAGACCTGAACGGCACCACCCAGGCCGGCGCCACCATCGACACCATCACCTGGTACGGCGCCGTCGACATCGACCCCAAGTACCTAGTCATCTGGGTCCTCCTCACCGGCCTCCCCGACGACCAACTCCCCGAGTGGTACTTCCCGGAGTCCGACCCAGCCCCCACAAACCTCCCGGCGGCCCTACTAACCGCCTGCACCACTTGGCGAACCGCCCTCCACCAACGCTTCACCACAGCAAGCTGGCCCGCAGCCCCCGCATCGGCTTCGAAAGCGCCCACCGAGTAAGCCAAGGCGGCGGCTGGCACTACTTCAAATAACCCCTCTGACAACCAACGCGCGACCCGATCGAACCCCACTCCGCACCGACCATCTCCCACCGACCACCAAACCACCGACCTCAGCCAGAGCGGTCCACCCAACCCCCGACCTCAGCCCAAGCCGTCCAGCAAAGCGCCGACCTCAGCCCAAGCCGTCCAGCAAAGCGCCGACGCCAGCCGAAGCCGCCGAGCGAAGCGACGGCGCCGGGGGTGCGGGTGGCGAAGCCCCCGCTCGCGCCGAGCGGAGCGACGGCGCACAAAAGAAGAGGGCGAGCAGGTCCGCGCTTTCCGCGGACACAACTCGCCCTCGCCCGAGCGGGTGACGAGAATCGAACTCGCGTAGTCAGTTTGGAAGACTGGGGCTCTACCATTGAGCTACACCCGCGTGCCTTGCGGCGAGTGATCATGATTCCACATCCGCTCGGTGGACTCAAAACGAGTTCGGACCGGGGTGGTGGCGCGAGCATTGCCTCGGGTCGACTAGACTCGTGCGGTCACTGCGGGGCGTAGCGTAGTGGCTAGCGCGCCTGCTTTGGGAGCAGGAGACCGCAGGTTCGAGTCCTGTCGCCCCGACAAACCCCCTGTAGCACCGCTGCAGCGCGGGCTGTCGCCCGTGCTGTGAACGACATCGATCAAGGAGAACCGCCACCGTGAAGAGCACCGTCGAGTCCTTGAGCCCGACCAAGGTCAAGCTCATCGTCGAGGTGCCGTTCGAGGAGCTCAAGCCGAGCCTCGACGCGGCGTACAAGAGCATCGGCGCACAGATCGTGGTGCCGGGCTTCCGCAAGGGCAAGATCCCCCCGCAGGTGATCGACCAGCGCGTGGGTCGTGGCCCGGTGCTGGAAGAGGCGATCAACGACGCGCTGCCGAAGCTGTACTCGCGGGCCGTCTCCGACAACCAGGTGAAGGCGATCGGCCAGCCTGAGGTCGACGTGACCGAGTTCAACGACAAGGAGAGCCTGCAGTTCTCCGCCGAGGTCGAGGTCCGTCCGGAGATCACGCTGCCGGACCTGGACGGCCTGACCGCCGAGGTCGAGGACATCGCGATCAGCGACGACGAGGTGACCGAGCAGATCGAGTCGCTGCGCCAGCGCTTCGGCTCGCTGAACCCGGTCGAGCGCGCGGTGCAGGACAACGACTACATCACCCTCGACCTGTCCGCGAGCAAGGACGGCGAGCAGGTCGAAGAGGCCCAGGCGACCGGCCTGTCGTACCAGGTCGGCAGCGGTCAGCTGCTCGACGGCCTGGACGAGGCCGTCATCGGGCTGAACGCCGGCGAGAGCAAGACCTTCGTCACCCAACTGGTCGGCGGTGCGCTCAAGGGCGAGGACGTCGACGTCGAGGTGACGGTGACCGCGGTCAAGGAGCAGGAGCTCCCGGAGTTCGACGACGAGTTCGCGCAGACCGCGTCGGAGTTCGACACGGCCGAGGAGCTGACCGCCGACGTGCGGACCCGGCTGGAGCGCGGCAAGCGGCTCGAGCAGGCCGGCGAGGCGCGCGACGCCGTCCTGGAGAAGATCCTGACGCTGGTCGACGTGCCGGTGCCGGAGGGTCTGCTGACCGACGAGCTCGCCGCCCGCAAGGAGAACCTCGAGCAGCAGCTCGGCTACTCCGGGATGACCTTCGAGCAGTTCCTCGAGGGCGAGGAGCAGTCCCAGGAAGAGTTCGACGAGGACCTGAAGAAGCGTTCCGAGGACGCGATCAAGGCCCAGTTCGTGCTCGACATGGTCGCTGAGCAGCAGGAGCTGAGCGTCAACGACCAGGAGCTGACCGAGCACATCGTCCGGCACGCGCAGCGTTCCGGCGTCAGCCCGGACCAGTTCGCCCAGCACGCCGTGGAGAACAACCTGGTCCCGAGCCTGGTCTCCGAGGTCGTCCGCGGCAAGGCGCTCGCGCACCTGGTCGAGAACGCGAAGGTCACGGATGCCTCCGGCAACGTGGTCGAGCTGAAGACCCTGCAGCCGGACGGTTCGTACGCCGAGGACACCAGCGACGACAGCACCGACGACACCACTGGGACGGCCGACGAGTCGGCCGAGGAGCCCGCAAAGGCTTGATCCGTACGACGAAGCGGCCCGGAACCGACCTGGTTCCGGGCCGCTCGCACGTCCACCTCCCTGACTCGGAAGCGACCTGGAAGCAGCCCGGAAAATACGCTCAGAGCAGACGGGACGCACCGCAGGGTGCGCCGTGAGCGAACACCTGTGGCCCAGCCTTAGGTCTGTCGCCGCCGCCCAGTAATGTCGGCTTCGTGAACGAGACATTTGCAGCCAGCCCCACCGCCGCGGGCGGCAACGGATCCGGCGGACTCGACGACCACATCTACCAGCGCCTGCTGAGCAACCGGATCATCTTCCTGGGGTCCGAGGTTCGCGACGACAACGCGAACGCGATCTGCGCGCAGATGCTCCTCCTGAACGCCGAGGACCCCAACAAGGACATCTGGCTGTACATCAACTCGCCGGGTGGTTCGGTCGACTCCGGTATGGCGATCTACGACACGATGCAGTGGATCTCCAACGACGTCGCCACGGTCGGGATGGGCCTGGCCGCGTCCATGGGCCAGTTCCTGCTCTGCGCCGGCGCGAAGGACAAGCGGTTCGCCCTGCCGCACGCCCGGATCATGATGCACCAGCCGTCCGGCGGCATGGGTGGTACGGCGTCCGACATCAAGATCCAGGCCGAGCAGTCGCTGCACATCAAGGCGCAGCTGTTCAAGCTGATCGCCGAGCACACCGGTCAGCCGCTCGAGCAGGTCGAGAACGACGCCGACCGCGACCGCTGGTTCACCGCGGATGCGGCCAAGGAGTACGGCTTCATCGACCACGTGGTCTCCAGCGCCGCGCAGTTGACCTCCGACTCCCCGAACTCCTGATCTCCCACTCCGTCTCAGTTAAGGACGCATCATGAACTACTTCATCCCGCAGTGGGAGGAGCGCACGTCGTACGGCATGCGCCGGATCGACCCGTACACGAAGCTCTTCGAGGACCGCATCATCTTCCTCGGTACGCCGATCACCGACGAGATCGCGAACGCGGTGATGGCCCAGCTGCTGTGCCTGCAGTCGATGGACTCCGACCGCGACATCAGCATCTACATCAACTCGCCGGGCGGCTCCTTCACCGCGCTGACGGCGATCTACGACACTGTCCGCTACATCAAGCCGGACGTGCAGACAGTCTGCCTCGGCCAGGCGGCCTCGGCCGCGGCCGTGCTGCTCGCCGCCGGTACGCCGGGCAAGCGCCTCGCCCTCCCGAACAGCCGGATCATCATCCACCAGCCGGCCACCGAGGGCACCTACGGGCAGTCCAGTGACATCGAGATCCAGGCGAACGAGATTCTCCGGCTGCGCGCGTTGCTGGAGAAGATGATCGCCGATGCCAGCGGCAAGTCGCTGGAAGAGGTTTCGCGTGACATCGAGCGGGACAAGTTCCTCACCGCCGACCAGGCGATCGAGTACGGCCTGATCGACGACGTCCTGCAAACCCTCAAGACCCCGGTTCCGGCCGGCGTCTGAGCTGGTCAATGGGCAGGCTGACGGGACCCGGCTGCGGCCGGTGTCCCGGCCTGCCGGCCGGCCTGCACTGCCGAGGCCGAGGGATGAGCTGTCAAGGGCTCGGCGCGTTCGCCACCGGCGTAGTGATAACCCGGCGGCGGGCGCGGCGTTTCGGCCCCGGACGGGGTACCGTCGAATTCGGGCTGGGGGTAGCACCTGACCGACGGCGCCGGGCCACTGCGGCTCACGCCCCCTCGGCACACGGTTCGACTGCGCATAGAAGGGATCTGTCCCGGTGGCACGCATAGGTGACGGCGGCGACCTGCTCAAGTGCTCGTTCTGCGGTAAGAGCCAGAAGCAGGTCAAGAAGCTCATCGCCGGTCCCGGCGTTTACATCTGCGACGAATGCATCGATCTCTGCAACGAGATCATCGAGGAGGAGCTGAACGAGGGCTCCGAGGTCGGACTCACCGAGCTGCCGAAGCCGCGGGAGATCTACGACTTCCTCAATGCCTACGTCGTCGGACAGGACGTGGCGAAGAAGGCGCTCGCGGTGGCGGTGTACAACCACTACAAGCGGGTCCGCGACGGTCAGGGCAGCTCCAGCGCCGGCCGGCACGCGAAGGACGAGGCCGTCGAGCTGGCCAAGTCGAACATTCTGCTGATCGGCCCGACCGGCTGCGGCAAGACGTACCTCGCGCAAACCCTGGCCCGGATGCTCAACGTCCCGTTCGCGATCGCGGACGCGACGGCGCTGACCGAGGCCGGGTATGTCGGCGAGGACGTCGAGAACATCCTGCTGAAGCTGATCCAGGCGGCCGACTACGACGTCAAGAAGGCCGAGACCGGGATCATCTACATCGACGAGGTCGACAAGATCGCCCGCAAGAGCGAGAACCCGTCGATCACCCGCGATGTCTCCGGCGAGGGTGTGCAGCAGGCACTGCTGAAGATCCTGGAGGGTACGACGGCCTCCGTGCCGCCGCAGGGTGGCCGTAAGCACCCGCACCAGGAGTTCATCCAGATCGACACGACCAACGTGCTGTTCATCGTCGGCGGCGCGTTCGCCGGCCTGGACCACATGGTCGAGCAGCGTGTCGGCAAGAAGACGCTCGGCTTCAACACCTCCCGTGAGCCGGAGAAGCCGAAAGAGGCGGGTGGGTACGCCGATGTCATGCCGGAGGATCTGCTCAAGTTCGGCCTGATCCCCGAGTTCATCGGCCGGCTCCCGGTCATCACGACGGTGTCGCCGCTGGACCGGGACGCGCTGATCAAGATCCTGTCCGAGCCGAAGAACGCGCTGGTGAAGCAGTACCGGCGGCTGTTCGAGATCGACAACGTCGAGCTGGAGTTCAGCGACGACGCGATCGAGGCGATCGCGGACCAGGCACTGCTGCGCGGTACCGGCGCCCGTGGTCTGCGGGCGATCATGGAAGAGGTTCTCCTCAACGTGATGTACGAGGTGCCGAGCCGCGAGGACGTCGCCAAGGTTGTCGTCACCGGCGACGTCGTACTGGAGAACGTGAATCCCACGCTGATCCCGCGCGACCAGATGGAGCGCAAGCGCGAACGCCGCGAGAAGACGGCCTAAGTCAAGTCTCCGGAAGGAGGCCGGGAGTCCGCTGTACGACGGACTCCCGGCCTCCTTCTCGTGGTGGACGACCGAGCGGTGCGCGCCCACCTACGGTCGGTGCATGACGCCCAGAAGAATCCTTCGAAGACTGTCTGCGGCCGGTGTGGCACTGGCCTTGGTGACGCCGACGGCTTCCGCCATGGCACAGCCGCAGAGCCGGCCCACGATTCCGAAGATCGCGTGAGGGAGTTGCGGCACCGACCCGGCGCTGAAGCCCTTCCAGTGCGCGTCGGTCGAGGTCCCGACCGACTACGACAACCCGCGCGGCGCCACCACCACGATCGCGGTGACTCGGCTGCCTGCGACCGATCCCGCGCACAAGATCGGCACGCTGTTCACGAATCCCGGCGGACCTGGTGGGCCCGGCGTCGACTTCGTCCAGCAGGTCGGCCAGGTGGCGTACACGCCGGCCGTCCGGGCGCAGTTCGACATCCTCGGCTTCGACCCTCGTGGGGTTGGCAAGTCAGACCCGGCAACGTGCTACCCGACAGCCGCCGAGGAGGCCGCCGCGTTCGCGAACGTCCCGCCGTTCCCGGTCACGCCCAAGGAAGAGCGCCAGTACACGATCGACGCCGCGAAGCTCGCGATCAGCTGTCGAACTACTTCGCCGGATCGACTCAAGCATTACTCAACTGCGAACGTGGCCCGCGACATGGACCTGCTCCGGCAGGCTGTCGGCGATCAGAAGCTCACCTACATCGGCTACTCGTACGGGACGTACCTCGGTGCGACGTACGCGAAGCTCTTCCCGAAGAACGTCCGTGCTCTGGTCCTGGACGGGACTCTGAGCCCGGAGGCGTACTCCGGCTCGAACGGCGACCGCAGCCCCGTCGGCGTTCGGCTCGGGCAGGGGGACGGGGCCGCGGACACGTTCGCGCAGTTCCTGGCGGAGTGCAAGAAGGCCGGCGCCAACTGCCTGCTGAACGAGCTCGGCGATCCGAAGACCGTGGTCGACGACACGTTCGAGCGGCTGAAGACCCACCCGGTCAACATCCCGCTTCCGGACGGTACGACGTTGCAGGTGACCTACGCGATTGCCGTCCAGGTCACGTTCATGAGCCTGTACGACCCGAACGGCTATCCCGGGCTGGCCGAGCTGCTGGCGACCCTGGCAAGCCTGTCGAACCCGGCAAAGGCGAAGGCGAAGACGACGGCCAAGGTCCAGGCGCCCGCGGCTCTGGTCGAGTGGAATCGCCGCAAGGAGGAGTACGCCACCTCGATCGGCAGCGCCCTGCAGCCGTGTATCGAGTCACCTCAAACAGGCCGGCCGCTGTCCTACCCGGCGTACGCCGATGCCGCCGACCGGAGTGGGCCACATTTCGGCCGGTTCCGCTCGTGGATCGGCATCCAGTGTGAGTTCCTCGGGATCCGCGACACCGACGCGTTCGTCGGACCCTGGCCGAACCAGGTGAAGCAGCCGGTCCTCGTCTTCGGTACGCGGCACGACCCGGCCACGCCGTACAAGTTCACCCGCCCGTACGCCGACCTCTACCCGGACGCCCGGATGGTCACGGTCGAGGGCTGGGGTCACACCACGCTCTTCAAGAGCACGTGTGCCGACCTGATGATCACCGACTACCTGACCAAGCTGAATGCGCCCGCCGACGGCTCGACGTGCGCTCAGGACCGCAAGCCGTTCGACCCGCAGCCGACGACGGCCAAGCGACTGCAGCCGGTCTTCCCGCTGTAATCCACGATCGGGCCCCAGCCACGTGCTGGGGCCCGATCCGGCATTACTTGCTCAGGGCAACCGCGATCGCGTCCGCGATCGGAGTGGTCGGGCGGCCGATCAGGCGGCTGAGGTCCGAGCCACGTCCGGCCAGGCGACCACGCTCGATCGCGTCGTCCACGTCGACCAGGATCGGCGCGAACCCTTCCGGCACGCCGGCTCCGAGCAGGATCTCGAGGTAGGTCGCGGGCGGAACGTTGCTGTAGGCAACCTCCTGACCGGACCGCTTCGACAGCTCGGCGGCGTACTCGGCCAGCGTCCAGGACGTGTCGCCGTTCAGTTCGTACGCCGTCTTGTCGTGGCCGTCACCGGTCAGTACGACGGCAGCCGCGGCGGCGTAGTCGCGCCGGGCGGCGGATCCGATCCGGCCGTCACCCGCGCTCCCGACCACACCGTGCTCGAGCTGCGTCGGGATCTGGGCGGTGTAGACCTCGTGGTACCAGCCGTTGCGGAGGAACGTGTAGTTCAGGCCCGAATCGAGGATCGCCTGCTCGGTGGCGATGTGGTCAACGGCCAGGTCGAAGTCGGCCTCGGACCCGCCGAGCACGCTGGTGTACACGATCCGGGCGACACCGGCGGCCTTCGCCGCGTCGACGACGGCCACGTGCTGGTCCAGCCGGTTCGGCTCGAGGCCGGAGATCAGCAGGACCGTGTCGCCGGCGTGGAACGCCGTCGCGAGTGCGGCGGAGTCGTTGTAGTCGGCGATCCGGACCTCGACGCCACGGGCCGCGAGCGGCGCCGCCTTCTCGGCGTTCCGGGCGACCGCCACGACCTGGTCGGCGGGCACCCGCTCCAGCAGTTCGTCGATGACCAGATTGCCCAGGTGGCCGGTGGCGGCGGTGACGACGATGCTCATCCGTACTCCTTGTGATTGAGGTTTGTACTACCGACAGTAGGGGCCTCGGACGAGCGGATCTATGTCTATCTCTCGCTTCTTTATGTCTCATCGTCTTGACCAGTGCGAGTATCATTCCAATCATGGATGTTCTTGCCGATGTCGTCGCCGCGCTCCGGACCGGACCGGCCGCCTCCGGGCGCACCGATGTGCACGGACCGTGGGGCCTGCGGTTCGCGCACTCGTTCGGGACGACGTTCCACCTCGTGCTGCAGGGGACGGCCTGGTTGCTGCCCGCAGGCGGCGGCGCACCGATCGCGATGGGTCCGGGCGACATGGTGCTGATGCCGCGCGGTCTCGAGCACGCGCTGGCCGACCACCCCAGTTCGCCGTTGGTCGATTTCGATCCGGAGATCGAGGAGCCGGTCCAGGGTGACGGCGCTCGGACGCTGTTGCTCTGCGGGACCTACAAGCTCGATCGGGAGCGGCCGCATCCGATGCTGAGCAAGCTGCCGGACGTCGTCTACGTTCCCGCCGATCCGGGCAAGCACCGCACCCTCCACACCGCGATCGGCATCCTCGGTGAGGAGCTCGAGGGGAATCGGCCCGGCGCGACCGCCGTCGTACCGGCGCTCGTCGATGCCCTGCTGGTGTTGATTCTGCGAGCCTGGTTCGAGGATCACGGCTGTCCGACCGAGAGCGGTTGGGCCCGTGCGCTGACCGATCCGGCCGTCGCACGGTCGCTGGAGCTCATTCACGATCGGCCGGGTGCGGCCTGGACCGTTGCCGATCTCGCGGAGCTCGTGGGGTTGTCGCGAGCCGCCTTCGCGCGGCGCTTCACCGATGCCGTGGGCGAGCCGCCGCTGACCTACCTGTCCCGGTGGCGGATGACGACGGCTGCGCGGCTGCTCCGCGATCACGATCGACCGCTCGCGGCGGTGGCGAAGGAGATCGGGTACACGTCCGAGTTCGCGTTCGCCAAGGCGTTCAAGCGCGACTTCGGCATCCCGCCCGGCACCTACCGCAGGCAGCTCACCCCCGCCTGATCAGGCCGTTAGGTCCTCCGGTCGCAGCGTGGCAACCAGCTCACCACGACTCCGTACGCCGACTTTGGCGAACGCCGCCTTCAGATGATCCTGGATCGTGTGCGGCGAGATCGACAGCCGATCGGCGATCTCGGCCGTGGTGTGACCGGAGATGACCTCGAGGCAGATCTCGCGCTCCCGCGTGGTCAGCCCGTAGGCCGCCAGCAGCATCCCGACCAGATGCCGCCCGGTGGCCGGCTCGATCGTGACCACGACCTCCTCGTCCTCGCCGATCAATCGGCTGCTCTGCAAGACGACCCAGCCACCTGACGCTGTCTGCACCCGCGCCTGGAACGTCCCGCTCGCGGACGCCCGAGCGCCCGTCACGACCGCCCGCAGTAGGAGGTTGAACCGCCCGGGCGCGATCTCGTCGAGCTCGTCCTGCCAGATCCGGGCCGCCGCAGTGATCGCCCGCGGCGCGCCACCCGGCCCGGTGACCACGATCGACGGGCCGACCCCAGCGCCGTACCCGTGCGCATCTGTCCGTACGGCGACGCGCGTCGCGGCTCCGATCACCGGTGCGACCGAATCGATGAACTCCACCTCCCGGTCGCTGAAGTCCGGACCGCTGCGGACGAATCCGGCCGCACCCCAGCAATCCCCGTCGACCGAGAACGTCGCCCGCAGCTCGTGCTCGATCCCGAGCGGTCGCCACACTTCGTTCAGCCGCCGGTGCCCGACGACGTCGCGGTGGGGCAGGTCGGACAGGCGCGCGACCCGGCGCGCGCTGCGGGCCAGGTCGGCGAACGAGTTCGGCACGCTGCCGGCGTACTCGGTCTCGGCCAGTCGTGGCTCGTACTCGGCCGGGATGTGGTCGCGGCCGCTGGTCATGGAGCTCATCACCAGCGTGCCCGGGTCGATCCCGGCCCAGCAGGTCAGCTCGCTGCCGACGACGTGCTCGACCACTTCGATCGCGGCGGCGTGCAGCTCCACGACGCCCAGTCCCGACGTCGCGAGTGCCGCGATGTCCCGGCGCGCGGCGCGCGCTCGGCCCTCCCACATGCGCTCAGTATGCGCCGTCGTACCGGGCTGTCTCCATCCCGGAAATGTGGGGATTCCGTCGATGCCACGACCCCCGGCGATCGGGATGTTCTGGCAGGTGATGGCTTTCTACCGTCGGCGTCATGACCGAATCAGTGCATCTCAGTACGGCTGGAACCGGCGCCGAATACGCCGCTCCGGATGCGATCGTGACCGTCAAGGTCGGCGCCGAGCACAGCGGAGCGCAGTACGAACTCTTCGAGATCGACGCTCCCCGCGGCCCGTCCGCGCCGCCACACAGCGAGCCGTGGGGCAAGGCCTTCTACGTGCTCCAGGGCCGGATCCTCGTCCAGGCCGGCGACCAGGGGTACGACCTCGGGCCGGGCGCGTCGATCAGCATCCCGGCCGGGACCGTGAACACCTTCTCGGTGCTGACGCCGGCCGCGAAGTTCCTGACCATCAGCCAGACCGGCCGGATGGGCGCCTTCTTCGCCGACCTCGCCACCGCCGACCCGACCGACTACGCCGCCCTCGGTGAGATCTCCGGCCGCCACGGCGTCACGCTCACGGACCTGCAGTCATGAGTACGGCGGCGCAGGTGCTGGCGCTCGTGATCGCCGTGATGCTCGCGTGGGTGTTCGTGATGGAAGCGTTCCTGTACCGGCACCCGAAGCTGTATCCGTTGTTCCTCACCAAGCCGGGCGATCTCGACGCGGTCCGGATGTGGACCGTGAACATCGGCTGGTACAACCTGACCACCGCGGCCGCGCTGGTGATCGGGGTCGTCCTCGCTCACAACGGACATGTCCAAGCCGGGGAGGCGTTGGTGACGTTCACCGCCGCGCAGCACACCTTCCTGGCCCTGGTCCTGGTCGTGTCCGAGCGACGCCTCTGGTTCAACGCACTTCTCGAAGGCATCCCCGCCCTGGCCCTCCTCCTCCTGATGCTCGGGTCCTAGTTGTAGGAAAGTTACGAATTCTGCGTCATCATGGGCATGAACCACCGCACACCACTCAAGGTCCCCGGAAAGTCACCGACAGTTTCCGTACACCGGGGGCCTACCGCCCTGAGTACCCGTGAAGGTGAGGCCTCATGAGCCCAATCAGTCGCAGGACCCTTGTTCTCGGCGGACTTGCCGCCGCCGGCGTCAGCGCTCTTCCCTCCCGGTCGGCCGTGATCGCGGCGACCGCGGCCGTCCCGTACCCGTTCCAGCTCGGCGTCGCCTCCGGTGAGCCCGACGCGACCAGCGTCGTGCTCTGGACCCGCCTCGCCCCGTCCCCGGTCAACGCCGACGGACAGGGCGGGATGGCGAACGCCGACGTCGCCGTCGACTGGCAGGTGTCCACCACCGACACCTTCGCCACCCTCGTCGCCTCCGGCACTGTCACCGCCGCGTACGCCGCCGCCCACTCGGTGCACGTGATTGTGAACGGTCTGAACCCGGACTCCGACTACTACTACCGTTTCCGCGCTCAAGGCCACCTGTCGCCGGTCGGCCGCACCCGCACCACTCCGGCGATCGGAGCGGCCGGCCGTGACCTGGTGATCGCCTTGACCTCCTGCTCGCACTACGAGGAGGGCTACTTCACCGTGTACCGCCGGATGGCCGAGGAGAACCCGGGCGTCATCCTGCACCTCGGTGACTACATCTACGAGTACGGTCCGACGACAGGGCGGCCGCGGTTGCACCTGGGCAACGAGATCGTCGCGCTGGCCGACTACCGCCGCCGGTATGCGCAGTACAAGACCGACCCGGACCTCCAGGCCGCCCACGCTGCGGCGCCGTGGATCGTCGTACCGGATGACCATGAGGTGGAGAACAACTACGCCGGCACGATCCGGGAGAACAACACGCCGGCCTTGACCGCGGCGCAGTGGACCGCGCGGCGGAGTGCGGCGTACCGGGCGTACTACGAGAACATGCCGCTGCGGCCGGCCCAGGTGAACAACGGCAACGCTATTCAGCTCTACCGGCGGTTGCGGTGGGGGAGTCTGGCGACGTTCCACATGCTCGACACTCGGCAGTACCGCGACGATCAGGCGTGTGGTGATGGCTGGAAGATCTGTTCCGACGCGGATCTGGCGTCACGGAGTCTGCCGGGCAATCCGCAGGAGACGTGGTTGCTCGACGGTCTTGGGCAGCACCTTGGCACGTGGGACATCATCGGCCAGCAGGTGTTCTTCGCGCGGCGGTTCAACTCGACCGGCGCCAGCATGGACTCGTGGGACGGTTATCGCGCGTCCCGGGCTCGAATCCAGCAGGGCTGGGTGGACCGTGGCGTGCGCAATCCCGTCGTACTGACGGGTGACGTCCACCGGGCCTGGGGCAACGATCTGAAGGCCGACTACGCCAACGCGAACTCGGCGACCATCGGCACCGAGCTGGTCACGAGCTCGGTGACCTCGAGCGGGGACGGCGACGCGACGACGGCCATCCCCGACGTCGGAACGAACCCGTGGCTGAAGTTCTACAGCAACCGGCGGGGTTATGTCCGTACGACGGTCAGCCCGACGCAACTGCGGGCGGACTTCCGGGCGGTGGCGAAGGTGTCCGAGCACGGTGCCGCCGTCTCGACGTTGAAGTCGTTCGTCGTCGCCGAGGGGCGTCCCGGATTGCAGGCGGTCTGATGATAAAGAGCGTGATTGCCCTTGCTGTGTTGGGCTCTTGGTTGATTGCGCCAGCTGCTGAGGCTCAGGTCGCCGCACCGACGTGGGTGACTGCCAACAGCGATGCGACCGGTGATCAGGACAATCCGTCCGTGGCCATCAACCGCAACGGCTACGTCGCAGTGGTGTGGGAGGACGACCGCGACACCGACAACGCGACCGACAACGTGCACAGCGACATTTGGGTGCGGTTGTTCCACAACGGTGTCTCCGCGTACGAGAAGAAGCTCTCCGCCGGCGGTAGCAGCGGAGTGACGAACTGGCGGCACTTGCACCCGGACGTCGGTCTTGATGACAACGGCAACGCCGTAGTGGTGTGGCAGGACGACCCGGACGGTAACGGCTACTACAACATCCCATACCGCGTGCTGAACCCGGCTGGCACGGTCACCGCGTCCGGCAACGCCAACACCAGCGCTGACGGACAGCAGATCAACCCACGCGTCGCTGTAGACCCAGATGGCGCGCCGACGAGCGGTGCGGTGGCGTTCAGCGTGGTGTGGGAGGACATCCAGACTGGTGCGCAGGCCATGGTGAAGGCGGCCGGGTACACCGCGCCGACCACTCGGGCGTGGGAGGTCACCGCGTCGCAGACCACCGGACAGCATCACAACCCGGACGTGGCCGTGTCCGCGTCAGGCGATGCGGTGGTGGTGTGGGACGAGGATGGCGATGCGAATGCGGCGTACAACATCGGACTGGTCCGGCTGGGTCGCACCAACGGTGCAGAGACGCTCTCACGCCGGATCGCCAATCTGAACGGCGGTGGACAGCAGACACACGCGTCGGTGGCGGCCAACTTCAACGGCGACTTCGCTGTGGCGTGGGAGTCGGACCACACCGGTACGGCCGGAGTGTGGACGCGATCGTTCGATTCCGCCGGCACTCCCCGGTACGGCGATGTCGAGGTCGCGACGGGTGGTAAGGCGCCGTCCATTGGCATCGACGACCAGGCGCAATCCGTCGTCGGGTGGACGGTTCAGGCCGCGGATCTCGATGTCTGGGTCCGCGGATTCGGTGCGGACGGAACGGACACGGGCCGGCTGTCGTCACAGCGGTTGAGTTCGGTGGCGACGGGCCGGCAGGAGCAGTTGGTCGCCGCTGTCTCGCCGTACGCCGAGGTCGCGGTCGCCTACACCGACGACAACGACGGCAACACCTACGACCAGGTGATCCTCGGTACCGGAATCTCCAACAACAGTTGGTGAATCGACGCGCGCGGCCGCCTCACCCTGGGGGCGAGGGGGGCCCGCCGGGCCCGAGCGCCGGGGGGTGGGGAGGTGGGGGGGGAGGAAGAGTGGGAGTAA
>NZ_JBSGUS010000036.1:0-56794 GCF_053608045.1 Kribbella sp. NPDC055071
AGTCGCGGCGGCGTGCCTCAAGGGCGCCTTCGGCGTCGCTGCGCGATCTTCGACCCTTGACCCACACCACCGCGACCAGGGAAATCGGCAGCTATCCCGGAGCCTCTGCCCCGAGTGGTCGCACGTCGGATGTGATCACGGGGGCGGAATCTGGTGAGGCCTTCGGGTCCGGGGGGTGGATATGGTGAGGCTGCCGGGTCGGTCTGGTGGCGCCACGATGTGATCACAGCAGTGGACCGTGGTGAGGCTGACGCTCGGGGTCGGTGTCGGATGCGGTGATCACGGCCGAGGATATCCCCGCGAGTTGCGGGTTCTCTGCTGGTACTAGAGCCGAGAACCCAACACTCACGGGGATATCGCCTCGTGTTAGGTCGGTTCAGAGGTGGGTCGTGGTGGGTGGCGGTCCGGGACGCCGCCGGCCAAACCTCGGGCCGGTCGGCCAACGACGTGGCGGGGCTGCCCCGCCCGGGCGGTCTCAATCTCGTGGGTTCTCCCATGAGTTTGTCCGTTCCCCCACCGGGATCTCACCGAAGAACCGGCCATTTCATGGGAGAACCCTCGAGATGGTCGCCGGGAGGCCGGGTGGATCTCGGGATGTGGCCGGGTTTGTCCGGGTGGCGGGATTGGCCGTGCGGGGTGGAGGTTGGGTTAGATTCTGTGCCCGATACGGGAAGAGATCCTCCCCGCCCCGGCTGTTGCGGGCCGGTGGGTCTGGATCTGCCAGTGCACCGGCCGCTGCGCCAGATCGCACCGAACCAGACCAGCCCGGATCCACGCCGACCGACCGGGTCCACTTCACTTGGCTCACAACTCCCCGCGGGATCCGCGTAGCTGCGTCCTTCCCTGGTCGCGGCGGTGTGGGTCAAGGGTCGAAGATCGCGCAGCGACGCCGAAGGCGCCCTTGACGCACACCACCGCGACCAGCACCATCACGCAGCGGAGACCGCGAACCACAGTCCCTCCGAAGGCCCCGACACCACAGCCCCTCCGCGCACACCACCCGAGCCGCGGATCCGGGATCCGCGCACCCGCTGAAGGCGGCAACAGACAGCCGCCGCGGAGCGGTGTCCGCAGTGGGCACACCATCACATCTCTTGCGCCGACCACATCGGCGGGACGACACGGATCCGCGCCCCCGCCGAAGGCGGCAACAGACAGCCGCCGCGAAGCGGTGTCCGCAGGTTAGTCGTCGTCTTCGGCGCTGCGGGCTTGCTGGATGCGTTGGCTCATGCGGTCGGCTCGGTGCTCGATCTTCAGGGCCAGCCGGTCGCGGGCGGCGCGCAGGACGTAGATCGACAGGATCGACGAGATGATCAGCGCGAGGAGCGCGATCGGCCAGATCGACAGCGTGGTGTGCAGCACGAGCCAGAGCACGCCGAGGCAGATCGCGAACAGGACGGCCCGCAGGCCCGTGTAGATCCCGAACTCCTTCATGTCACACCCCGGCGTAGGAGTGCAGACCGGAGACCAGCAGGTTCACTCCGACGAAGTTGAAGATGAAGACGAACCAGCCGACGATCGCGATCGTCGCGGCCCGGCGACCCCTCCAGCCCGCGGTCGCGCGGGCGTGCAGGTAGGCGGCGTACACCACCCAGGTCACCAGCGACCAGACCTCCTTGGGGTCCCAGCCCCAGTACCGGCCCCAGGCGTACTCGGCCCAGATCGGGCCGGCCACGAGGACGCCGAACGTCCAGAGTGGGAACGCGAACGCCAGGACCTTGTACGCCGTCCCGTCCATCGCCTCAGCACTCGGCAACCGGCGCAGCGACGCGGACATCGTGCCTCCGGCCAGCACCTTGCGCTCGGCGCGGGACTTGACCAGGTAGAGCACCGACACCAGCCCGCCGACGGTGAACGCGCCACCGGAGATCGCGGCCGAGGAGACGTGGATGACCAGCCAGTACGAGTGCAGCGCCGGGACGAGCGGTCCGGCCGGCGTGTAGAGCGCGAGCGTCGCGAGACCCAGTACGGCGGAGATCACGAGCGTGACGCCGAGTCCGAGCCACTGCAGCTTGTACCGCTGCACGAAGATCAGGTACACGATCGCGACCGCCAGCGAGGCCGTGATCGAGAACTCGTACATGTTCCCCCACGGCACGCGGCCCGCGGCCAGGCCACGGGTCACCACACCACCCAGGTGGAACACGAACGCGAGCCAGGTCAGCAACAAGCCGATCCGGCTGGCCGCGTCCATCCGCTCGGTCGACTCAGGCGCCGCGGGCACAACTGCCGCCGGAACAACCTCGGTCACCGGTGTGCCGTCGGAGGCAACCAGAGCCGCCTCCTTCACCGCGGCGGTCTTCGCCACCGCGGAACGGCCAAGCGCCCACTCCATCGCGTGCGAGACCATCGCCAGCGCATAGATCACGGTGGCGGTCGGAACCAGCAGATTGGAGACATGTGCATAGGTCTCCGGACTCATGATGTCTCCGATCGATCTGGTTTGAGTGCCTTACCGATTGCCTGGATCTCGTCGCCGAGTCCGCGCTCGGGCCCGCGGTCCAGCCCCGCGACCTCGACCACGGTACGCCCGTCCTCGGTGCGGACCCGCACCCAGGTACGGCGCGGATGCACGAACAGCGAGCCCATCAGTCCGAGGATGGCCAGCAGGATGCCGCCCAGCGCGAGATTCGTGCCGGGCGTGTGGCTGATCTGCAGCTTCACCCAGCGGCTGTATCCGTTGAACGTGATCGACCCGGCGTTGTTCGGCAGGGTGGCGCTCTGCCCGGGCTGGAGCTGGCGACGCCACTTGTCGCCCTTCTCCTCGAACTGGGTCAGCTTCGACTTGTCCAGCTGGTAGACCGATTCCGGCTTCCCGGTCTCGGGTTGCGGCCGGCCGTAGAACCCGGTGATCACGAGCGCCGGGTTGAGGTCGTCGGGGAAGATCGAGACCGGGCCGCGGGAGTCGATCACCGCGGTCGGCAGGAAGAAGCCCTCGAACCCGAGCGTCTGCGGCCGCGCGTCCGGCGCCTTGATCACGCCGAACGACGAGAAGTTGCTGTCCTGCGGCAGGAACGGCGCCGGCCCGGAGAACGCCACGTTTCCCTGGCCGTCCTTGACGGTCACCCGCGGTGCGTACCCGTGGCCGAGCAGGTAAACGCTGCTGCCGTCGAGCTTCAGCGGGTGGTTCACCTCGAGCAGGTACGACTTCTCGGGCGCGTCCGGCGTCTCCTGGTATTGCAGCTGCGCCTTGAACTCGCGCGCCGCGCCCTTCTGCGGACCGTCCTCCTGGAACTTCACCTCGAAGTCCTTCACCGTCAATGAGAACGGCGGGAGATCCTCGTCGCCACTGAACGCGCGCCCCGGCGAGAAGTCGTCGTACTGCGCGACCGTGTTGGAGAAACCGTTGCCCACGACAACCAAGACGGTCCCGCGGTACCCGAACAGCGCGCCCCAGGCGACCCCGATCAGCGCCAGGATCAACGAGAAGTGGAAGAGCAGGTTGCCGGCCTCGCGCAGGTAACCACGCTCGGCGCCGAGTGCTCCGTCGTACGACTCGATCCGGAACCGCCGGCGCTTCAGCTCGCGGGTCGCGGCGGCGAGCACCTCGTCGGGCGAGCCCGTGGCCTCGAAACGCTCGTACCCGGGCAGGCGGTTGAGGTTGCGCGGTGGCTTCGGCGGGCGCGCGCGGAGCGCCTTCAGGTAAACGCCGAGCCGCGGTACGACGCAGCCGATCAGCGAGATGAACAGCAGCAGGTAGATCGCCGAGAACCACGGCGACTTGTAGACGGCGAAGAGTCCGAGCTTGTCGTAGACAGGGCCGAGTTTGGGGTGCGCGGTGAGGAAGTCCGACACCTTGATCGGGTCGATCGCGGTCTGCGGGACCAGCGACCCCGGCACCGCGCCGAGCGCGAGCAGGAACAGCAGAACCAGCGCGGTCTTCATCGAGGTCAGCTGCCGCCAGGTCCAGCGGGCCCAACCGACCACCCCCAACGGAGGCGGTCCGGACCCGTCGCCCGGCCCGGAGGAGGCGCCGATGCGATCCTTCATCTCGGCCTTGGTCTTCTCGGCCTTGAGTTCGGTCACGTCACACCGCCGATCCGAAGTTGGCGACCCATTGCCTGAGGTCGGCGGTCATCGAGTCCCACACTCCTGTCAGCAGCAGTAGACCCACCGCGATCATCAGTACGCCGCCGATCCGGATCACCAGCAGCTGGTGCCGCCGTACCCATGCCACCGCGGACAGCATCCGCCGGAACGCGAGGGCCGCGACGATGAACGGAATCCCCAGCCCGAGGCTGAACACCAGCGCCAGCGCCGCACCTCGCGCGGTGCTGCCCTCGGTCGTGGCCAACGTCATCACGGTCCCGAGCGTCGGCCCGATGCACGGCGTCCAACCGAATCCGAACAGTACGCCGAGCAACGGCGCCGCCGCGATTCCGACCGCCGGCACCCTGTGCACCCGCAGGTCCTTCTGCAGGAAACCGAACCCACCAAGAAAAACGAGACCCAGTACGACGGTCAGCCCGCCGAGCACCCGGGTGATGGCGGTCTGGTGATCGATCAGCAGGTCACCGGCCTTGCCGAACACCACTCCGGTCAGGATGAACACCGCGGAGAATCCGGCCACGAACAACGCCGTACCGGCGAGCATCCGGCCACGCTTGGCCGATCCGAGCTCAGCAGCGGACAGCCCGGTGACGTACGAAAGATAGCCAGGGAGAAGCGGTACGACGCACGGCGAGAAGAACGAGATCGCACCGGCCAGCACCGCGATCGGCAGTGCTACCAGCATCGAACCCGTCATCGACGAAGCGAACCACTGACCCATCAGCTCAACCGGCGTCCTTCACCATGCCGAGCAAGGTTTCCTTCGTCGTCTCGCCGACGACCCGCGCGGCGACCTTGCCGTTCTTGTCGATCACCAGCGTGGTCGGGATCGCCTTCGGCGAGATCTGACCGCGGAACCGCAGCAGCGCCTTGCCGGCCGGGTCGTAGAGACTCGGGAACGGTACGCCGAACTCCTGCACGAACTTCTTCGCCGGCGCCTTGTCCAGGTCACGCGTGTTCAGGCCGATGAACTGCACCGACGGCCCGAGCTCCTTCGCCGCGGCGATCAGGTCCGGCGCCTCCTTGCGGCAGGGCGGGCACCACGAGCCCCAGACGTTCAGTACGACGACCTTGCCGAGCTGGTCGGACAGCGACCACGTCTTGTCGTCGAGCGTCGTACCGGTCAACTCCGGCGCCGCCTTGCGGTCAGCGGGCGCGAACACGGACACATTGCCCGTACCGCTCACGAATCCCGCCTGCCCTTGCCGATTCTCGGACGCCTGCTGACCGGAGGAACAAGCAGTCAGCCCGAGCACCAAGCAAGCGCCGACCGCCGCCGCACGCCGCATCACGCACCCCCGACAAACTTCTTAGGATTCTTGACCGGCAGTAGGTCCTTTGCAGGTTCTGAATAGCCCACCGAAACGATCGACTCGCCGTGGAAGGTGAACGAGGTCAGGCTGGCCAGGCTGCACTGGCGCTTGCGCGGATCGTGCGGCAGCCGCCGGCCCTCGATCGCGGACCGGACGATCCAGATCGGCAGCTGGTGCGAGACGATCAGCGCCTCGTGCCCGGCGGCCTTCTGGCGCGCGGTCTCGATCGCGTCCCGCATCCGGCGGACGATCTGCTGGTACGGCTCACCCCAGGACGGCTTGATCGGATTCCGCAGCAGCCACCAGGCGCTCGGGTTGCGCAGCGCGCCGTCGCCGACGCCGAACTTCTTGCCCTCGAACAGGTTCGCGGCCTCGATCACCCGCTCGTCGATCTCCGGGGTCAGATCGAGCGCCGCGGCGATCGGCTCCATCGTCTCCTGGGCCCGCTCCAGCGGCGAGCTGACCAGGTACACGATGTCGCGGCCCTTGACGTGCTCGGCGACCCGCTCGGCCATCTTGCGGCCGAGCTCGGACAGGTGGAAGTCGGGGATCCGGCCGTAGAGCACACCGGTCGGGTTGTGCACCTCGCCGTGACGCATCAGGTGCACGACCGTCGTTTCGGTCACCACTGTCCCTTCAGTTCTGCTGTACTGCGGCTGCCGCGCGGGCGGCCGGGGCGAGGGCGGACTCGAGTTCGCTCAGCGCGTCGTCGTCGATGGCGGCGCTGACGAACCACGCCTCGAAGGCGCTCGGCGGCAGGTAGACGCCGGCGTCCAGCATGGCATGGAAGAACGCCGCGAACCGTGGCAGCACCTGTGCGTTCGCACCGGCGAAGTCCCGGATCTCGGCGGGTCCCTCTGTGGACTCCACGAAGAACACACTGAAGAGGTTCCCGGCCGTCTGGATGACGTGCGGCACACCTTCCTTCTCCAGCGCGGTCGCCACCAGCCGCTGCATGGTGAGCGAGGTCTCGTCCAGCTTGGCGTAGACCTCGTCGGTTGCCAGCCGCAACGTCGTCAGGCCGGCCGTCGTCGCGACCGGATTCCCGGACAGCGTTCCGGCCTGGTACACCGACCCCTCCGGCGCAAGCTGAGCCATGATGTCGGCCCGCCCGCCGAACGCCGCGGCCGGGAAGCCACCGCCCATCACCTTGCCGAACGTCATCAGATCCGGTTGTACGCCGTCGACGCCGTACCAACCGGAGCGGGTGACGCGGAAGCCGGTCAGCACCTCGTCGGAGATGAAGAGCGCGCCGTTGTCCTTGCAGGTCATGGCGAGGAAGGCATTGAAGTTGTCGCGCGGCGGGACCACTCCCATGTTGGCGGCGGAGGCCTCGGTGATGACGGCCGCGATCTGGTCGCCGTACTCGGCGAACGCGGCGGAGACGGCGGCCTGGTCGTTGTACGGCAGCACGATCGTGTCGGCAGTGGTCGCCTCGGTGACGCCCGGCGTACCGGGGAGGCCGAGGGTGATGACACCCGAGCCGGCCTGGGCCAGCAGCGCGTCCACATGTCCGTGGTAGCAACCGGCGAACTTGACGATCTTGGCGCGTCCGGTGAACGCGCGGGCCAGCCGGAGCGCGGACATGGTCGCCTCGGTCCCCGACGACACCAGCCGAACCTTGTCCACCGGTGTCCGCGCGACAATCTCTTCGGCGAGCAGGACTTCGGGTTCCGTCGGCGTCCCGTACGACGTACCGCGGCCGACGGCTGCCTGGACGGCGGAGATCACCTCGGGGTGAGCATGGCCGAGCAGCATCGGGCCCCAGGAACAGACCAGATCGAGATAGCGGTTGCCGTCGACGTCGGTGATGTGACATCGGTCACCTGATGCCATGAAGCGCGGCACGCCGCCGACGGCCCGGAACGCACGGACGGGAGAGTTGACCCCTCCCGGGGTGACTGCGGAAGCCCTGGCGAAGAATGCGGCGGAGTGTTCTGTGTGGTCGGGCACGGCCGCCATTCTCCCCGACCGGCCAGGCGGCCAGGCGGGCGGGCATCCCGAATTGTCCCGACGATCTGCCGCGAAGGGGTTCACAGGCGTGTTGTTACGCGCCAGTATGGGTACCCGGTGACCGCACGTGCACGGTCTGCACCCGACGCGTAACCCACGCACGGGGCGGGCGTTAGACCAGTACAACGGGACCGAGACAGCAGCCTGAGAAGGCGAGTGACCTGTCCGCGGCGTGGGGCCGGGCGGGTCAGTGAGTCACGGAGGGGATTTTCGATGGCGAAGGGCAAGCGCCGCGCCACGAGCGGTGGGTGGCGTCAGGTGGCGCCGCTTATCCCGTTGGCGTTGTTCGCGAGCGCGTTCACCGTCAGCGCCACAGATGATCCGGCGGTCGCCACGGCGTCGCTGGAGCAGGGACTGTCCGGGAACGGGGTCGTTGTGCCGAAGAAGCCGATCGCCGAGCCGGCCAACGTGCCGGTGCCGGGCGTGGTCGGTCGAGGTGTCGATCCTGGTGAGGCACCGACGCAGGTCGTGTCCGGACTGTCCAGCAACGGCATTCCGACCGCGGCGCTGAAGGCGTATTCGCGCGCTCAGCAGGTGCTGGCACAGGCCGTCCCGAGCTGTCACCTGCCCTGGACGCTGGTGGCTGCGATCGGGCGCGTCGAGTCGAACCACGGCCGCTTCGGCGGCAACTCGCTGAACGCGCAGGGCGTCGCCGTACCGGGGATCTTCGGACCGCGGCTCGACGGTGTGAACACGGCGCGGATCGTCGACACGGATGCCGGTGCCTTCGACGGTGACGGCGCGTTCGACCGGGCGGTCGGGCCGATGCAGTTCATCCCGGGCACCTGGCGTTCGATGGGCGTCGACGGCGACGGCGACGGCGTTCGGAATCCGCAGGACATCGACGACGCGGCGATGTCGACCGCTGTCTACCTGTGCTCCGGCAGCACCGACCTCTCCAAGGCCGCCGATCTGAATGCGGCCGTCCTGCGGTACAACCACTCGCAGGCGTACGTCGACCTCGTCACCAGCATCGCCAAGGCCTACGCCACCGGCAGCTGGATCGCCGTGGGGAACGGGACCGAGGACGACGAGCAGGGTGTCAACCGGGCAGACGGCAAGACCAACGATCCGAACATCAATGCCCCGGCTGACAACAACCTGCCGCAGGCGACCGATCAGCTGACCTACCCGACGCCGATCGTGCCGACGCCGTCGCTCGTGCAGCAGCAGGGCAAGCCGTCGACGACCGATCCGACCAAGCGGCCGCCGACAACATCCAAGCCGCCGGCCGAGCAGCCCACGAACCCTCCGTCCAAACCGCCGACGACCTCGAAGCCGCCGACGTCCAAGCCGCCCACGACCACCAATCCGCCGGCGCCGGGTGTCGCCACCCTGCAGACCACGGTCGGTCTGATCGTCGGGACGGTCGGGACGACGCTGTCCGAGCTGACGAAGGCCACGACGTACTGCCAGTCCGAGATGGCGAAGGTGACGATCACCAAGCCGACCCAGGACCAGCTGCAGAAGTGCGTGACCGCGTTCCAGACCGGCGGCACGAAGGCCGTCGACCAGGTCATCCGCAACTTGCTGTCCCTGCTCGGACTGCTGGGCGTTCTCGGTGGAGGACTCCTCGGGAGCTGACCCGCACAGACCGGCGCGCCTGCCCCCACCCCTCCCTTGGCGCGCCCCCGGCGACGCCACGGAGCACTCCCCCCCGCTTCGTGGCGTCGCCCTTTTGTATCGTTAACCCTGCCAAGCCTTCTCGATGGTCTGGCTCACGGTATTGCCGAGCAGATCGGCCGCGGTCACGCGAATACTCGCGGAGGCGCCCTGCGGAGCCGGCGGGAGTTTCGCGCGGACGGCGCCGCCGAGTCCACGCACGGAGAGTCGTTGCCAGGTCTTCCCGTCGTACGAGATCTCGGCTGTGGTGCGGAAGATCGGGAGGCCGTGGACTCCGGGTTGGTACGACGGGGTCAGCTCCAGCCAACCGTTGGTGTGCTTGTAGTCGACCTGGACCAGGGGTAGCGGGCCGTTGGCCGGCTTGGACAGGAAGTGCCACTTCGTGTGCGTGGTCGTCGACGTGGTTGCCCAGCTGGTCGGACCGCGCTGCTGGTCGAGCGTGAGGTCGTACCAGGCCGCCTTGGCCGGTACGGCGAACTGGGCGACCGACCAGTCCTTGTGGCCGAGCTCGACCCCATTGCTGCTGAGCTTGAGGCTGGTCACATCGCCTCGGTCTCCCCAGCCGTAGATGGTGCGGTCGCCGTTCACGTACTGCGGGATCGCGATCCGCAGCGCGTTCTCGAACCGTGCCGGCGGCCAGCCCTGGGCCTCGTCACCCGATGCGGCCGGAATCGCAGGACGCATCAGCGACTCCCACCAACCCCGGGTGACCTTCTCGTTCGGGCGGTAGCCGCGGGCGATGGTCGACTCGAAGCCGGTCTCGTTCCACTCCCCCGCCGAGGTCGTCTCGTCCCAGGTGAGACCGGTGAGATCGCTCGCCAGGTAATCCGTGCGCGTGACCGGTCCGGTGACGGCTCGGGTCGAGGTCAGACCGGTGGATATCCCCGGCAGGTGCGCGATCCGCTGGTCGGTGTGCAGGACCCACGCGTCATTGCGCTGGAAGTCCGTGGTCACCGCGGCGGGGTGCATCTTGGCGATGTCGTAGGTCAGCGGCCCCTTGACTGTCGACGGTCCGACGGCCAAGTCGTAGCGGTAGGTGCTGTCGCGCAAACCCTTCATTTGCAGGGATACCGAGCCCTTGGCCAACAGGTCGAGCAGCTGCTTGCCCTGTTCGGCGCGCAGCAGGTAGAAAGGAACCTCCTGGTCGCTCCCGGTCGCCCAGAAGCCGGGCGCTTCGTTGTACAAGAACAGCGCCTTGACCCCGGCGTCCTTGGCCGCCTTCACCTGCGTCTCTGTCTCGTCATACCCGAGCCAGCGGACCAGGGCCACCTTGTCCTTGGCTCCGGCCAACTCCGCCGCCGTACCGTCACCGCCGTTGTACAGCGGAAGCTTCTCGGAGCCCACGTACGGCGTCAGCAGCGAGCCCTCCTTCAGGGTCGGGAGGCGGATGCCGTTGGCGTCGACCGTCAGCTTCGGCTGCGCGAGGTCCCAGCGCTGCACGACCTGGAAGGTGCCGTTGGCAACCTTTCCGAAGTCTTGGACGTAGATGCCGTCGGCAACTCGTTCGTCGAACCCCCAGCCGGTCACGGCATCCCGGTCACCGACCTTGCGGTGCCAGGCGATGCCAACACTGTGCGCATCGGCCGGTCGCGGCGTCTTCACGGTCACCTTGTGCGCCTTACGGGCATCGAAGGTGTACGTACGGTCGCCGTCGATCCACTCGTCCGGGTCACCCAGCAAGGTGACCGAGTTCGTCCAGTCCGCCTCGTCGCCACCCATCGCGTAGGCCATCACGCTGTACCGGCCGGTCGGGACCTCGAGGGTCCGGCTACCGGTCGAGTCGAACGCGACGGCGTTGACGTCGCCCGTGTCCTGGTTCCACAGCTGTACGCCGCTGGCGCCCGCCTCCGTGGTGGCCGGCCGGCCGTCACGGCCGATCGCCTTCACGGTCACCTGGTTCAGCCGTCCGCCCGCCGCAAACCCCAGGCCGGTCCGGTACGACGTGTTTCCTTCCCTTGCCGTCAGAACGCCGGAGTACTTGGCCGGTTGGGTCTTCGCGAGATCGAGAGTGACCGTGGCGGACGCCGTACCGCCGGCTGGGATGGTCAGGCGTGCTGGGCTGACCGTGACGGCGGCCTTGACCTTGGCCGGCGATTGGGCCTGGACGGTCAGGTCGAGTGTCACCGGCCGGTCGGAGTTGTTGCGGTAGGAAACAGCGCGGGTGACAGGCGCCGGGGCTGTCGGTCCGGTCCAGGAGAGGTCGCCGAAGAAGAGGTTCGCGGTGTCGGGCAGGACCTTCGGGTCGAGCGCCTTCGGGATGTCGATCCGGCCGAGGCCTTGCTGATCCGTCCGGGCCGCTGCGGACGGGACTGCGGTTGCGGCGAGTGCGGCCTTGAGTTGCTGGCCGGTCCAGTTGGGGTGACGCTGGGCGAGGATCGCGGCGGCACCGGCGACGTGCGGCGTCGCCATCGACGTGCCGGTCATGGCTGTGTAGTACTGGCCGAGGACGTGACCTTCCTCGGTACCGGCGGCGCGGGCGGCCGCGATCTCCACGCCGGGCGCGGTTACCTCGGGCTTCAGCGCGCCGTCGCCGAGGCGCGGTCCGCGACTGGAGAACGCGGCGAGCTTGTCATCCCGGTCGACGGCACCCACAGTGAGTGCCTCGGCCGCAGAGCCTGGTGAGCCGATCGATTCCTCCACGCCCGAGTTGCCGGCGGCAACGACGAACAGGGTGCCGCTGGACTTCGACAACCGGTCGACGGCCTCGCTCATCGGGTCGGTGCCGTCGGACGGCCAGCCACCGAGGCTCATGCTGACGACCTTCGCGCCTTGCTGGACGGCCCACTCCATCCCGGCGATCGCTTCGGAGTCGAGGCCGGAGCCGCTGTTGTCGAGCACCTTGCCGATCAGCAGGTCGGCGCCTGGCGCGACGCCCTTCCGCTGGCCGGCCGACGCCGTACCGAGGCCCGCGACGATCGAGGCGGTGTGGGTGCCGTGGCCGTGCCGGTCCTGGATCGTCTCGTCGGGGATGAAGCTCTCGGATCCGACGACCTGGTGGGCGAGGTCGGGATGGCCGGCGTCGTACCCGGTGTCGAGGACGGCGACTTTGACGCCGCTTCCGTCGTACCCGGCCTTCCAGGCGGTCGGGGCGCCGATCTGTTTCGTCGATTGGTCGAGGGTTGCGTGGGTGCGGCCGTCGAGCCAGATCTTGGTGACCTGGCTGGTCTTGAAGGTGGTCGGGCCGCTGACGCTGTCCCAGAAGGTCTTGGCGTCGGACTTTTGCACCGTGACCGCGGTGCTGCCGACGCTGGGGAGCGTACGGCGAAGGGTCGCCGCCGCCGGTGTGGACGGCACGCTGCGCAGGGTCGAGGGCGCGGTCAGCAGGAGGGGTAGTTGCGCACTGCTCGCATCGTCGTAACCCTGCGCAGCGAGTTCGGTGAGGTTGAAGAGCCGCTGGTCGAGGCGGCCCTCGGTGAGGAGCGGGTAGGCGTCGGCGGGGACCAGGCTCAGTTCTCCGTCGAAGGTGCCGAAGTAGTAGGGCTCGTCGGTGGTCAGGTGAGCGGAGGCCTGACCGTTGGCGCTCGTGGTCAGCTCGGCGACATCACCCGTCACCAGCGTGATGCGCTGGATCTTCGTGCCCGGTGTGACTTGGGTGGTTGCGGGTGGGGTTCCGGCGTTCGCCGGGGTGGCCGTCAGTGTCAGGGGGCTGACGACCACCACCGCGAGCAGGCTTCTCGTGAACCGGGACCATCGGGAAAACACAGCGGGACACCTCCCGACGCCCCGACCCACGCGAGGCCATCGGTCCGAGCCTCACAGTTGCCGCAGGCCCCGGTCCACCACTACCCCTGACAAACACCCGCCATGACCACTTCCGGCCATCTCGTTACGCGAAGCGCTTGGCGACCTGCTCCACGCGGTCGACCAGGTCGACGTCGTACGCAACGCCGGGCACGTAGAAGATGACGTAGTCGGCGCCGGCCTCGAGGGCGGCCTCGACCTTGTCGGCGATCTCGTCCTCGGTGCCGATCAGGTTGTCGTTGTCGAAGCGCTCCCGGTCCATCGGGCCGAGCGCCTTCTCGGTCGCCTTGGTCGGGTCGTCGCCCTTGTCGATCGGGAAGACGTTGAAGCTGGTCGACTTGATGATCTCGTCGTAGTCGCGGCCGAGCTTGTCGCAGTGACCCTTCAGGATCGCGGCCTTCTCCTTGATCACCTCGGGGTTACCCCCACCGATGTTCGCGGCGTCGGCGTACTGCGCGACCAGCTTCAGCGTCACCTGCGGTCCCCCACCGCCGATCCAGAAGTTGGGGCGCTTGTTGCCGGCACCCTTCGGCAGGTTGATCGGGCCGTCGATCGAGTAGTGCTTGCCCTGGTAGACCGGCCGGTCCTCGGTCCACATCTTGTAGATGATCTCGGTGGCCTCACGGAACGCCGCCATCCGCGGCTTCACGTCGGGCCACTCGTAGCCGTAGGCCTTCCACTCGTGCTCGTACCAGCCCGCGCCGATTCCGGCGTACAGGCGGCCGTGGCTGGCGACGTCGACGGTGGACGCGATCTTCGCGTACAGCGCGGGGTTGCGGTAGCCGTTGCAGCCGACCATCTGGCCGATGTTGACCCGCGAGGTGTCCCGGGCCAGCGCGGCCGTCGCGGACCAGCACTCGAACGTCGTGTTGTCGCTCGGCTCCGGCACGGTGTGGAAGTGGTCGAACAGCCAGATGGAGTCCCAGGACTGCTCGTCGGCCCGCTTGGCGACGGCCGTCATCGCTTCCCACTGCTCAACCGGATCGGCGATCTCCGCCAGATCCATCTTCCAGCCCTGTGGCACGAAAATCCCGAAGCGTGTAGTCATGGCCCCATCCTTTCCGCCTGCGCGGGTCCGGGTCCATGACTCTGGCTACTGGATTCGTTCTCAATTCAACCACTGAAACTTCTGAATGCCCCGGGTGCAGCCGTACGTCGGCCGCACCCGGGGCACCTGTCTCAGCGGGCGCTCAGGACTCCCGCGCCGACACCGACGCCGGTTCGGTGCGTGGCCCGGAGTGCCATGATCGCGTTCAGGGCAACCGGCGCGATCCGGCCTCCGAACTCCTGCCGGGTCAGCGCCGCGACACCGGCCGCGCTGGGCGCAGCGGCCGACGTACCGAAGAAGCGGCAAGCGCCTTGGACCGTCGTCGGGCAGGTCCCGGCGCCGAAGGGGCCGACTCCGCTGACCGAGACGCCGTCGGCGGCGAGCCAGTACGGCGCGATGAAGCTCCGCGACGAACCGCCGGAGACGCCCTGACACGGACCGGGCTTCCCGCCCGGGCACCGCGTCGTGGTGACGATCTGCGTCGGACCTGCCGCGCTGAAGGGCTCTTGGGCGATGGTCGCCGGGTCGACCGACGTACTCGCGTTGACGGCACCGGCGCTGGTCGCGAAGCCCAGGTAGTTCGAGTCCGGGTTCATCGAACCGGCCCGCTCCGGCGGGTCGATCGTCTGGACGCCGGCCGACAGCGCGCGCCAGCGCAGATCCAGGATCGGCGACTTCTTGGCCGACGAGGTGCCCTGGACATCGACGACGAGCTTGACCGGCTGGGCCACGCCGGTCGTGTTCTGGTAGGTCAGCTGCTCGATCGTGTCGCCGACCCCGTTGGCCTGGACGTTGGTGCTGGACGCGAGGCACGTCGTACCGGTGGCGTCCATCACGTACAGGTTGAGGTCGGTGAATCCGCCCTGTCCCGCGGTCGGGAAGACCGCGCGGGGCTCACTCCACTGCAGGGTCGGCATGAACGCCGCACCGGGCAGCAGGTTGAGGTCGTACGTCGTGTCCGCGCCACGGAGCGCGACCACGTTGTCGGGAGCGTTCGGGCAGCCGTTGAACGGGCCGGTCACGCCGTCCGGTCCCTTGCCGGTGCCGGTCGCGGTGACTCGCGGCGCGTGCCGGTTACCGAGGTTGCCGGCCGAGGAGCTGATCCAGATCCCGTGCTTGGCCAGGCTCTCCGCGGTGGCGGCGCCGATACCCTGCTGGAACGCCGGCTCGTCGTCGAGCGCGATGTCCTCGGCGATCATCGAGACGCCGGCCGCGGCCAGGTCGTGGAAGGCCTGGACGTACTGCGCGGTGGTGTCCTGCGTACTCGCGAACGCGAGCTTCGCACCCGGCGCGATGTCGTGGATGATCTCCATCATCGCCGTACCCTCGTCATCGTCGTACGACGACGCCCGCTGCACCACCTGGACATCCGCCGGCAGCTCGCCCGCGGCGATCGAGTCCGCCAGGTGGTCGACATCGCCGGAGATCGCGCCGACCTTCTGGCCGCGACCGGTGATCCCGCGCGCCTGCGCCTGGTCGGCCTTGTGCAGTTGCACGCTCTCCGCGGTCGTCGGACCAACGTCGACTGCCGGCCGCAGCGACGGCCGCAGCGCGGTCACCCAGCCGAGCGCCGCAAGCGCGTCCAGCTTGTCGTAGGGCACCGAAGCCGAGACCAGACCCGTGCTCGGCATCGTTGCGCCAGGCACCGCGGCGAAGTCGACCGAGTTGTTCAGCACCGACACTCCGAGCTTGGCCAGGTCACTCTCCTGCGCCGTGGTCACCGGCGCAGAGGCATAGACCTGAACCCCCAGCCGCCCGGCCGCGCCAACTCCCAGCGCACGAGCCTCGGGACCGGCCGCCTTCGCCTTGTTCGACGCCGCCGCCTTGGCCAACTCGGCGCTCTGTCTCAACAACGACGGGACCTTCGACGGCTGGGCAACCGCCTCGGCCTTGGCCGTGGGCGCCGCGGTGGCCGGCTGGATCGCAGCCACCACCCCCAGCGGCACAACCAACGCCACGCCACCCAGCAAATAGGCGAACTTCCTCACAGTTCCTCCCTAGACCTGAAGAACAGCAGACACACCGAAGTCGCCCCCAAGACCCGACCCCGAGCCTCACCCTCACCCACCATCCCCGCCCTGTCCAGCCCTAACCGAACCGCAAGCGTCGTACCCACCCAACAACGAGGGAGAACCTTTTGCCGAACTCCGACGAAGCCTTGGACCACGTTTCCGGCCGGCCCGGGCAGCAAGCTGTGAGAGCGCTCTAGTTTCGGAACCGGCGAGGGGTTGACCGGGGGGTGGGAGTGATTGAGAGTCGGGGCCGACGTGGGTGTGAGGCGCTCGCGCGGAAGTGGGGAGCGGTCATGCGTGGATTTCGGCGGACGGCTTGGGTGGCGGCAGCGGCTTTGATCGTGGGGTTGTTGCCTGTGCAGGCGCAGGCCGACGATCCGGCGCCGCTCGTACTGGCGGCGTTCGAAGGGGGCGAGCCGTTCGCGTCGCCGCCGAACGCGGGGATCTTCGGATGGGGCAGTGATGCCGACGACCCGCCGACGATGTCGCTGCAGACCCGGGCCGACGCGCCGTCGGGTGAGAAGGTGCTGCACGGCACCTACAACATCAGCGGGTACGGCGGTTTCAGCCACGACGTCACGTACGACGTGAACCCCGGCGACTGGTCGGCGCACAAGGGGATCCGGTTCTGGTGGTACGGGCAGAACACCGCGCCGCTGCCACCCGGCTCAGGGAAGCGGATCTTCTTCGAGATCAAGGACGGCGGCGCGAACGCCGAGGCCTCCGAGCTGTGGAACACGAGCTTCACCGACGACTGGCAGGGCTGGCACCTGGTCGAGATCCCGTTCAGCGACCTGGTCTACCGCAGCGACTACCAACCGGTTGGTGGCATCGACCAGGTCCTCAACCTGACCCACATGTGGGGTTACGCGATCACGATGCCGGTGGGTTCGCCGGGTGAGTTCGACATCGACCAGGTCGAGGTCTACGGCAAGGCCGACCCGGCGCTGAAGGCGAGCGTCGTCACCGATGCCGGGGTCTACCCGGTCAAGGAGGGCGGCACCGCCCAGGTCAAGGTCTCCGTCGCGACCACCGGCAGCACTCCGCTCGAGGAGCCCGTCACCGTCGACTACAAGACCGGTACCGGAAGTGCGAGCGCCGACGACTACACACCCGTCTCCGGCACGATCACCTTCCCAGCCGGTACGGCGTCCGGGACCTCACAGACTGTGGCCGTCACCACGCGCAAGGACCACACCGCCGAGGCCGCGGAGACCATCCCGCTCGAACTCACGGTGACCGGCGCCAAAGCGCCTTCGACCCAGCCGCTCGTGGTGATCAACGCACACGACCTTCCGTACCTGAACCCGAAGCTCCCGATCAAGAAGCGCGTCGACGACCTGGTCGCGCGGATGACGACGGCCGAGAAGGTCGGCCAGATGACGCAGGCCGAGCGGAACGCACTCCGGTCCAAGACCGACATCGCGTCGTACGCGCTCGGCTCGCTGCTCTCCGGCGGCGGCTCGGTGCCGACGCCGAACACCCCGGCCGCCTGGGCCGCGATGATCGACAACTTCCAGCTGAACGCCCAGGCGACCCGGCTGCAGATCCCACTCATCTACGGTGTCGACGCAGTACACGGCCACAACAACGTGGTCGGCGCGACGATCCTCCCGCACAACATCGGCATGGGCGCCACCCGCGACCCGGACCTGTCCAAGCGGGCCGGCGAGCTGACGGCGACCGAGGTGCGGGCGACCGGCATCCCCTGGGACTTCTCGCCGTGCGTCTGCGTGATTCGGGACGACCGCTGGGGACGCTCGTACGAAGGATTCGGTGAAGACCCCGCGCTCGTCCAGTCGATGGCGACCGTGATCACCGGCATGCAGGGCAAGGCCGACGGTGGCCAGCTCGCCCAGAACAACCACGTGCTGGCCACCGCGAAACACTTCGTCGGCGACGGCGGTACGACGTACGGCAGCTCGACCACCGGTTCGTACAAGATCGACCAGGGCATCACGCAGGTCACGCGAGCCCAGCTGGAGGCGCTGCACCTGCCGCCGTTCCAGACCGCTGTGGATCTCGGGGTCGGCACCGTGATGCCGTCGTACTCGAGTATGTCGATCGACGGCGCGACGCCGGTGAAGATGCACGGTGACGCCGAGCTGATCAACGGCGTGCTGAAGCAGCGGATGGGCTTCGACGGATTCGTGATCAGCGACTGGCAGGCGATCGACCAGCTGCCGGGTGACTACGCGAGCGACATTCGTACGTCGATCAACGCCGGCCTCGACATGATCATGGTGCCGACGAACTACCAGGGCTTCACGCAGGGGCTGACCGACGAGATCACGGCCGGTCGGGTCCCGATCGCCAGGGTGAACGACGCGGTCAAGCGGATCCTCACCGAGAAGGTCAAGCTGGGCCTGTTCGAGCACCCGTACGCCGACACCTCGAACCTCGCCGACATCGGATCGGCAGCCCACCGCACGGTCGCCCGTGAGGCGGCAGCCAAGTCTCAGGTGCTGTTGAAGAACGACGGCAACCTGTTGCCCTTGGCACCCACGTCGAAGGTCTACGTTGCCGGGAGCAACGCCAACGACCTGGGTAACCAGATGGGCGGCTGGAGCATCAGCTGGCAGGGCGGTTCGGGCGCGACCACCACCGGTACGACGATCCTCGACGGGATCAAGCAGGTGGTGCCGACGGCAACCTTCAGCGCGGACGCATCCGCACCGCTCGAGGGTCACGACGTCGGCGTGGTCGTCGTGGGTGAGCGCCCGTACGCCGAGGGAATCGGTGACGTGGGCAACGGTCACGACCTGTCCCTCTCGGCCGCCGACAAGGCTGCTGTGGACAAGGTCTGCGCCGCGATGAAGTGCGTCGTGCTGATCGTGTCCGGTCGGCCGCAGGTCATCGCGGACCAGCTCGGCGAGATGAACGCGGTCGTGGCGTCATGGCTGCCGGGCACCGAGGGTGAGGGTGTGGCCGACGTACTGTTCGGCAAGAGGCCCTTTACCGGAAGGCTTCCGGTCAGCTGGCCGCGGACCGAGGCTCAGGAACCCTTGAACGTCGGGGACGCGGCCTACGACCCGCAGTATCCGTACGGATGGGGTCTGACCACCCAGGCGACGGCCCGGCAGAAGCTGACCGATGCTCGGAACACCCTGCTGCGTAAGCACGACGCGTACGCACTGGCTGCCGGTATCGCTGCCAGCGTGGCGTTGTCGGTCAAGGACTGGTCGGGGCCGCAGGCAACCATCGCGCAGGCCGCGTTGGCCCAATCGGCCAAGTACCTGGAGCACACGAAGGTGGACACGTTCGCCGATGACGACGCGGTTGTCGGAGCGGTTCGGTGGATGGCGCAGAACAAGATCGGGCCGAACCAGACCGAGCCGACGTCGAAGCTCACCTCCGATGCCGAACACCTGCTGTTGACCGGCCAGCTGAGTGCCGCCACCACCAAGCTGATTGCAGCGGCGCGGTAACGAGCTGAGGGGGTGGGCCAAGGCCCACCCCCTCAACCGGCTACAGACTCAGGGGTTCGGGCGCGGAGGCGGCGGAGCATGCGGGCGTCTTCGAAGCCGACGGCGCGGGCGGCGGCTTCGATCGTGGCGCCGTGGCCGATCAGGTGTTCGGCACGTTCCAGCCGGAGCAACTGCTGGTACCGCAGCGGGGTCAGACCCGTCGCCGTCGTGAACATTCGGGTCAGCGTGCGTTCGCTGACACCAACGACCTGGGCGAGATCGCTGAGCAGCAGGCGATCGGCGTACCGGGCGTCGATGAGGTCCTGCACGCGATGAGCGAGATCGCTCAGGTGACCGCGGTGCCGCAGCATCGCGCTCTCCTGCAGCTCCTCGCCGTTGCGGCGCGCGTACACGACCATCTGCCGCGCGACCCGCGCCGCCGCCTCGGCACCTCGCTCGACCGCGACCAGATGGAGCGCGAGGTCGATCCCGCTCGCGATCCCGGCGGAGGTGATGATGCGGTCGTCCACGACGTACAGAACATCCCGCACGATCGTCGCCTTCGGGTACCGGGCCGCCAGCTCATCGGTCAGGTCGTGGTGCGTGGTGTAGCGACGTCCGTCCAGCAGACCGGCCGCACCGAGCGCGTCGGCGCCGGAGCACACGCTCGCCACCGATCCCCCGGCCGCGTGATGACTCCGCAACCGTTGCCGCATCTCCGGCCCGATCGGCGGCACCGGAGACAGCCGCGGCGACCGCCAGCCGGGTACGACGACCAGGTCGTCCGGACCCAGCTCAGGCCACTCCAGCCGGGCCTTCACCGGCACCCCTTGGGCGGTGACAATCTCGTCGACCTCGCCCACATAGCTCAAGTCGTAGCCGTAACCGAGGTCGTTCGCGGTCGAGAACACCTGGGCCGGCCCGGCCAGATCCAGCAGGTGCAGTTTCGGCACCAACAGGAAGACGACCCGGGTAGTCATGATCCGGTCAGGATGACACAGGTACGGCGGTCAGTTCGTCCAGCGTCCGGATGGTGGCGAAGCGGCCGGCCAGAGCGTATTCGGTCCGCTCGACCACGGCCTCGACGCTCAAGGTCCGCGGATCGGCCATGACCTCGTCGACACCTGCGTCCGCCGACAGCGACCAGTGCGGCAGTGGCATCGTCGCGGTCGCCTCGGTGACGAACACGACCTCGTACCCGAAGTCGGATGCGACCCGGGTCGTGGTCTCGCAGCACTGCTCGGTGCGGATGCCGCTGATCACGAGGTTGGTGACGCCGTGCTGGGTCAGGATCTGCTGCAGATTCGTTGTGGTGAAGGCATTGTGAGAGGTCTTGGTGATGACCGGTTCGCCATCGATCGGCTCGAGTCCTTCGATCAACCGGACATGGTCTCCCGCCGGGTCGAAGACGGTTCCGGTGCCCGGCTCGGTGTGCAGGACCCAGACGACCAGGTCGCCCTGATCCCGGGCCGCGCGGACGAGGCGACCGACCCGGTCGGCGATATCTGGGTGGTTCACCAGCTGCCAGTTCGGGCGGGCGCGGAACGATTCCTGGACGTCGATCACGATCAGTGCGGTTCGGCTCATAGGGTGATCCTCGCGGCGGAGCGCCGTACCGCGGCAGACCCGATCGAGGCCGGTACCGGACCGATCTGGTCAACCGGCCGCGAGGCTTTCCAGGCTCGCTCAGTCATCGGACGAATTCACACCGTTCCGAACTATTCCAAACACTGGACTGGCGTGCTTATCGTGCCCAGGTCGGTTGGTGGGAGCGTTCTCGCCGACTAATTTCCAACGATTGAGGGGATTGCGATGCCCGATCACCTGCCCCGCCGCCAAGTCCTGCGGACGGCCGGCGCCCTGGGTCTGGGTGCCGCCGCCGCGGGCGCTCTGAGCAGCACCGCGGACGCCGCCACCCACGCCGCAGCCGGTCCGGATAAGTTGGCCGCCATGGGCGAACAGCACGGAAAGCTCGAGATCCGCAAGGACCCGTTCGGTACGACGCCGGACGGCCAGAAGGTGGACGTGTACACGTTCACCAACGGCCGGGTGACGATCTCGATGCTGACCTGGGGTGCGACCATCCAGCGGGTCGAGACGCCGGACCGGCGCGGCCGGACCGCCAACATCAGCCTCGGCTTCGACAACCTGCCCGACTACGCCGCCCTCAGCCCGTACTTCGGCGCCACCATCGGCCGGTACGGCAACCGGATCGCCAAGGGCAAGTTCTCCATCGACGGGACGTCGTACCAGATCCCGATCAACAACGGCGAGAACGCCCTGCACGGCGGCACTCTCGGCTTCGACAAGAAGGTCTGGAAGGCGGTGGTCGTCCGCACCGACAAGGCCGTCGGCGTCGCCTTCACCTACGTCAGCCCGGACGGCGAGATGGGCTTCCCCGGTGAGCTCACCAGCACCGTCACGTACACGCTGGACAAGCGGGACAACCTGCGGATCGACTACCACGCCACGGTCGCCGGCAAGCCGACCATCGTGAACCTGACCAACCACGTCTACTTCAACCTGCTCGGCGAGGGCAACGGGACGATCTACGACCACGTCCTGGAGCTGAACGCCGCGAAGTACACGCCGGTCGACGTGACCCTGATCCCGACCGGCGAGATCGCTCCGGTCGCGGGGACGCCGTTCGACTTCACCAAGCCGACCGCGATCGGCGCCCGCCTGCGCGGTGACCACCAGCAGCTGATCTTCGGCCGCGGGTACGACCACAACTTCGTGATCGCCGGCAAGCCCGACCACAACGGCCTGCGTCTGGCCGGTCGCTTCTCCGAGCCCGAGCACGGCCGCACGATCGAGGTCCACACCGACCAGCCGGGCGTGCAGTTCTACAGCGGCAACTTCCTCGACGGCACGTTCCTCGGGATCGGCAACAAGGCCTACCGCCAAGGTGACGCCTTCGCCTTCGAGACCCAGCACTTCCCGGACTCGCCCAACCACGCCAACTTCCCGTCGACGGTCCTGCGGCCGGGCCAGACCTACAAGTCGACCACCATCTACAGCTTCGGCACGAAGTAGCCGTTCGAAGGCCGACTTTGTGCACCAGATCCGTACGCCGCAGCGCGCAAAACGCGGATCTGGTGCACAAAGTCGGGTCTAGCGAGGCGAGGAAGCCGCTGCCCGGTGGTCGGGGCCGGTGGTCTGTGGTCGGGTCGGTGGGCGGGCCGGTGGGCGGTGGGCGGGCCGGTGGTCGGTCAGAGCTGGATGTTGGGGGCGCCGACGCCGCGGAGGAGGGTGTCGACCAGTTGGGTTGCCAGCTCCTGGGTGGATTGGGGGTCCGGCTCGGCGTTGCGGCTCTCGCAGACTTCATGCAGGAGCGCGTAGTAGACCCGGCGGGCCCAGATCGGGTCGACGGCGGGACGCAGGATGCCGGCGTCGTGCAGCCGGACGAAGAGTTGGTCGCAGCGGTCGACCAGCTCCTTCTTGAGCCGGTCGGCTTCGTTGCCTGGGGCAAGTGTCACGTTGATCGCGAATCCCCAGGACAGCTTGACCTCGAGGACGTTCTCGGTCGCTATGTAGAGCGCGATCAGCGGCGGGGTCGCATCCGGCTTCGCCGCCTCGACGGCATCCCGCATCTGCTGCGCCGCCCAGACCGCCATGGCGGTGACCAGCGCGTCCCGGGTGGCGAACCGGCGGTGCACGGTCGTACGCGCCACCCCGGCCTCGGCCGCGATCTCTTCCATCGTCGCGTTCGGCTTGCGGTTCAGCGTGAACTCGGCCGCCTCGAGGATCGCCTGCACGGTCCGGGCGGCATCGGCACGCAACGGGCGTTCTGCGACGTCACTCATGACTCCAATACTACTCCGCGGACACCTTTTTCACACTACTTGCGTCATACGTGTTGCAAGTAGTACCTTCGTCGCATCACCTTCGATGCGAATCGGGAGTCCTCATGGACCTGCAGTTGAAAGCCAAGACCGCACTCGTGACCGGTGCCAGCCGGGGCATCGGCCTGGCCGTCGTCCAGCAGCTCATCGACGAAGGGGTCCGCGTGGTCGCGGTCGCCCGGACGAATCCGCCGGAGCTGCAGGCGACCGGGGCCTTCGTCGTACAGGCTGATCTCTCCGCGCCCGACGGGCCGCAGCAGGCGGTCGAGGCGGCACTGGCGGAGGTCGGCGAGCTCGATCTCCTGGTGAACAACGCCGGCGGTGGAGACGGCGAGGTCGCCAACGGCTTCCTGGGGTTCGACGACGCCAGCTGGCAGACGCTGTTCGACCTCAACTACTTCGCGGTCGTGCGAATCACGCGCGCGGCCCTGCCCAGCCTGATCCGGCAACGCGGTGCGATCGTCAACGTCTCGTCGAACAGCGCCCGTCTCCCCTCGACCGGTCCTGTTCCTTATGCGACCGCGAAGGCCGCGGTGACCGCGCTCGGCAAGGCCCTCGCGGAAGAGTTCGGCCCGCAAGGTGTCCGGGTCAACACCGTGTCTCCGGGTCCCGTGGCTACGGCCCTCTGGCTGAATCCAGACGGCTACGGCGGCCAGCTCGCCCGCCAGTTCGGCATGTCCCACGAAGACCTGCTGGCCGCGCTTCCCCAGCAGACCGGCATGGTCACCGGCCGCCTGATCGAGCCGGCGGAGGTTGCCGCCCTCATCGTCCAGCTCTGCTCACCGGTGACCGCCAGCATCACCGGCGCCGACCACCTCATCGACGGCGGCATGGTCAAAACCGCCTAGCTTCAACGACCTCCACCCCACCGGCCCGATTTCCTGGGTAGGCCACTGAAATTGATGGGTCTGCCACTGAAATCGGGGGTTCCCCACTCGTATGCAGGGTCCGCAACCCCGCATTTCAGGGGCCAACCCACGAAATAGCTCAGCTCTCAGTGGGGTAGGGCCAGGGTGACGTTGGTGTCGCCGGGGGTTGAGGTGAGGGTGAGGGTGCCTTGATGGGCCTGGGCGATGGATTGAGCCAGAGAGAGACCTAGACCCGCGCCGCCGGAGTCCCGGGTGCGGGAGGAATCGGCTCGGGTGAAGCGGCGGAAGACGTCGGGCTGCAGGTCGGCGGGGATGCCGGGGCCGTTGTCGTGGATCGTGAGTACGGCGGAGTGGTCCTCCAGTGCGATGGCCACCTGCACGGTGGTGCCGGACGGGGTGTGCCGGCGCGCGTTGCTCAGGATGTTGGCGACGACCTGGTGAAGGCGTTGCTCGTCGCCGATGACGACGACGGGCTCGGTGGGCAGGCTGAGTTCCCACTGGTGGCTGGGGGCAACGATCCGGGCATCGGTGACCGCGTCGTGGGCGAGGCGGCTCAGATCGACCGGCCGGCGATCGAGTGGCCGGCCCGCGTCGAGCCTGGCCAGCAGGAGGAGGTCCTCGACGAGCGATGCCATCCGGGTCGTTTCGACCATCACCTTGCCCATCGCATAGGTGAACAACTCGGGATCCTGCTGACGGAGACTTAGCTGCGCATACCCATGGATCGTGGTGAGCGGCGTACGCAGCTCATGCGAAGCGTCGGCGACGAACTGCCGGACCTGCACCTCACTGCGATGCCGGGCGTCGAGTGCCTTCTCCATATGCCCCAGCATCGTGTTGAGCGCGACCGCGACCTGACCAACCTCGGTCCGTTCGTCGGTGAGTTGTTCCGGTACGCGCGCGGTCATCCCGATCTCACCGGTGTCCAACGGCAGGCTCGCCACCTCGCGCGCGGTCTGCGCGACGCGACGCAGCGGACGCAACTGCCGGCGCGCGACGAGCACGGCAACTCCGCCCGCGGTCAGTACGCCGACGCTGCCGAAGAGCACCTCCCACCCGATCAAGCTGTCGATCGTGTCGTCGATGTCCTTGGTCGGCAGCCCGGTGATCACCGTGAACGATTGGGCCTGCGTCGCGTGTACGCGGTACTGCCCGAGCCCCGGAAGGTCGACGCTGCTGTTGGCCGCATCGACAGGCACGTCCTTGAGTACGGCGAGGACCTGGTCGGAGAGATCGGTGACCGCCCCGTCTGCCGTGATGACGTTACCGGCGACAGCCGACGACGTCGGCTCGGCAAGAGCGGTGATCGTACCCGCGTCCTGGCCTCGGGGGCCGTCGCCCAGGATGGGACCACCATGGTCCACCGCGCCGACCGCCCGGCCCTGCGTCGCTGCCACCTTGGCGTCCAGCTGCTTGGTCAGATACGAACTGATGGCGGCTGTCGTCAGGACGCTGATCAGGATGCCCACCACAGCGACCAGGACCACCATCGCCGCGGCGACCCGCACACTCAACGAGCGCGTCGCCAACCCCCACTTCCACCTCATATTCCCCAGCATCCGGAACCAGCCCTGGGTCTGCCTCCACTTTCCCTGGGGACTTCCTGTGAACTTCTCGCCCGACGTTCTCGCCCGGACGAGTACTGCGCAACGTCGTTCCGTACAGCGGCTGTCGATGCCCGAGCAGGTTTCCCTTCACGCGATCACGATTCATCAACTCTGCACGCATTCAGCAGGTGTGAACCGGGATCGGAGTGGGGAGGTTCGAGACGTTTCCGGATTCGCCTCCCCTATCGGGGCCGGGAACCGGTAGCCTCATGCAGCGCCCTCTTGGGACTGTGTCCTTTCGGGGGTTGGGGCCGCCGTACCACAAGCCCGCGAACTGCCGGAGAGCCCAAACCGGTCAGGAGACGACGTCTTGCAGGAGAACACCAGCAACACCAGTACTGGCGAATTGGCGAACGTACCGCTTACCGGTGCTGACAAGGTCGCCTACGCCTTCTACGCCACTGCGGCCGCTGCCGCACTTGTCGGCCAGGTCTGGGCCGGCGTGACCCACATCCCCTGGCCGGAGACCGGCTTCTCGCCGCTCCTCAAGATCATCCTCGTCACCCCTGCGGTCGCCGTGCTCGAGCTCGGTGGTGTTGCCACCGCCGCTCTGGCCGACCTGCGCCGGCGCAAGGGTGAGCAGGCCTACGCCTACCGCGCGATGTCGTTCTTCGCAGCGTTGGTCGCGGTCGTCTTCAACGTGATCGGCCACTGGCGGCCGGAGGAGCGGTTCCTCGCCTTCGGCTTCGGTGGTCTGTCCGCGTTCGCCTATGTGCTCTGGCTGATCCACAGCTCGGCCCGTCGTCGTGACTCGTTGCGTCGCGCCGGGCAGATGCGCGAGACCGGCCCGGTGTACGGCGTGATCCAGTGGGCCTGCGAGCCGCGGGTCACCTGGCTGGCGCGGTCGCTGGCGATCGAGCACGGGTACGGCCTGTACGAGAGCCTGCGTGCGGCCCACCACCAGATCCGGAACAAGTCGCGGCGCGAAGCCATCGCCGGGACCGTTGCCGAGTACATCCGTTCCGAGCACCAGGACGAGCGGTTGGCCAAGATCGCCGAGACGACGTACGACCCGGACCGGTTGGCCGGGATGCTCGAGGAGCGGATCAACTACGAGGTCATCACGAACAAGCTGACCAAGGCGATCTCGCCGCCGCCGGAGCCGTCGGAAGAAGACGACCGTGGCGATCTGCGGGCAGCCGTCTGGGTGCTCGAAGGTGATCAGCGCACGCCGCGCCAGATCCGTGTCGACAGTGGCGTGTCACTGCGCGACGAGGACGCCTGGACCGGCGAACTGATGGCGGTCGACTACCTGCCCTACGACCGCAACCCCGACGAATCCGTCGCCGAGGCGGTCGTGGTCGAGGACGAGGGCGAAGCGCAGCACGTCGTCCAGAACGGCGCCCAGGGCAACGGGTCGGCCAAGGCGCCGAAGCTGCGGCCGTTGGCGCCGCAGCCGAAGGCCGAGCCGCTGGTGCAGAAGCCGCAGGCTCCGTCGCCGTTCGCCGAGCCGGTCGACTCCGAGCCGCCGGCGCTCATCACGACCCCGAAGCCCGAACCGCGCAAGTCGGTCGTGGACGAGTCGGTCGTCGAGAAGCCGGTGATGGAGTCGGTCAAGGTCGAAGAGCCGGCCGCCGAGCCCACCGCCCTCGAAAAGAAGCGAGCCCGAGCCTGGGCCCTCCTCTCCGATTGGCCCGAAGGCCACGAACGCACCGCAAAGAGGCTGGCCGACGCCATCGCCTCCAGCGAGCCCATGGCCGCCCGCTTCATAGAACAGTACGAAGCCGAACACGGCCTGGCCTTCACCTCCCAAAACTGAACGAAGGCCGGGCTCCAGGCCATCACAATCTCCGTGCAGCGGCGGACTCACGCCTGACCTGCACCGGGGGTCCGGATTGTGATGGCCTGGAGATCGGCCCACCCACCTCAGTCGTCGAGCCCGAGGTTCACCGGTAGTTCGGCGAGTCCGCTGACCAGGACGCGCCGCCATGCGAGCTCCTCGGCCGGTTTGGCCAGGCTCATGTGCGGAAAACGGCGTACTAGGGCCAGTAGGGACTCTTGGAGTTCTATTCGGGCCAGTTGGGCGCCTAGGCAGAAGTGGGGGCCGAAGCCGAAGGAGAGGTGTTTGTTGTCTGGGCGGTCCAGCCGCAGCTCGTCGGGGGCGTCGTACGCGCGGGGGTCGCGGTTCGCGGAGTTGAGGGCGGCCATGACGCCTTCGCCGGCTTTGATGTGGATGCCGTGGAGCTCCAGGTCCTCCACGGCGACCCGGAGTTGGCCGACCTCGCTGAAGCGGTTGAACCGTAAGAGCTCTTCGACTGCGGATGGCACCAACGACGGATCGGCGACCAGCTTCGCCCAGTTCTCCGGCCAGCGCAGCAGGGTTGCCACGCAGCTCGAGATCTGATTCGCCGACGTCTCGTGGCCGGCGACCAGCAGGTTCACCCCGAACGAGATCAGCTCGTCCTGGCTGAGCCGATCACCCTCCTCGCGCGCACGGACGAGCTCGTCGAGCAGGTCCTCGGCCGCGCGGTCGCTGTTCGCCAGCTTCTTCGTGACCAGGTCCTCGATGTACGCGATCAGACTGGTCATCGCGTCCTCGACCAGATCCTTCTCGGCCATCTTCATGCTGTACCCGAGCTCGGTCCACTCCCGGAACCGCTCGCGGTCCGCATACGGTACGCCGAGGAGCTGGCAGATCACCTGGATCGGCAACGGCAACGCCACCAACTGCCGGATGTCCGCACCGTCCCCGGCGGCCGCGACATCCGCCGCGAGCTGCGCCGACAACTGCGCGACCCACGGCCGGGTCCGCTCGATCCGCCGGTGCGCGAACGTCGTCGACACCAGCTTGCGCAGCCGGGTGTGCTCCGGCGGGTCGGTCGTGGTCAGGCTGTTCGGCATCGGCTTGGCCAACGCGACCCGCGGCGCTCCCTGCTTGACCACCGCCGCCCGGGAGAACCGCGGGTCCGCGAGCACCATCCGCACGTCGTCGTACCGGGTCACCAACCAGACCTCGGCACCGGCCAACGTCCGCACCCGCGCGACCGGCCGGTTCTCCCGCAACTCGGCGAAGGTCGGCGAAGGATCGAACCGAAACGCGTCCTCGAACGGAATCTGCAACACCGGCTCCGACATACCCCGACCCTAAGCGACTTAGGGCACCCTTCGCTTCACCTCAGCGAGTCGTCGGGACGGCCCACGGCGCGCCGAGCTCGCTGAACAGTGAGAGCGAGTCCGAGGCCCGATCGATCCAGTCTTCGACGTCGAGGACCACCGGATGGCGGTCGGGGCCTTCGCCTTCCCAGCGGATCAGGTCGGACGGAATGACGCGAGGGTCGGGTGCCGTGCGGATCGCTTCGACGACGCGGGTGAAGCCGCCGGTGGCCGCGAGCGGCACATACAGAGGTACGGCGGGATCCGCGCGATGCGCGAGTAGATTCTCCAACAGGTCATGGCGCTCGAGCGTGTGCGAGGTCATGCAGCCACCTTGATGGATCTCGAAGGTGTCCGTCAGGTAGCGCAGCTCCGCGCGCCCCTCGGACCCGTGCACGATCACGACCGGGTCGAGGTGCTCGCTCGCGCACAACGTGACCGCGATCAAGATCGTCGTACCACGAGCCGTGACGATCCGGACGGTCGACGTGTCGTCGGACTCGATGTCGTTGGCGCGGTAGAGCTCGGTCTCGACCGACCGTACGTCGTCAACCCCCGACGACCCATCGAGCAGCAACGCGGCCGCGGTCGAGTGCGCCAACGGGTTCGTCACCGCGCCGTCGACCACGGGCACGCCGTCGAGCACCCGGTGGCCGGCCCACGGCGCGCGCTGGAAGTACTGCGCCGTGCGCACCCACTTGCCCGTCGTACTGATGCCGCGAATCTCACCGAGCCGGCCATCCGCGACCATCGAGGCGAGTTGCAACGTGGCCAACGACGCCTGGGCCTGAAACCCAACCTGACAAGCGCGTCCGGTCTCCGCAGCCACAGCCGACAGCTGCGAGAACTCGGCCAACGACGCCGTCGGTGGCTTCTCCAGCAGTACGTCGGCCCCCGCGCGCATCGCCAACTCCGCCAGCGGCACGTGCGTCTGGATCGGCGTACTGATGATCACCACGTCGACCTTGGTTGCCGCCAGCAGCTCCTCCAGACCGGCGAAAACCTCCACCCCGGCCGGCAGGTCCGACGCCGGTCGAGGATCGGCGACGGCGACCAGCTCGGCCCGACCGCCCAGCCGGAGCACGTTCCGAACGTGGGTGGAGCCGTGCCCGTGGATCCCCACCACGGCCACGCGCGCACCCGTCATCGGCAATCAGTTGCCATCAGCAACATCCTGTGGGCTCCCCGTACTCGGCGTCAGGTACCTGCAGAGGTTCCGGAAACCGTTTCCCTCGGCCGGTCAAGTTAACCTGGGATGCCGGCCGGCCGCAAGAGCCGCTCCGGCGATCAGGATGTCGGTAATAGTAATTCGAATTATCAGCACGAGTCAGAGGCTTGACGACGCTTGCCGAGGCGTTCTACGGTTCCCGGCAATGCGTATTACCGCGCGGAGGATTGGTTCCATGCCGGAGAAGGCGACCACCCGACTCACCCAGCGTGACATCGCGCGGCTGGCGCAGGTCAGCCAGACCACCGTCTCGCTGGTGCTGAACAACCGCAGCGACGCGACGGCACGGATTCCGGCCGAGACCCGCGACCGGGTGCTCAAGGTGATTCGCGAGACCGGCTACCAGGCCGATCCGCTCGCGCGCCGGATGCTCAAGCAGCGCAATCAGATCCTCGGGGTCTTCACGTACGAGTCCGTCTTCCCGAGCGCCAGCGCGGACTTCTATCACCCGTTCCTGGCCGGGATCGAGGATTGCGCCGAGCGGCTCGGGCTCGACCTGCTGTTGTTCACGAGTGCGCCGGTGACGTCCGGTCAACGGCGGATCTTCCATGAGAACAACCGACTCCGGATCGCCGACGGCTGTCTGCTCCTCGGTCGCCACGTCCCGTCCGACGAGTTGGCCCGCCTGATCGCCGAGGGGTATCCGTTCGTCTCGGTCGGCCGTCGCGACGACGCCGGCGGACCCGTCCCGTACGTCGGCGCCGACTACACCACCGCGACCCGGACAGTCGTCGAGCGAGCCCAGTCCCTCGGCCACCGCGCGCTCGCCTTCGCCGGCCCCGGTGTCGGCGCCGAGTCCTCGGCCGACCGGCTCCAGGGGTTCCGTGCGGCCGCCGGCTCACGCGCGGTGCAGCTGCCGGGCAGCGATCCGGCGGCGCTTCTCGACGAGCTGGTCGCGCGGAAGATCACCGCCGTCTTCGTCGAAGAGCGAGCTGACGCCATCGCCCTGCTTGCGGCCGCGGCGGCGCGCGGTATCGACGTACCGACTGAGCTGTCGGTGGTGGCGCTCGGGGATTCGACCCGGCCGGTTGCCAGTGATCGTGAGTTCAGTGGATTCCATGTGCCGCGGCGAGCGATGGGGTTGCGGGCGGTGGAGCTGCTCGAGGCGATCTTGAGCGGCACCGCGACCGAGCGGCAGCTGTTGCTTCCGTGCGAACTGACTGAGGGAACCACACTTACTACGCCCAAAGGTGGCTAAATGCATACAGATGTTCTCGTCGTCGGCGGTGGCCTCGGTGGAGTCGCCGCGGCGCTGGCCGCGTTGCGTGCCGGCCGGTCGGTGATCCTGACCGAGGAGTTCGACTGGCTCGGCGGACAGCTCACCAGCCAGGCGGTCCCGCCGGATGAGCACACCTGGGTCGAGCAGTTCGGCGTCACCGCGTCGTACCGGGCGTTGCGCGACGGGATCCGTGAGTACTACCGCCGCCACTACCCACTGACCGCAGCATCGCGAGCCCAACCACATCTCAACCCGGGCGCTGGCTACGTCTCCAAGCTTTGTCACGAACCGCGCGTGGCCTTGGCTGTGCTTGAAGCGATGCTCGCGCCGTACCGGGCCGGCGGTCGACTGCGGATCCTCCAGCCGTACGTGCCCATTGCTGCGGAGACCGATGGCGATCGGGTGACCGCCGTGACGGTCCGGCACCGCGATACCGACGAGCAGCTGACGGTGTCCGCGCCGTACGTCCTCGATGCGACCGAGACCGGCGAGCTGCTGCCGCTGACAGGCACGGAGTACGTCACCGGCTTCGAGGCGCAGAGTGAGACCGGTGAGCCGAGCGGACCGACCCAGGCGCAACCGATGAACATGCAGGCGGTCTCGTACTGCTTCACGGTCGATCACGTGGACGGCGACCACGTCGGGGACAAGCCGGCCAACTACGCCTTCTGGCGGAACTACCAGCCCTCGTTCTGGGGTGATCGGCTGCTCTCGTGGACAGCACCGAATCCGCGCACGCTGGAGAGTTCGCACCGCTCGTTCACCCCGAACCCTGACGACGATCCGCTCGAGGTGGTCGCGGACCAGCGGCAGAGCGGCGGCGACACGAACCTGTGGACCTTCCGCCGGATCGCGGCCCGTCGGCACTTCCGGCCGGGCGCGTACGCCAGCGACATCTGCCTGGTGAACTGGCCGATGATCGACTACTTCGAGGGCGCGGTCATCGACGTACCGGATGCCGCGAAGCAGCTGGCCGCGGCCAAGGAGTTGGCGCAGTCGGTCTTCTACTGGCTGCAAACCGAAGCGCCTCGCGAGGACGGCGGCGCGGGCTTCCCCGGGCTGCGGTTGCGCGGCGATCTGCTCGGATCCACCGATGGTCTGGCGCAGGCGCCGTACATCCGGGAGTCCAGGCGGATCAAGGCGGAGTACACGATCGTCGAGCAGGACCTCTCGGTCGCGGTGCGCGGTGACCGAGGCGCGGTCGAGTACGACGACAGCGTCGGCATCGGCATGTATCGCATCGACCTGCACCCGTCGACCGGCGGCGACAACTACATCGACGTGGCCAGCAGCCCGTTCCGGATCCCGCTCGGCGCGCTGATCCCGCAACGCGTCGAGAACCTGCTGCCCGCGAACAAGAACCTCGGCACCACCCACATCACCAACGGCTGCTACCGCTTGCACCCGGTCGAGTGGAATGTGGGCGAGGCCGCCGGTGCGCTCGCAGCCTTCTGCCTGGACCGCGGTGTCAGCCCGCGCGCGGTCCGCAACACGGCCGGACTGCTCGCGGAGTTCCAGGCGCGCCTGGTAGCCGATGGCGTCGAGCTCAGCTGGCCCGACGTCACCGGCTACTGAGGCTGATCAGGCCTGGATCTGATAGCCGAACTGGACTGACAGGCCAGACGCGGCTGCGGCTTCGCTGACGCGGACCTGCAGCCGCACGGGCGCGGCCGTCCCGTCGATACCGATCGGCGCGGCCAGCTTGGTCGCTTGCGCCGCGGTGGCGACGGCGATGGCCGTGCCCCCGATCGGGGTGCCGTTCGCCTCGAGCCGGACCTTGCAGGACCCGGCGCCGACCGATCGCGCGATCCGGGTGACGAGAATCGGCCGACCGTCGACGTACAGGAGATCGCTGAAGTCGTACGCGCCGTCGGTCACCGCAGCCGGGAGGCGCAGGGTGAGCCAGCCGTCGGTCTGCTCGACGCCCTTGTTGTTGGTGAAGCGGGCGGGCACGTAGGTCAGGTACGGACCGGTGATGTTGCCGGTGAGTTCGTTGCTAGCGGCAAGTACGTCGGAACTGCGGTTGACGATGCCGTACTCCTGCCGGTTGGTGCCCTCGGAGAGTCCACCGATCGCGTTCCCGGTGATCACCAGCCGGCTGGCCGTCGGGCGGATGTTGATCCCGGAGCCGTTGCGGAAGACCAGACCGCCCGACGTCCACGGATGCGCGAGCGACGCCCCCACCAGGTCGAACGACGTCGCATTCACCACCGCGATCGGCCAGGCCGCGTTGAGCTCAACGGCTCCCCCGACCCCCTGCAGCGTGACGCGATCGTCCGTCTCCCACGTGTGCGGGGCCGCGGTCGTGATCCGCACTCCCGCCGCGGAGGACGCGACTGCGGTGATCGGCTGCGAGAACGACGGATGCGCCAGCCGGCCGTTGTTGCCGATCAGGCAGCCGGTGACCGTGATCCGGGTCGAGCCGATGTCGATCCCGTGCCGGCCGCAGCCGCGGATCACCGAGTTCGCGAACGTCGCCGTACCGATGAAGCCCGAGCTCACCCGGATCGCGTCCGACTCGTTGTCGGCCGAGATGTAGGTGTTGATGAACTGGGCCTGCGCACCGGCTTCCAGCAACACCGGTACGCCGTGACCGTTCTCGAAGCCGCCACCCTCGAAGTAGAGGAACTTCGGGCCGGCGGCTCCGGTGGTGTTGCGCATCCAGATCCCGTGATGACCGAACAGGATCGCGGTCGCGATGAACTTGATCGACCCGCCCTGGCCGTCGATCACCACGTTGTCGACCGTGGGGTTCGCCGTACCGGCGGCGACCGCGCACTGGACGAACTCGACGGGATCGGCCCGGGACACGTCGTTCTGGCCGTTGAGCAGGATCACCTGCTGGCCGGTGAATCCGTTCCAGACGCAGTTGCGGAAGCGGACGGTGTTGGCGCTGCGCAGGATCACGCCGTTGTAGCCGTCCATGAACCGGCAGTCGGAGAAGGACAGCAGATAGTTGTTGATGGCCCCTTCCAACTGGGTCCGGATCATCGCGCCGCCGGTCAGGCTCTCGCCGTGCATCTGCAGGTCGCGGAACCCGCCGCCGTGCACCCCCGAGAGGACGAATCCGTCGAGTGATCCGGTCGCCAGCAGGATCTGCGTACCCGACGTGAACTCGTCGCTCGCGCCGGCGCCTTTGAAGGTCACCGGGACGCGCGTGACGGTAATGGTGTGCTCGAGACGTACGACGCCTGGGCCGATCGTGATCGTCCCGCCGCGGGTGAGCGCGTTGACCGCGCGCTGCAGGGCGGGTGAGTCGTCCACAGTGCCCGCGCCGGTGACGCCGTACCAGGAGAGGTCGATCTCGTTCGCGTACGGGCGTTTCCAGCGTCCGGTCGTCGTACCGGCGACGGCGAAGACCAGGCCGCCGTCGTCGGGCTCGGTGGCGTCGGCGTCCCAGTAGACGACGCCGGCGCCGAGACCCGGGGTGTCGGCGAAGTAGCCGAGCAGCAGGAGCTGCTCGCCGTCGGTGCTGCCAGGGGTGGCGCGGAGGGTCGCAACGGTCGCGGTAGCCGTACTGGCGGTGTGTTTCGTGGCGGCGGCGTGAGCCGGCTGGGTAGCGACGGCGGTGGCGAGGCCGGTGACGCCGAGGACGGACAGGGTACGGCGGCTCACCAGACCGCGACGGGTTGCTGGGGATTCCTCGGAAGGCATTGGCGGACCTTTCTCTCTGAGGAGGTCAGCCCTTCACGGCGCCCAGCACGATGCCCTTGGCGAAGTGCCGTTGCAGGAAGGGGTAGACCAGGCAGATCGGAACGAGCGAGACGACGAGGATCGCCATCTGCAGCGACTGCTGCGGCGGCATCACCTCGCCGGGGAGATCGCCGCCGACGGAGGTGTTGTCGACGACATATGTACGCAGGACCAGCTGGAGCGGCCACTTCTCGGGGGAGTTGATGTAGAGGATCGCGTTGAAGTACGCGTTCCAGTAGCCGACCGCGCTGAACAGGCCGACGACGGCGACGACCGCCTTCGACAAGGGCAGCATCACCCGGGTGAGGATCTGCAGCTCGTTCGCGCCGTCGATCCGCGCGGCGTCGATGATCTCGGCCGGTACGTCGAGGAAGAAGGCGCGGACGATGATGATCTGGAACGCACTGGTCAGGCCGGGCAGGATCAACGCCCAGTAGGAGTCGATCAGCCCGAGCTCCTTGATCAGCAGGTAGTTCGGGATGATGCCCGCGCTGAACAACAACGTGAACAGCACCAGGAAGAGCAACGGACGCTGACCCCACGAACCAGGCCGGGACAGCGAGTAGGCGATCGACACCACCACGACGATCGAGAGCCCGGACCCGATCACGGTGAGCAGGATCGACACGATCGTCGCGCGGGTGACCACGCCACCCCGGAAGATCGCCTCGTACGCCGCGATCGACGGATCATGCGGGAACAGGACGTATCCCCCGGAGCTGGTGATCTGCTGCTGGTCGGCCAACGAGGTCGAGATGACGGCGAGGAACGGCACGATCACGAGCGCACAGGCGAAGATCAGTACGACGCCCTTCGCGCCACGCATCGGTTTGCTGGGCGGCGCCGTACCGCTGATCAGGGCTACCACTTCGCGTACACCCCTCTTTCGCCGAACAGATGGGCGACTTTGTTGGCGCCGAGCACGAGGATCGTGCCGATCAGGCCCTTCACCAGGCCGACCGCGGCGGCCACACCCCATGCGCCACCGACGATGCCGTGGTTGTAGACGTACGTATCGAGCACTTCCGATGCATCGAGTCCGACTGGGCCTTGTTGCAGGAAGATCTGCTCGAAGCCGACCGACAGGACGTCGCCGAGCCGAAGGATCAGCAGCAGGACGATCACCGGCCGGATCGCCGGCAGGGTGACGTGCCAGAGCTGCCGCAGCCGGCCGCCGCCGTCGACGGCAACGGATTCGTAGAGCTGGGTGTCGACGCGAGACATCGCGGCCAGGAAGATGATCGTGCTCCAGCCGGCGTCCTTCCAGATCACCTGCGCGGTGATGAGCGGGATGAACAGGTTCGGGTTCCCGATGATGCTCAGGATCGGCAGGTCGTGGACGCGGGCCCAGGTGTTGTAGAGACCGGCGTTCCCGAGCATGTGCTGGAAGATCGCGACGACGATCACCCAGGACATGAAGTGCGGCAGGTACAGGATCGACTGCGCGATCCGCTTGAGCCGCTCACTCAGCAGCGAGTTGAGCAGCAGCGCGAGCGCGATCGGCACCGGGAAGACGAGGACGAGCTGCACGCACGAGATCACCAGCGTGTTGACGAGGGCGTTGACGAAATCCGGATCGCCGTCGATCACCACTCGGAAGTTGTCCAGACCCACCCACGGCGCTTCCGTGATGCCGAGATAGGGCTGGTAGTCCTTGAACGCGATCACGTTCCCCAGCAGTGGGATGTAGTGGAACAGGACCAGCAGCACGATCCCGGGCAGGCCGATCAGCAGAAGAAACCGATCGCGCCGGAATCTCTGCCACCCCGACAGCGTGTTCTTCTTCGGGGGTTTGCTGGTGTCGTAGACCTGTGCGCCCGCCTGGTTGTAGGTGGGCGACAGGTCGACTTTGGGTCGTTCCCGGGTGCTCACTGGTTCGCGTACTCTTCGCGGATCTTGTCGCCGCCGCGCTTCTTCCAGGTGGCGACGGCGTCGTCCCACGAGCTCAGGGGTTTGCGGCCGGAGATGATGTCGAGCTCGGCGGCGTTGATGAGCTTGTCGAGCTCGTCGGACTTGCTGATCGAGGTCGCGGAGTAGAGCGCGGCACCGGGATTCGCGAGCAGGTTCGGGACGATCTTCTCCTGGTACGCACGTTGCACGCGCACGCGCTGTTCGTTCGACGGGCCGAGGATGTGCGGCGCGTCCGCGACGTACTCGAGCGGGAGGCTGACCTGGGTCTTGCCGACCGACGTCCGTTCGGGCTTGTCGTCCTTCCAGGTGTAGTGGACGCCCTCGACACCGAACCGGCGGAACATGTACTCGCTCGTCCCGAGCGGCGCGGCCAGCCAGTCGCAGATCCTCAGCATCTGCTTGACCCGGTCGTCGCCCGCCTTCTTGAACGCGGTCAGCGCGAAGATCGCGGCGCCCTCGCGCTGCACGGGCTTGCCACCGTCGAAGCCGGGCACGGGCATTCCGCCGACGTCGACGCCGTACGTGTCGGCCATCAGGTCCCAGGCGGCGTACCCGTCGGCGTTCAGGGCGACCGTGCCGTTGCCGAAGAGGTCACGCAGGTTCAGCTTGCCGCCGAGCGAGTCGGGGTGGAAGACGCCGGCCTTGTAGAGCTCGGCCGTCCGGGCGACGGCCTCCTTGCGCTCCGGGACCTCCAGCTCGGAGACGAACTTGCCGCCGTCGAGCTTCCAGACATTCGGTACGCCGAGCATGTTGCCGATGAACGTGCTCACACCCTTGTTGGCCCCGAACGCCCAGTGGTTGCCCTTGGCATCGGTCAGGCCCTTCGCCACCTCGACGAACTCGGCGTAGCTGGCCGGCTCCGGGTTCAGCGAGCGCGCCTTGATCAGGTCGACGCGGCTGAACAGGATCGTGCCGATCACCGACCGCGCGATCGGAATCGCGTGGATTCCGCCCTTGTACATGGTCGGGAACCACGACTCGGTCGGCAGGTTCGCCAGGAACTGATAGTCCTTGATCGCTGCCCCGGACAGGTGCGAGGTCAGATCGGCGCAGAGCTTGCTCAGCATCTCGCCGCGGTTGGGGAACTTCGACGCGATCATCATGATGTCCGGCAGGTCACCACCGGCGACCACCGTCGACAGCTTGCTGACGTAGTCCGCGGCCGGGGTCATCGTGATGTCGAGGTTCGCGCCGACGCGGTCGTTCAGCGCTTTCCAGTACGCGTTGCTGCCGACACCGGGCGGGGCCGGATTGAACATGTTGGTGAGGATCTTGACGTCGCCGGCGCCAGCGCCGGGCTTGTCCTGGTACGCGTCGACCAGCTTCCGCGGGTACTTGAAGAACGCGGGCATGACGCCCTTCGCCGTCCCCGCAAGATCCGGCTTGACCAGGCCGTAGGGCACATACTCGGGCGGCGTCGCCTTCGCGGCCGCCTGCGCCGCCGAGCCCGGGTCGTCGGATCCACCGCAGCCCGCCAGCACGGTCCCGGAGGTTGCCGCGAGCAACGAGACGCCGCTCAGCGTGAGGAACTGCCGCCTGTTGGACTGCATGGCTTTTCTCCTAGGGTCAGTCGAGCTCGGGCAGGCTCAGGACGCTGCCGTGCTCGGTCAGGGCGGCGGCGAGCGCCGGGTAGTCGTAGTCCTGGACGGCCTGATCGGTCCGCAGCGACTGAGCCAGCAGCTCCCCCGCGGCCTCGCCGAGCATCCCGTAGTTCGGCTCCATCCGCGCGGACAGGTAGCCGACGTGACTGGCCGAGAAGCAGATCGGTACGACGAGGTTCCCGATCCCGCCGCGGGCCGGGAAGAGCACCTCGGCCGGCAGTTGGTAGAGGTCGACCGGGCCGTTCTTCTCGGTACCGGTGACGGTTCCCTCGCCCACGATCGTGTCGTCGCCTTCGGGGTAGTACTGGACGATGTGGCAGTCGATGCCGTAGTTCCAGCAGCAGACCGGAGTCGCCTTGGTGTTGCCGGGTTTCCGCAGATCGTGCTGGGTGAGCACGGTCTGACCGATCATCCGGCGCGCCTCCCGGATGTAGAGCGCATGCGGAAACCCTTGTCCATAAGGGCTGTCGATGAATTCGTCCGGTGGGAGCCCGAACCTCTGGGTATCCGCCCGAAACGTCTCCGGCAGCGAAGGATCATTGGCCAGCCAGTAGAGCATTCCGCGGTGCCAGCGGACATGCTTCGCGATCACCTCGTCCCGGCGCTGCCAGGTGCCATCCGGGTAGTCCCACGACGCACCCGGGAGATCGAAGCCGATGTACTGCGCTTGGTTGGTTTGGTACTTGTGGTTCGGCAGCAGAGCGGTGTGCGTGACGATGTCCGACAGCCCGTGGAAGCCACGCTGCTCGAGCAACTGACCGAGGTACGTGTAGAGCTTCGCGTCGTAGTCGTCCGGCTGCTCGAACGGCATCCGGTCCGGGCCGGTGTCGAGCACGCCACGGAAGTTGTACGCCTGCGTCTTGTCGTCGCCGGCACCGGCCTTCTCGGTCGGCACGGATTTGACCGGATACAAGGTGTTCGGCCGGAAGGACTGCCGACGATAGGCCCGGTCGGGCAGGAATCCGCCGAGGGGTTCGTCGTACTGGCTGGCCGGTTCGCGACCGACCGCGTACGGGACGCCGGCGGCAGCGAGCAGGTCGCCCTCGTACGACGCGTCCACGAAGGCGCGAGCCCGTCGCCAGCCTTCGCTGGTGCGGACGGCCTGGATCCGGTCGCCGCGGACCTCGACGTCGTCCTTGCCGTGGATGCGTTCGTTGACCAGGACAACGGCTTTCGCATCGTCGAGGAGTTGTTGGGCGATGCCTTCGGCAACCTTCGGCTCGAAGCGGTACTGCGGGCCGTCCGGTCCGCCATCGGCGTCGTACGCGGCTCCGATGCCTTGGAAGAAGCGGCTGTGGGTCAGGCCGGCGAGCGCGGCCAGCGTGTTCGGGGTGTCGCTCTTCACCAGGCCGCCGGCGATGATGCCGCCGACGTGCCCGGTCGGCTCCAGCACCAGGCTGCGGTAGCCCCTGAGCTGGAGTCTGGTGGCAGCCATGATCCCGGCGAGCGATGCGCCGTAGATGATGACGTCGTAGTCGTGATCCATCAGCTGGCTTTCACGCGGCGTTCCGGTGCGGCGTGCACCGGGGTCGGGTTGGATGCCTGCGACGGGCGGGTGCGGGCGATGTCGTCCGGCCATTTCACTGGCACGCCGAGAGTACCGGTGAGGGTGCGTTGCAGATCTTCGGTCTGCTTCACGGCGTCGGCGATCGCGTGCGGCTCGGAGTTGGTGCGCAGGCATTGGGCCGCGAGCGCACCGACGGCCTCGCCGATGCTCCACTCGACCGGATGGAGCCGATAGCAACCATTCGTCAGGTGGGTGGTGCCGATGTTCTTATTCGCCGGCAGGAGGTTGCGGACCCGCTGCGGGATCAGCGCACCCAATGGGATCTGGAACGGGTACACCTCGAGGTTGACGTAGTTCACGCCGGCCGTGCTCGGGTGCAGGTCGATGTTGTAGTGGCCGACACCGACGCCATCGGCGAAGAACTCGGCGCCTTCACCTTCGGGCCGGTCCACGACGGCGACGTGCTGCTCGAGGATCGTCTTCCGCGCGCGGATCCGGCGGGATTCGCGGATGTACGGCGCCATCGCCAGGCCGTCTGCCGTACCTGTGAGATCCGGACGCAGCTTGAGGCCCGGGTATCCCTGGCCGCCTTCGTGGTTCGGCGCCTCGGTCTGCATCCAGTGCAGGTACGACAGGGACAGCTCGCGACAGCGCTGAAGCGCGCGGTCCTTGTCGGTGCCCGGCCCGATCAGGGCGGACTCCCAGTAGTCGACGTTCGGCCAGTTGACCAGGGAGATGTCGGTATCGATCACGGACCGGTCGAACTGACTGCGAGCGCGGATCCGGCGGAAGTGCCACAGGTCGGCGGCATGCGGGAGATCCAGGTCGACCTCGAAGATCCGGTTGTCCCGGCCCTCCATCGTGCGGATGTCGATCTTGCGCCACGACAGCTGCGGACTCGGCCAGAACGGGTCGACGTGGGTCTTCCAGTGGCCGTACGACGCCGGCCGGTCGATGGTGTGGTCCTCGCCGGGGCGGTACTCCAGCGGGAAACACCAGGTGATCGCCTGCTGGTCCATCGGGTCCGCGGTCTCGGCGGCGAACTGCTCGCCGGTCTCGCTCTGCGCCTCGGCGCCGAGCACGTGCTCGACGCCGGCCAGCTCGAGCAGATCGCCCAGCTCGGTCGCGTCGACGATCAGCGGCGCGGTCACGGTGACTCGGTTGCCGTTGCTGTCCAGCGTGACCGAGGTGACGTGGTCGCCGTCGATGGTCGCTGCGATCGGGACGTGGTTGTAGAGGACCGTGATCCGGCCGGCGGAGATGTACGGCATGAGGAGCTCGTCGATCACGGCGACACCGACGCGGGGCTCGTGGCAGAGGCGGCTGACGTTGCCGAGGCCGGGATTGAGCCTCGGCTCGGCCGCGGCGGCCGGAGTCAGCGGGTAGTTGCGGCGGTAATAGTCGCGGATCCGGGTGCGCAGGTCGCGGTAGCCGGACGAGATGTGCCGGCTCTCGATCCACGGGTGCTCGTCGGACGGCACCGCCTGGGACGTCAGCTGGCCACCCAGCCAGCTCGTCTCCTCGGTCAGCAGCACCTGGTGCCCGAGCTTGGCCGCGGTCAGGGCTGCCGCGACACCACCCAGACCGCCGCCCACCACGAGCAGGCTGGTGCTCAGCTCACGATCGCTCACAACACGTCCTCATATCTGCTAATAGTTCAGCATCTTCAGTCTTGGGGAGTTGCGGATCACCGTACGCTCGGACTGCCGCCTCGTGTCAATACCTTGTTGCAGGCGCATTTCGGCGTCGTGAAGTATTTGCTGATTATCAGCAGATCGAGTGATACAACGGTTCGCATGACGCCAGCTCTCGAAGGTCTCCACTACCACCGGCTGCCGCCCGCGTCCGAGCCGACCGACCAGTTGGACGCCGACGTCGTCGTGTACGGCGCGACCTCCGGCGGAGTCACCGCCGCGGTCCGGGCCGCCCGGGCCGGTCTGAGTGTCGTTCTGCTCGCGTTCGACGACCGGGTCGGCGGCATGACCGCGTCCGGCCTGGGTGAGACCGACGTCGGTAATCCGGCGGCCATCGGCGGGTTGGCGCGCTCGTTCTATGCGGAGGTCGCTGCCGCGTACAAGGCGCCGAGTCCGCACTGGAAGGTCGAGGCCGGTGTGGCCGAGGAGATCTTCCTGCACTGGTTGGTCGATGCGGGGGTCGTGCTTCGCCGCCGACGTCACCTGGCAAAGGTGAGTCGGCCGGGTGGACGCATCACGGAGCTCCGCACCGACGACGGATCGACGTACCGCGGGAAGGTCTACATCGACGCGTCGTACGAAGGGGATCTGCTCGCCGCTGCTGGGGTTTCGTACGCCGTCGGTCGGGAGGCGACCGATGTGTACGGCGAACCACTGGCAGGAGTGCAGCGGAGCATCAACCACCAATTCGAGCGACCGGTCGATCCTTACCTCGTACCGGGGCAGCCGTCGAGTGGACTGCTGCCTGGGATCTCAGCCGAGCCGCACGGGCCGATCGGGTCCGGCGATCGGCATGTGCAGGCGTACAACTTCCGCTTGCACGTGACGGATGGGCCGGGACGGCTGCCGTTCCCCCGGCCCGAGGGGTACGACGCGTCCCGGTATGAGCTGTTGCGTCGGTATATCGAGGCCGGCGTCTACGAGTTGTTCGGACGGACCACGCGGGTGCATGGCACTGTGTTCGACATGAACAACCACGGCGCGTTCTCCTCCGACCACATCGGGGCGAGCGACGGATGGCCCGAGGGCGATTACGTACGCCGGGAAGCGCTGTTCCAGGACCATGTCCGTTACCAGGCTGGCCTGCTGCACTATCTCTCGACCTCGCTTGACCTGCCGGCGAAGGTTCGGGAGGCGACGGGCGCGTTCGGGTTGGCACCGGGTGAGTTCGAGACGACGTCGCATTGGCCGCATCAGCTCTACATCCGGGAGGGTCGGCGGATGGTGGCTGGGCATGTGATCACCCAGCACGAGGCGACCGGGCGGACCGTCGTACCCGATCCGATCGCGGTCGCGTCGTACGTGATGGACTCGCACAACGCGAAGCGGGTGCTCGTCGACGGGCATCCGCGCAACGAGGGCAACGTGCAGACACCGCTGGCGAGGCCGTTCGGAGTGTCGTATCGCGCGATCGTTCCGCGTGCTGAAGAGTGCACGAATCTGCTCGTCGCGGCGGCCGTTTCGGCGTCGCATGTGGCGTTCTCCTCGGTGCGGATGGAGCCTGTGTTCATGACCGTCGGTGAGGCGGCCGGGTGCGCGGCAGCGGCCGCGGCCGCCACGGGCGTCGCCGTCCAAGAGGTTGCGTACGACGACCTCCGGCGCGAACTGACCGGGGCAGGTGGCATCGTTGGGTGGCCCAGAGGGGAGGCGGCATGAAGCGCTCGGCTTCACGGCAGGCGGACGTGGCGAAGGCGGCCGGCGTGTCACAGTCGACCGTCTCGATGGTGATGAACGGGACCGCCGACCTGGGTCGGATCTCCGCGGGGACGCAGCGCCGGGTGATGGATGCGGCGCGGCGACTGCAGTACGCGCCGACCGGGCCGCGGCGGCCGGTCGCCCGGACGAGCCCGCATCTGCTCGGGGTGCACACGTTCGAGCCGATCTTCCCGACGAGTTCGCGCGACTACTACTTCGAGTTCCTGCGCGGGATCGAGGAGCAGGCGGCGGTCGACGGGTGCAACCTCGTCCTGTTCACGGCCGCTCCCGACGAGGCCGGCGTACGACGGATCTTCGCGGACGACACGAATCGGCTCCGGCAGGCGTCCGGGAGTCTGCTGCTGGGTCATCATGCCGATCGGGAGGATCTCGCCCGGCTCGCGTTCGAGGGGTATCCGTTCGTGTACGTCGGTCATCGGGAGGTGCCGGGCGCGTCGATCAGTTATGTGGGTGGCGATTATCGGACCGCGACCGGGGAGATCGTCGACGATCTGGTCGCGTTGGGGCATCGGGCGTTCGCCTACCTCGGCGAGGCCGAGCGGGACGAGCCGCAGGTCGATCGGTGGTCTGGGTTCGCCGGGGCGTTGGAGCGGTTCGATCTGCCGGTGCCGTCACCGGTGTTCGACCAGCCGTCCGGGGTGACCACCGCCTGGTTGGATCAGGCGTTGGCGGCCGGGACGACCGCGATCCTGGTCGAGTCGGTCAGCCTGCTCCGGGTGCTCGCGGCGATGATCAGCCTGCGGGGATTGAGTGTGCCCGGCGACCTGTCCGTCGTACTGCTGGTCGACGACGAGAACGAGATCAGCTCGATGCCGTGGGCAACCCTCCAGATCCCCCGCAACGCGATGGGGCGCCGGGCCGTGCGGTTGTTGACGACACTGCTGACCGATCCGGACGGGGATTACGACCGGCAGATTCTGTTGCCGTGCGCCCACTCACTGGAGGGAACCGCCGGTCCGCCGCCACGCTCCGTGGAAAGATAGGTGGGTGAGTTTCCATGCGGCGGTCTTCATTGCGGTCAGTCTCGACGGGTACATCGCTCGCCCCGACGGTTCGATCGACTGGCTTACCGAGCGTGCCGCCCACGCCGGTGACACCGGGTACGACGAGTTCATGGCGTCGATCGACACCGTCGTACTGGGCCGCAACACCTACGAAACCGCACTCACCTTCGACGTCTGGCCGTACGACGGCAAGCACGTAGAGGTCCTCAGCACCACCCTCGCCCCTGACGCGGACGAACGCATCCTGGTCCACCGCACCCTGGACGCCCTGGTGGAAACCCTCAACGATCGAGGCGCCCAACGCGTCTACGCCGACGGCGCCACCGTCATCCACACCTTCCTCGAGGCCAACCTCCTCAACGAGCTGACCATCACCACCGCCCCCGTCCTCCTGGGCGCCGGCATCCCCCTCTTCACCACCCTCCGCGCCGAAATCCCCCTGACCCACAACGCCACCAGAACCCTCAAAGCCGGCTTCACCCAATCCGACTACACCATCCAGCGCTAGCGTGGAGCTGATCAGGGCTTGCGGCCGGCGACGGTGAAGTTGACGCCGCCGGAGCAGAGCCAGCCCTCACGTTCGCCTTGTTCCAGCTCGTCCCAGAAGGCGTTGGCCTCCAGCTCGCCGGCGATCTTGCCGAGACGGTTCGCGAAGAGCAGGCGCATGAAGGCGACCGAGTTCTGGATCACCGTGGTGACCAGGCGGATGTCTTCCAGGCCGGCCGCCATCAGCATGCGCTGGAGGCGGCGGCCCGCGTCCGGGGTCGGCAGGTCGTCGGTGAATCCGCGGACCAACCGGCGTACCAACTCCTTGTCCGAGCTGTTGATGAAGATGGTGCCTGCGTCCATCTCGGAGAGCACGACCACCCCACCGGGTCGTGTCACCCGAACCATCTCGCGGACGGCGTTCTCCGGCTCGGGCATCGCCATCAGTACCCGTTCCGCGCGGGTCCGGTCGAACGTCGCGTCGTCGAACGCCAAGTTGCCCGCATCACCCTGAAGGAACTCCACAGGCGTTTCCGCCGCACGACTCCGAGCCTCGTCGACCATCGCCGTACTGAGATCGACCCCCACCGCACGACCGTCGGTCCCCACCACCCCGGCGATCGCCGTGATGTCGTCGCCCGTACCCGACCCCACGTCCAGGACGCTCATCCCCGGTGCCACATTCAGCAACCCGGCGATCACCGCCTTGGTGTCCAGCTCCCCCGCGATCTCCCGCCGAGCGTCCAGGAACCGCACGAAGTAGTCCCCCGACACCGCATCCACGGCCTTGAATCCCGCCGGATCCTCCACCAGGCACCTCCCCAATCAGCTCTCCCCTGTGCCACCAGAGTGCGCTGACTACATCTCACCCCCGTATCACCCAGATCTCACCCGCGGCCGCGCGGATCCCGAATGTCCGTGCGCGCGTCCCGAAGGCCGCGATCAGTGGCCTCGAGGTTCGCCGTCAGGGTCGTGTGCAGCTCCTCGAGCATCGCCACCTGCTCCTGCCGCGACGTCGCCACCTCTGCATCAGCGTCGGAGAGCTCGAGTTCGGCCTTGAGCGTTGCCAGTTGCCTGCCGGCGTCAGCTACGAGACTGCGGAGAGCCTGAACCTTCTCCGCGACGCCGATCAGCTCCTCGTTCGACGGATGCTCCGGCACGACCGCACTCCCTCTCCACACCGCACGCAGCAGCGGCCACACGCCGCCCCTGGCGAACCGGTCGTCTCCGCGGTCGCACGCAGGAGCCTAAGCCCCCGCCGGATACGGCAGGAGGGCGCCATACCCGGCCGGGGCGGTCGGCACCGCTCCCCCGGCAGACCCCGTCAGCGACGGATTCTGCCGTCAACGTCGCGGAGCGGAGACAGGAGATCGCGATGGAGCCGGCCGATCACGCCGCGCGACTCCATCACCCGGCGAAGCCGCGACTCCTGGCGTCTGGCCGCGATCGCCACCGACGCATGCCGCGCGACCGCGACCGCCGTGCACTGCTCGGTGGGGCCGAACCAGCCCGGGTCCGGCGCGTAGAGCACCAACGCGCCCAGTCCGGCGCTGCGCGCGGACAGCTCAAGGCTGAGCATGCTTCGCAGACCAAGGGCTGCGAGCTCGCGCCCCCAGCCCGGCCAGCGCGCATCGCTGGCGCTGTCCGCAATACACACGACGGCGTCCGTACCGGATGGCAGCAGCCGCGGACCTTCACCGTACTGTTTCTGCAGCCGATCGGCCTCTTCGACGACCCGATCAGACACAACCACCATGCCGCCACCAGCTCCGGCCCCGGCGAGGCCGGCGAAGGCACAGGGAACAACCCGGATCGCCAACTCCAGTACGCCGGTCTCGACAGCGAGGAGATCAGGGGCGGAGCACAACTCGAGGACGCCGTCGCCGCGATAGGAAGACATTGACCCAGCCCCAAGCACAAACCCGCCGCGTGTGGGAGCCGCCAGGTCTGGGGCAGACCGCCAGCGCCGTAATCTACGGCGCGCACATCCCGAATGTACGCCGCCCCGCCCCAAACCGGAACCAGGCGGCGAAGACCGTCTACCCGCGGTCTAGGAGGTGGACGGCCTCGGCGGCCCAGTAGGTGAGGATGGTGTCGGCGCCGGCGCGGCGGATCGAGGTGAGGGTCTCCAGGATCGCCTTGTCGCGGTCGATCCAGCCGTTCGCGGCCGCGGCCTCGACCATCGCGTACTCGCCGGAGATGTTGTACGCCGCAACCGGCACGTTCACGTGGTCCCGGACCTGCCGGATGATGTCGAGGTAGGCCAGCGCAGGCTTCACCATCACGATGTCGGCGCCCTCGGCGACGTCGAGGTCGACCTCGCGCAGGGCGTCGCGAGCATTCGCGCCGTCCTGCTGGTAGGTCTTCCGATCGCCTTGCAGGGAAGAGCCCACGGCCTCGCGGAACGGTCCGAAGAAGGCCGACGCGTACTTCACGGCGTACGCCAGAATGACCGTGTCCACGAACCCGGCCGCGTCCAGCGCCGTACGAACGACTCCGACCTGACCGTCCATCATCCCGGACGGGCCGACCACATGCGCACCGGCGGACGCCTGCGCGACGCCCATCTCGGCATAGATCTTCAGCGTCGCGTCGTTGTCGACCCGGCCCTCGGAGTCGAGCACGCCGCAGTGCCCGTGCGAGGTGAACTCGTCCAGGCACAGATCCGACATGACCAGCAAGGAGTCGCCGACCTCGGCGACCGCGTCCCGGATCGCGACGTTCAGAATCCCGTCCGGATCCAGCGCCCCGGACCCGACCTCGTCCTTGGTCGTGGGTACGCCGAACAGCATCACGCCACCGAGCCCGAGCTGGGCCGCTTCGAGCACGGCCTTCCGCGCGGTGTCGCGGGTGTGTTGCACGACTCCCGGCATCGACGAGATCTCGATCGGCTCGCGCGCGTCTTCCCGGACGAACATCGGCAGGATCAGCTGCCGGGGCTCGATCGTGGTCTCACTGACCAGTCGACGGATCGCGGCCGACTGCCGGAGCCGCCGCGGCCTCACTTCCGGGAATCCGGGCATGTCAGCTCTTCCTACGAGATCCCGAGCGGCGCTCGGACGGACGGGTGACCGGTTCACCGGCCTCTACCATCGTGTCACGCCGGTCCGCACCGAACCGGGCCAGCGCGTCGGCCAGCTCCTCGGCCGACGGCGACTCGGCCATCGCGTCGACGCGCAGCCCGTGCTCCTCGGCCGTCTTCAGCGTGGCCGGGCCGATCACTGCGATCACCGTGGACGCGTGCGGCTTGCCCGCGATGCCGACCAGGTTCCGCACCGTGGACGACGAGGTGAACACGACCGCGTCGAACTTGCCGGACTTGATCGCCTCGCGCGTCGGCGCGGGCGGCGGAGCGGCCCGCACGGTCCGGTACGCCGTGACGTCGTCGACCTCCCAGCCGAGATCGGTCAGACCCGCGACCAGCGTCTCGGTGGCGATGTCGGCCCGCGGCAGGAACACCCGGTTGATCGGGTCCAGCACCTCGTCGAACGGCGGCCAATCCTCGACCAGACCGGCGGCGGACTGCTCACCGGTCGGGGTCAGGTCGGGACGGATGCCCCAGGCACCGATCGCCTCGGCGGTCTTGTCGCCGACCGCGGCGATCTTCAGCCCGGAGAAGGCCCGCGCATCCAGCCCGTACTCGTCGAACTTCTCGCGGACCGCCTTGACCGCGTTGACCGAGGTGAACGCGACCCACTCGTACCGGCCCTCGACCAGACCGCGGATCGCCTTGTCCATCTGCTGCGGGTTGCGCGGCGGCTCGACCGAGATGGTCGGGACCTCTTCCGGCATCGCGCCGTACCGGCGCAGGCGGTCCATCAGCGGACCGGCCTGGTCCTTGGTGCGCGGCACCAGGATCCGCCAGCCGAACAACGGCTTGGTCTCGAACCAGGACAGCGACTCACGCTGCTCGACCACGGCACCGACCACGATCACGGCCTCGCCGGTCACCTTGGCCGCGCGCAGGTCCGCGACGATCGTCTCCAGCGTGCCGACGACGCTGGTCTGGGCGGTCGTCGTACCGCCGACCGTCGCGGCGACCGGTGTGGTGGCGTCGAAGCCGGCCTCGACCAGTGCGGCGACGGTGTCCTTCAGAACGTCGGTCGCGTTCAGGAGAACCAGGGTCTGCTTGCAGTGCAGCCGGGTCAGGTCGAGCTTGGCCTCGGCCAGATCGACGACGGTGACCTCACGGTCGGCCTTCATGGTCAGCGGGATTCCGGCGTACGTCGGAACCGCGCTCACCTCGCTGACACCCGGCACGACGTTGAACCCGATGCCGGCCTTCTTGCATGCGGCCGCCTCCTCGGCGCCGCTGGAGAAGGTGAACGGGTCACCGGTCAGCAGGCGTACGACGTTCGCCGCGGTCTTGGCCGTCTTCACCACCAGGCGGGCGCGGGCGGCGACCTTCAGCGCCCGGCTGCCCTCGGTCCCGGAGCCGTCGACGATCTCGACACCCGGCTTGCAGTACGCCAGGAACGGGTTGTGCTCGGGCCCTTCGACCACGACGGCGTCGGCGTTGGCCAACACGTCGCGGCCGGCCAGGGTCAGCAGGGCCGGGTCTCCGGGCCCGACGCCGACGAACGTGACGTGGCCGAGCGGTCTGGTCTGTTTCACCGTGCTGGTGGCGGCCGCCTTCGCCGGCACGGTCTGAGGTGTCGTGGATGCCGCGGTGGCTGTCTTAGCGCTGCTCACGTCTGCCTTCGCCCTCGTCCTCGTACTGCTCGTCTTGTGCTCGTGCCCGGAAGTGTGGCCAGAATTGTGCCCCGAGTTGTGCGCTGCCGTCGTACCCCGTACCGGTGTCATGTCCGCTCCAGCAACTCGTTCGCCAGCCGCTTGCCCAGGGACACCGGGTCGTCCACCGGCCCGTTCGCGGAGAGCCGCCGTACGCCGTCGTCCTGGCCGAGCGCGCCCCGGAGCCACAGCTCGGGGCCGTCCTCACCGTCGACCACCTCGGCGAGCGCACCGACCGGAGCCGTGCACCCTGCCTCCAGGGTGGCCATCAGTTGCCGTTCCGCTGTCACCGCCGCGCGCGTGGCCGGGTCGTCCAGCTGCGCCAGGGCGGCCAGTACCTCGGTGTCGTCCGCGCGGCACTCGATGCCCAGGGCACCTTGTCCCGGCGCCGGCAGAACCTGGATCGGATCCAGGGTCTCCGTCACCTCGGCGAGTCGTCCCAACCGGGACAACCCTGCCCTCGCAAGCACCACCGCGTCCAATTTGCCGTCGACCACCAACGAGATCCTGGTGTCAACGTTGCCGCGGATCCCGGTCAGCTCCAGGCCCAGGCCGAGAGCCTCGAGCTGCGCGACCCGCCGGGCCGAACCGGTGCCGACCACGGCGCCCGGCGGCAGCTCACCGAGGGTGAGGCCGTCGCGGGCCACGAGTACGTCGCGCGGGTCCTCGCGGAGCGGGGTCGCGCCGACGACCAGCCCGTCGACGGGCTCGGTCGGCAGGTCCTTCAGCGAGTGGACCGCGATGTCGATCTCGTTGGCCAGCAGGGCGTCGCGCAATGCGCTGACGAAGATTCCGGTGCCGCCGATCTGCTCGACCGGCGCCCGGTTCACGTCACCGGTCGTCGTGATCAGGACGAGCTCGACCTCGTGACCCAGCTTCCGCAGTGTGTCGGCGACCAAGGTCGACTGCGCGGTTGCAAGGGCGGAGCGGCGCGTTCCGAGCCGGATCATGCCTGCTCACCTCGGCTCTTCTTCGGAGTGGTCACGGCGTCCACGGTCGCCTGGTCGAGGGCGAACAGTTGCCTGAGTGCATCGGCGTACGTCGGTCCGCCCGGATCGGCCGCGAGTTCTTTCACCCGGACTGTCGGGTTGTGCAGGACCTTGTCCACCACCCGCTGGATGGTCCGCGCGACCTCGTGCCGCTGGGTCTCGTCGAGTCCCGGCAGCCGGCGCTCCAACCGGGCCAGCTCGGAGTCGACCAGTTCGGTCGCCATCGCGCGCAGCGCAACCACGGTCGGTGCCACTGATGCGGCCCGCCGGGTGGCTTCGAACGCTCCGGTCTCCTCGCCGACGATCCGTCGTACCTCGTCGATGTCGTGCTCACTGCCGCCTGCCGTCCCGGCCAGGTCGGCAAGGGTCACCAGCGTGACGCCGGGAATGCGGGCCGCCTCGGGCGCAACATCCCGTGGCAGGGCAACATCCAGCACACCGAACGGTCGCCCGTCCGCCGCGTTCCGGATCATCTCTTCGGTCAGTACGACGCCCCGCGCGCCGGTGCACGACACGACCAGATCCGCGTCGGCCAAGGCCACCGGGACCTCCGCGAGCTGGATCGCCGTACCGCCGATGCGATCGGTCAGCGCGACCGCGCGCTCATAGTTGCGGTTGGCAATGACCACGCTCTGCGCGCCGCCGTTGAGCAAGGTCTGCGCGGCCAACGACGCCATCGAGCCGGCGCCGACGATCAGGGCGCGGCGGCCCTCGAAGCCGCCCACCGCCTCGAGTCCGGCCGAGACGACCGAGCGGCCGGCCGAGTCGATCCCGGTCTCGGCGCGAGCCCGCTTGCCGACCCGCAACGCGTGCTGGAACAGGGCATTGAGGTCGGTGCCGATCGTCTCCAGGTCCTGCCCGAAGCGCAGCGATTCCTTCACCTGGCCGAGGATCTGGCTCTCGCCGACGATCATCGAGTCGAGCCCGACCGCGACCTGGAACAGGTGCGCGACGGCACCTTCCTCGAAGTGCACGTAGAGGTGCTCGGCCAGATCCAGCAGCGGTACGCCGGTGACGTCGGCGAGGATCGCGGTGACCTCGTCCATGCCGGCATGGAAGCGATCGACGGTCGCGTACACCTCGGTCCGGTTGCAGGTCGCCACCACGGCGGACTCCGCGACAGCCGGACTCTGCTTGACGGTCAGGGCCAGCTTGGTCGCCGCGTCCGGATCGAGCGCCACCCGCTCGAGGACGTTGATGTCCGCGCTGCGGTGGGAGATGCCGACGACCAGGTAGCTCATGCGCCGACACCCCCGCCAACGCTCGGCAGATCGGTCAGACCGTTCATCGCTGGTAGTTCGGGCACCTGGGGGAGCGCCGCCTCTCCGGACTTTCGTTGTTCGTGGTACGCCAGGATCTGCAACTCGATCGAGAGGTCCACCTTGCGGATGTCGACGCCGTCGGGCACGGACAGCACCACCGGCGCGAAGTTCAGGATGCTGGTCACCCCGGCCGCGACCAGCCGGTCGCAGACCTCCTGGGCCGGACCGGCGGGCGTGGTGATGACCCCGATCGAGACCCGGTCGGCCTCGACGATCGCCTCGAGCTCGGCGAAGTCGCGCACCTCCATGTCGCCGATCCGCTCGCCGACCAACTTCGGGTCGGCGTCGAGCAGGGCGACGATGCGGAATCCGCGAGTACCGAAGCCGGAGTAGTTCGCCAGCGCGTGACCGAGGTTTCCGATCCCCACGATGACCACGGCCCAGTCCTGGGTGACGCCGATCTCACGGGCGATCTGGTAGCGCAGGTACTCCACGTCGTACCCGACGCCGCGGGTGCCGTAGGAGCCGAGGTAGGACAGGTCCTTGCGCAGCTTGGCCGAGTTGACCCCCGCCGCGGTGGCCAGGTCCTCGCTCGACGCGGTGGCGATGCCACTGTCCGAGAGCGCGGTCAGAGCCCGCAGGTACACCGGCAAGCGCGCGACAGTCGCCTCGGGGATCCCGCGTTCGGTTCTCGTCGGCGGGCCGGGGCGACGGCTGCTGGCACGCGTCACAATTCTCCTGGGAACGGTAGTTCATGCCGCGGTCTGACGGCCGGCGGCGTTCCTTACTCTAGGAGCTTGTGAACGTGAGAACAAAATCGGCACCCGGGCGCGATGAGCTGCCCAAGTGTGCACTGTGATGTGGGAGACACGCACTACCCGATGAGCGCCTTTCGGAGGCGGGCGGCGTCCACTCGCCAGAAGTCGTGCTGCTTGCCGTCGACGAAGGTGACCGGGATCTGCTCGCCGTACTCGGTGAACAGCCGGTCGTCCTGGGTGATGTCGACCTCGGTCCACTCCACGCCGACCTCGGCGCAGACCTGCTCGACGATCGTCCGGGCGTCGTCGCAGAGGTGACAGCCCGGCTTCCCGTACAGCGTGACGCGACTCATCGAGGCGTCGCCCGCAGCCGGCCCTTCGCCACCTTGCCGGTGACCGAGTGCGGCAGGTGGTCGACGACCTCGATCTCGACCGGGCACTTGAACCGGGCCAACCGGGTCCCGGCGTACGCGAGCAGCTCGCCGGGATCGAGCGTCGCATCCGCCTGCGGTACGACGAACGCCTTCACGGCCTCGCCCGTCTCCTCGGACGGTACGCCGATGACCGCGACCTCCCGTACGCCGGAAGCACCCACGAGCACGTCCTCGACCTCGCTCGGGAAGACGTTGAAGCCGGACACGATGATCAGCTCGCGCAACCGGTCGACCAGGAACAGATCCCCGTCGGCGTCGAGGTAGCCGACGTCACCGGTGCGGTACCAACCGTCGCCGTTCGGGCCGTCGACCCCGTCCGGCCAGTAGCCGGAGAAGAGGTTCTCGCCGCGGATCACGATCTCGCCGGCGTCGTCGCCTTCGACGTCCTCGCCCTGCTCGTCGGCGATCCGGAGCTCGACGTTCGGCAGCGGGCGACCGACCGAGCCGGGCTTCGGCTCGGTCTCGCCCAGGGTGGTGGTGACGCCTGGGGAGGCCTCGGTCAGGCCGTAGCCCTGGTGCACGAACAGGCCGCTGGCCTGCTCGAAGCGGTCCGCGAGCCCTCGATCCAGCGTCGACGCGCCGGTGAGGACGACCTTGACCGTCTTCAGCTTGTCCCGCAGGTCCGGGCGGGTCATCAGCGCGAACAGTGCGGGCGGGGCGAGTGGCAGCCGCGTCACGCCGTACCTGCCGACCTGGTCGATGGTGTGCCCGGGCTCGAACCGCTGGTCGATGATCAGGGCCGCGCCGGTGGCGACGGTCCAGCCGAGGACGGCGTTCAGCCCGAAGGCGTGAAACATCGGGAGGACGCCGAGGACGACGTCGTCGGGCCCCATCCGGTCCTCGCCGAGCTCGGAGAGATTCTTCACGTTTGCCATCAGGGCCCGATGGCTCAACATTGCGGCGCGCGGATCTCCACTGGTCCCGGACGTGTAGAGCAGGACGGCAAGCGTCTCGGGGTCGCGCTGCGAAAATAACGGAGCGTTACCTTCGAGCTCGCCGGGCCCGACCGTTCGCAGCCCCTCGATCTTCTCCGCGAGGTCGGCGTCGGCGACCGCGAGACGGGCGCCGGAGTGCTTCACGACGGTCCCGATCTCGGGCTTGGTCAGCCCGGTGTTCAGCGGCACGGCAACGAGTCCGGCCCGAAGAACGCCCAGGTAGGACGTGACGAACTCGATGCTGTTGGCAAGCAACAGCACGACCCGGTACCCCGGCACCAGACCGGCCGCGGCGAACCCCTGTGCGGTCTGGTCGACGGCCTGGTCGAGCTCGCTCCAGGTCAGCCGCCGATCCCCGTCGACCAGGGCGGGACGTTCGCCGTGACGTTGCGCTGTGTCACGAAGAAGGTCCGCGAAATTGACGTTCACCAGGCGAGTCTGTCATGCGTCCGGAGGCGGCCGAGAGGGACCGGCTTGCCCGGAACGGTTGCAGCGGAGCGTGACGACAGATATACAGGTGAACTCGTGGGCGCACTTCTGCTGAACCTCACACTGCAGAAACCGTCCGCGCCGGGGTACCCATGCGCGATGACAACCACCCCGAACAGCAGACTGCGCCGCCGTGCGGCCGCGGTCCGCTGGCGCATTCGTGACGATCGGGACCGGACGGAAGGACGGCACGCCTCGCGCTGTTGACAGCGAGTGGTTCTCACGTAACGCTCGGTGCTGTCTCAGCCGCTGTGGCCAAGCGCGGATGTGTCAGACGACGTGTCAGTTGAACGGGGAGAAACCTTGACGACGCCGGAGCCAAGCCCGGACGGGATGAGACGTGCAGAGCTCGTCGATCGCGCCCAGGCCGGGGACGTCGGTGCCTTCGGTGAGCTGTACGACGAGTACTCGCTCACCGTCTATCGCTACATCTACGCGCGGGTGTCGTCATCGGCACTCGCGGAGGACCTGACCAGCGAGACCTTCGTCCGCGCGCTCCGCGCGCTGGACTCCTTCCGCTGGCAGGGCCGGGATTTCGGAGCCTGGCTGGTCACCATCGCCAGGAACCTGATTACCGACCACTACAAGTCCGGGCGGGTCCGCCTGGAAGTGGTCACGGACGAGATCGAGACGCACGACCGGCAGACCGAGGGACCGGAGGTCGACGTACTGGCCGCCGCCACCGCCGAGGTACTGCGGGACGCCGTCGCGGGCTTGCCCGACGAACAGCGCGACTGTCTGACGATGAGGTTCTTCGCCGGTTTGTCGATCGCGGAAACGGCCAAGGCGCTGGAGAAGTCCGAAGGCGCCGTCAAGCAACTGCAACTGAGGGCCGTACGGCACTTGGCGAAGGTTATCCCCAAGGACTTGAGGTGAGGAGGATGACAACGAATGTCTTTCGTAACCCGTCAGCGAGTTTCCTCGTTCTCCTACGTGAGGACCTGTCGGTAATCCCGGCTGGCCATTGAGGAGAACGAACAACATGAGTGACCTACACAGGGCTCGAGCGCGCGCGGAGCAATTCGCGCACGCCGTCGATCACGGGCCCCGTCACTCTTCGCGACACAGCGATGACCCGGAGCTAGTGGAGGCTGTAGAGCTCGTCGGACGGCTGAGGACCGCCGGCGCAGTTGCCCCACGGCCGGAGTTCAGTGCCGAGCTACGGCACCGCCTGCTGGAACAGGCGGCGGCCCGCGCGGCGACGACGACTCCGACCATGGTGCGCAGCACTCCGGACAGCTCCGACGACCCGCCGAGTGGCGAGGACGTCGACGCGTCCGTGACAGATATCCGCCATCGTCACGGCCGGCGCATCCGGCTCGTGGCCAGTACGGCCGCGCTGGTCCTGCTCGGAGGTGGCATCGGTTCCGCCGCTGCCGCACAGCAGGCGATGCCCGGCGACACCTTGTACGGGATGAAGCGCAGCATCGAGAACGTCTCGACCAATGTGAGCGTCGGCGACGACTCTCGCGGCCGGCGCGATCTCGAGCACGCGATGACCCGTCTGACCGAGGTCCGGCAGCTGGCCGATTCCGGCGGCGATGTCGGCACGATCAACACCACTCTCGACGCGTTCTCGGCGCAGGCCCGCAAGGGTGTGTCCCGACTGGTCGCGTCGTACCAGCAGGACGGCGACAAGACGTCGATCACGGCGATCACGAGCTTCATCACCAGCGCCCGCCAGGCCCTTGGTGAGCTCGCGCCGAAACTCCCGCCGGAGTCGCTGAAGTCCGCCGTGGAGGCGCTGGCCACGATCGAGCAGCTCGCCCAGCACACCACGGTCGCCTGTCCCAAGTGCGACGCTCCGAAGCCGGTCAAGGGCGGCGGCACCCAGCCGAACCGTCCCGGCACCAACCCCGAGCAGACCGAACCGAGCAACCCGGCCAACGGTGGCCCGACGACGAAGCCGTCCACGGTTCCGACGCCGGGAGCAACCACCACGGTGGTGCCGAGCGCACCACCGTCGTCCAAGCTGCCGGATCCGTCGATCGTGCAGGAGTCCAACACTCCACCCACGTCCTTGAAGACACCGCCGAAACCCTCGTCGTCCCACTCGCCGACGACGACCCCGACGGTGCTCCCCTCCGTCCCGAACCCCAGTACGCCGGCATGGCCCTGGCCGTTCCCGAGCACACCACTCATCAACATCCCCGGCCTCCTCCAGACCCTGCTCCCTCCCTGGAACTAGGCCCCCGACCACGAGAAGCCCGGCACACACCCCGTGCCGGGCTTCTCGCCGTTCCCACCCCCCATCAACACCGCCGCTGTTTTGTCGCCGCCTTCGACGGGGGCGCGAGCTGTCGCTCATCTGATGTCGCGCAGAAGATGTGGCGTCGCGAGTCCTACAGACGTCGCGCGGGCGGTCCGCGCGGGGCGGCGCGCTGCGGACGGTCCTACTGCCGCCTTCGGCGGGGCCCGAATGATGGATCCGCCACTCATGCGGTCTGCGCACAGAACGACTGCGGTGCTGCCGGGCCTCGCGGAGGGACCGTGGTCGGGTCAGGCCCTGCGGAGGG
>NZ_JBSGUS010000036.1:56893-57113 GCF_053608045.1 Kribbella sp. NPDC055071
GACCGTGGTTGGGTCAGGCCCTGCGGAGGGACCGTGGTTGGGTCAGGCCCTGCGGAGGGACCGTGGTTGGGTCAGGCCCTGCGGAGGGACCGTGGTTGGGTCAGGCCCTGCGGAGGGACCGTGGTGTCGCGGTCTCCGGGCTGCGTGATCCTGCCAGTCGGCGCGGCGTGCCTCAAGGGCGCCTTCGGCGTCGCTGCGCGATCTTCGACCCTTGACCCAC
>NZ_JBSGUS010000037.1:0-49236 GCF_053608045.1 Kribbella sp. NPDC055071
GGTTTGGTATGCTCTAAAAACACCCCCGGCGCTTCCGCCCGCCGGGCTCAAGCGCCGGTTTTTCTTCGTCTTTTAACTGACGCTTTCCATGACCTCGTCGGAGACGTCGAAGTTGGCGTAGACGTTTTGGACGTCGTCGCTGTCTTCGAGGGCGTCGATGAGGCGGAAGATCTTGCCGGCGCCCTCGGCGTCGAGCTCGACCGTCATCGACGGGACGAAGGACGCGTCGGCCGACTCGTAGTCGATGCCGGCGCTCTGCAGTGCCGTCCGCGTGGCGACCAGGTCGGTGGCCTCGGTGATGACCTCCCACGACTCGCCGAGGTCGTTGATCTCGTCGGCGCCGGCCTCGAGGACGGCCTCCATCACGTCGTCCTCGGTGAACTTCTTGCCGTCCTGCTCCTTGGCCAGGACGATGACGCCCTTGCGGTTGAACAGGTAGGCGACGCTGTTCGGGTCGGCGAGCGACCCGCCGTTGCGCGTCATCGCCGTCCGAACGTCGGCCGCCGCGCGGTTGCGGTTGTCGGTCAGGCACTCGATCAGCATCGCGACGCCGTTCGGCCCGTAGCCCTCGTACGTGATCGACTGCCAGTCCGCGCCGCCCGCCTCGGCACCGGAGCCGCGCTTGACCGCGCGGTCGATGTTGTCGTTCGGGACCGAGGACTTCTTCGCCTTCTGGACCGCGTCGTACAGGGTCGGGTTGCCGGCGAGATCACCACCACCGGTGCGCGCGGCCACCTCGATGTTCTTGATCAGCTTCGCGAAGAGCTTGGCGCGCCTCGAGTCGATGACCGCTTTCTTGTGCTTGGTGGTGGCCCATTTGGAGTGGCCTGACATCGCGAACCCAACCCTTCTACCGCCGAACTGACTTAGTGGCCGCGCACCAGATCGGCGAAGTAGCCGTGCAGCCTCGCGTCCCCGGTCAGCTCCGGATGGAACGACGTGGCCAGCAACCGATCGTGGCGAACCGCGACGATCCTACCCGTGGCCGGGCCGGACCTCACCGTCGACAGCACCTCGACGTCCCGACCGACCCGCTCCACCCACGGTGCGCGGATGAACACGGCGTGGAACGGCGTATCCAGAGCGGCGAACTCCAGGTCCGCCTCGAACGAGTCTACCTGCCGCCCGAACGCGTTCCGCCGGACCGTCACGTCCAGTCCGCCGAGCGTCTCCTGACCCTCGATCCCGCCGGTGATCTGGTTCGCCAGCATGATCATCCCGGCGCAGGTACCGAACGTCGGCATCCCGTCCGCGATCCGCTTCTGCAACGGCTCGAACAGCTCGAACGAGCGCGCCAGCTTGTCCATCGTGGTCGACTCGCCACCTGGCAGGACCAGCCCGTCGACCAGCTCCAGCTCGGAGGGACGCCGTACCGGCCGGGCCTCGACACCGACCTCGGTCAGCATCGCCAGGTGCTCGCGCACGTTGCCCTGGAGCGCGAACACGCCGATCACGGTCATAGCGTCACCCGCTTCTGCCAGGTGAGCGTGACCTCGATCCGGCCCTCGTCGAAGACCGCCGGGAGGCCGCGCTCGTTCAGCAGGGTGAGCACGTCCTCCAGCAGTGGCTCGCCCGGTGCAACATTGGCGGTGTCGGGGTGCCAGATCTTCAGCTCGAGCATGCCGTAGTCCACTGCATGCCAGACGTCGGTGTCGGTGAAGAAGACCAGTCCCTTGGGGTCACTGGCCGCTTCGAGCGTCAGCCGGGCGTCATGGTGGTCGGACGTATAGCGGACGACCACCACCCCCAACTGCTCGAGCTCAGCCAGTACGGCGTCCAGCCGGTCCGGGTCTGTGGTCTCCGGCCACTCCTTGGCGTCCTCGTTGAGGTCCATCACGGCTTCACCCATGAGGAGTGGCACCACGGCGTTCGCGTCCATCGACGGCGCGTCCTCACGGACCGCCTCCGTGAGTGCGGACGTGATCGCCTCGGCGTCGGCGTACCCGGACCGCACCAGGACGCGAGCCAGACCGCGCAGCTCCCGGGCGGTCCGCTCGTCGACGGATTGCAGGCTGTTAGTGCTCACCGACCCAGCCTAGTCCAGGCCTGTCGTGGCCTCAGTGAGCGGCCAAATAGTCCTGGATTGCGGTCGCCAGCTTGACGGAGATCTTGTCCTGGGCAGCGATCGTCGGGTGCGTACCGTCGGTCGTCTCGGTCGCAACATTGATCCAGCCCGTGGTGTCGACGTACGTGACCTTGGCGTCGCCGGCAGCGTTCCGGAGGCCCACCGTTTCGGCGATCTCGGTCTTGTGGGCGGTGTTGAACGGCGACATCGCGAAGATCGTCGCCTCCGGGTAGTACGAGCGGATGTTCTCGAGGAAAGCCAGATAGGCAGGCTTGAAGTTCGGCGTCGTCGGCCCGGTCGACGGATCGTTCGTCCCAAGGTTGATCACCACGTAGTCGGGGACATACCGGGAGGTGTCCCACGCCGGGACGTTCGATTCACCGGGGACGTATTCCGACAGTTTGAGGTACCGGCTCGCCATCCCGCTCGAGTCCGGCGAGCCAGAGCCGGCCGCCGCCGCGATCCCACCGAACGCGACGGTGTTGTGCGAGAAGCCCAGCAATTCCGGCGTTTTGTACGTGAACGAACTCCCCAACGAGTTGACCAGACCCGTCCCGATGAACCCGACCGAGATCGAGTCCCCGATGAATTCCATGGATGGTCTTCTGACGGCAGGCCGGGTGCACGAGCCCTGGTCGAGCTCGAAGTACTGCACCTTCGGAAAGGACTGCTGGTACTCCGAATAGAACCGCACGGAGTGCCGGCCGCTGCTGAGGCCCGACGCGATCGGCACGGTCCCGTTCGCGGTGATGTTCCGCTGGGGCGGGCCACCGTCCACGCTGTAGAGAATCCGACACTGAGCCTCGAGCGCGACCGACAACGACGTACCGGTGAAATCGAACTCGAGCCCGCTTTGGAAGTATCCGTAGACGGATCCACTGGCTTGTTGCTGCCAGCGACCCAGGTACCGAATGTTCCGGTCGGTCGTCGGGACCACGACCGCCGCCGCCGCGGCCGCCGTGGCGAGGTTCGGCACCCCCAGCACGATCCCGATCGACGTTGCTGTGAGGAGTGTCCTTCGGCGGAGTTTCGCTTGTTCGCTCATACGACCGGACGCTAGCCACCGCAATCCCGGGAGTCCTTGGACCAGATTGCTCGATCACCGGACGATATTTCCTGGCGCGAGAACAATGTCCCGAGGCGATTGCCCCGGGACATTGCCGACGTACGAACTACTTCACGCCTCCGGCGGTGACGGAGACCTGCAGCTGACGCTGGAAGATGATGTAGACGACCAGAACGGGCGCCACCGTGATCACCACGGCCGCGAACAACGCACCGAAGTCGACCGCATAGCCGGCCTGCGACGCGAACGACGCCATGCCCTGCGAGAGCACGTAGTTGTCCGAGTTGGTGTTCAGGGCAACGGGGAGCAGGAACTGGTTCCACAAACCCAGGAAGTTGAAGATGGCGACCGAGGCCATCCCCGGACGCGCCATCGGCAGCATCACCGAGAAGAACGTGCGCCACTCCCCCGCACCGTCGATCTGCGCCGCCTCGTAGATCTCACCCGGCAGCGCCTTGAAGAAGCTGTGCAGGAAGAACACGGTGAACGGCAGCGCGAACGCGACGTACGTCATGATCAACCCGGGCAGGGTGTTGAGCAGCTCGATACCGGTGGCATCCCCGATGTTCTTCAGCACGAAGAACAGCGGCACGATCGCCAGGAAGACCGGAAACGTCAAGCCGGCCAGCATGGAGTAGTAGATCAGCCGGTTACCGGGGAACGAGAACCTGGCCAGCACGTACGCACACATGGCACCGAGGATCATCACCAGCACCAACGCGCACCCGACGACGATCACCGTGTTCAGGAAGTAGCGACCGATGCCGGCCGTCGTCCACGCGTTGACGTAGTTGCTGAACCGCAGCTTGCTCGGCAGCGACAGCGGGTTGCCCAGGACCTCCTGCGTGGACTTGAACGAGGACAGCACCGTCCAGACCAGCGGGAGGATCACCAGCAACGACCACAGAATCAGCGCGATGTGGGCGCCGGTGGCGACTCCCTTGCCCTCCCGGGCTCCCTTGCCGGGTGCTTGGGCCTCCGCGGGGAGGTCGACCCGCTCGGCAGTGGTTGTCATCGGCGTACCTTCACTTTTCTGTCACGTCCGCCGGTCAGGGCGTTGACCAGGAAGACCACGAGCGCGAACAGCAGCGTCACGCCGGCCAGCACCACGCCCATCGCGGTCGAGTAACCGAACTGCCCCTTGGCGAAGGCCGTGGTGAACAGTTGCTGGGGCATGACCAGCGTCGAGTTCTGCGGGCCACCACCGGGGTTCAACGCCTGCATGTAGACGAACGCGTCCAGCGCGGCGATGCCGAGATAGATGTACGCCGTTTGCACGTTGTCGCGGATCAGCGGCAACACGATGGACACCGCCGTACGGAAGCGCCCGGCGCCGTCGATGCGGGCCGCCTCGAAGACCTCGGGGTCGATGCCGCGGATGGCCGCGATGAACAGCACCATGTAGAAGCCGACGAAGCCCCAGACCATCACGAACATCGACACCGGCATCGCGGTCCGCGCGTCACCGAGCCAGGCATAGTTCGTGAACTGGTGGAACCCGATCTTCGACAGCACCGCGTCCACGACGCCCGAGCTCGGCGTGAACACCTGGGCCCAGATGAGGCCGATCACGATCGCGGGGATGACGTACGGGAAGAACGAGACGATCCGGTAGAAGCTCGAGTTGCGGAGCCCCCGGACGGTACCGGTGCCCGAGCCGCCGATCGTCACCAGCGTGGCCAGCGTCAGCGCGAGCACGATCGTCACGATCGGCACCACGATCGCCAGCTCCACGTTGTTGCGCACGGCCTTGAGGAAGATGTCGTCGTGGAACAGCTTGACGTAGTTGTCGAAGCCGACGAAGTTCATTCCCTTGCTGAACCCGGTCCAGTCCGTCAGCGAATACCACAGCGCCTGTACGAACGGCGAGATCACGAACACCACGAAGATCAGCAGCGGCAGGCCGAGAAACACGACCATGAAGCTGACCCGGTCGAAGGTCAGCGGCCGGCGGCGCCGGGGGGCGGGCCGCTGCGGCCCGCCCTCCGTCACGACATCCTGCGTCATGGTCACTTGGTGACCGGGATCTTCTTGACGGAGCTGTCGTTGCGCACCTTGTCGGTGATCTGCTGCAGGCCCTTGGCCAGGCCCGCGGCGTCCAGCTGGCCGGACAGGAACGAGTTCCAGACCACGAGCTGGTCGGTGTTCATGCCGTACAGGCCGAACACCTGGTAGTCGAAGATGTTGGTGCCGGCGGCATCCAACATCGCGGTCTGCGACTGCAGCGCGGTCGAACCGAAGCCGTCGGCGGGAACCAGGCCCTTGACGATCGTCGGCGCCAGCCGGGTCTTGGCGAAGTTGGTCGCCGCGTCCTTGGACAGCATGGCCCGCAGCAGTTCCTTGCCGCCGGCGACGTTCTTGCCCTTCGACGGGACGACGAACGGCTCACCGGCCGCGCTACGCAGCGACGCGTACGGCAGCTTCGGGCTCTCGGTGAGCGTCGGCTCCGGCACGCCCTTCATCTGGAAGTCGGCCTTGGTGGCCTTCTTCATCTCGTTCTCGATCCAGGAACCCGACGGGTACAGGATCGCCTGCTGGTCGTTGCTCCACTTCGCCTGGGCGGCGGTGAACTGCGTACCGGCGCCACCGGGGACGAAGTAGCCGTTCTTGACCATGGTCTCCAGGGCCTTGAAGATGCCCTGGAACTGCGGCATCGACCAGCAGTCGGCCTTGAGGTTCTCCAGCGCCAGCCGGACCTCGTCGCCACCCTCCTTGATGGCGCCGTCGACGGCCATCGTGTGGTAGTAGGTCGCGGCTTCCTTGCCCCAGACGAACAGGTACTTGCCCTTCGCCTTGGCCTTGGCGCCGAGGTCGAGCAGCGCGTCGTAGGTCTTCGGCGGCTCCCAGCCGTTCTCCTTGAACAGGCTGTCGGAGTACCACAGGCCGTAGAGGGTGAGGACGTAGTTCATCGCGACGAACTTGCCGTCGAACGTGCCCGGGTTCTTGGCGCCCGGGTACAGCGTGTCGGCGATCTTCGTGCCCTCGTAGTTGTTGGCCTCGAAGACGTCGTCCAGCGTCGCCAGCTGGTCCAGGATCGTGTTGAAGCCGATCTGGTTCGCGCCGGAGTTGTCGATCAGGTCCGGCGGGTTGCCGCCGACGAAGCGCGGCTGCAACTGCTGGGCGATCTGGGTGGACGGGGCGACCTTGAACGTCGAGCCCGCGAACTTCTTCTGCGCGATGTCGGCCGCGAACGACACGTAGTCGTATCCGTACCCACCGTTGAAGATGACCGCGTCGACGGTCGCCTTGTCCGCCATGCCGAACGGGTTGTCCGCGCTCTTCGTACCAGTCTGTCCGGAGTTGCCGCTGTCGCTGCCACTGCCCGCGCAGCTGGCGATCACGCCACTGAGGGGAAGCACCGCGGCCGCCGCCAGGCTCCCTTTCAGGAGACTCCGTCGCCCGATCTTGCTGGTCTCGCTCATTCGGTCCTGCCTCTTCTCACTAGATTCCCGACGGTGCTGATGACACCTGCCCCTTGTGGTGAGCCTCCCCCGCTCTGCAGCAAGCCGCTCGTCACGGCTCGTTGCCCACAGTCCAGCCGCACGATATTCGCAGCAGGGCGCACTCCGACGCACTGCTGCCGAGGTGATTACGCATTGTCTTTGCCAAAGTCGTTCGACGTCAAGCCTCGCGACGGCGAGTCCCCGACCCGACAACGGGCCGCCGACAGGCGTAAATCGACCTCCGCGCGCACGCCCCCACGCTCGCCGTCCTTCCCCACCACCGCGACCGACGCGCCGAATCCGATCCCATTTCGTGACCTCTAGGTGTCCGATACGACGCCTTCAGAGACACAAACAGACAAGTTCGAGCACTTTCACCGCACCCCAACACCTCGGTCCACCCACGAGATCCGGGGCGCTAGGGACGGGTCGGCTCCGGCACGGCCATCAACGACGCTGTACCGCGCCCCAGCCGGCTGCCGCTAGGGCCTCGCGGGCTCCGGGGTCGGTTGCCGTCACTTCGAGCCGGCAACTCGCGACCCAGCAGCGACGCTGAGCTGTGTCCGCGAGATGGCACAGCTCTTCGTAGTCGGCCGGATCGACCACGGCTTCGATCGCCAGCACCAGCCCGACGGACCCGGGTTCGCAGAGATCCAGGAGCAACTCGCGCACCGCGGCCGCCGCGGCCGCGCCGAAGGTGCCACCGATGACGACCCGGGCAACGCCGGCATCCATCGACCAGCTCACACCGTCGGGCGTGGACGAGTCGTCGTACGCGACACCATCGACAGCAAACATGAACCGAATCCTTCGTCAGGCAGTGCGAAACGACCCGCACACTTCCTGACGAGTAACCACCCGGTGCCCGCCGCAAGCGGAATCAAAACCTCGCGTGTCACAGCTCAACGACCCGTGAACCCGCAATTCTGACGAATTCCTGCCCGTCGGATTGACGGCGAATACTAAGGGTACCTGCCTCGGTACACAGCGTGACTATGTTGCGCACGGCAAACAACAGGTGGAGGCGGGTCTCATGAGAACCATCCGACGGATAACAGCAGTTGCCGGGCTGGTCGCGGCCGCGGCGAGCGGTGGTGCGACAGTTGCCGATGCACACGGCACATCAGCGATTCGGGTCCAGTCCGAGGGTGAGGTCGCGTGCGGTTACGACTACGACGCGTGCGTCACCCAGTGGTACGACTATGTGCTCGTCAAGAACTACATCGTCAGCAAGATCTACTACCGAGGCGGCGGCTACCACTTTTACTGGTGGAATTGATTCCTGCTGCGAAGCTCAGCTGGTGGTATTTCGTGAGGGCGCTGGGGTCTCCGGCGCTGGGACGCGTAAGGGTTGTCCTGGCTTCTGGTTCAGGAGCGAGGTTTGGGGCGTTTGGTGGGGGTGGCGGTGAGGGGGTCTTCTGGCCAGGGGTGGCGGGGGTAGCGGGCTCGGAGGTCGGCTCGGACTTGGGGGTAGCCCTGCCGCCAGAAGGAGGCGAGGTCGCTGGTGATCGCGACGGGGCGGCGTGCAGGCGACAGAAGGTGCAGAACGACGGGAACCCGACCGTCGGCGACGGTTGGAGTGGTGGTCCAGCCGAAGACCTCTTGGAGCTTGACTGCGAGGACCGGCGGCTCGGCGCCGTCGTACGTGAGACGCACCTCGGAGCCTGATGGGACCTTGAGCCGTTCGGGTGCGAGTTCGCCGAACCGGGCTGCGGCTGGCCACGGCAGGAGTCGCCGAAGGGCCGAGGTCACGTCGATGCGGGCAAGATCGCCTGCACGTCGTACCGAAGCGAGCTCCGTGCCGAGCCAGTCGTCGAGATGGGTCAGGAGTGCCTCGTCGTCGACCGCCGGCCACGGGGCTCCGAGGTGGGCATGGCAGAACGCGAGCCGCTGCCGCAAGGCGAGTGCGGCCTCGGACCAGCGCAGTACGGACAGACCGCTGCGCCGGATCCCGTCGCGTACGGCGGCTTGAACCAGCAACGGATCAGGCTTTGTGAGCGGTACGTCGGTCAGCACGATCGCACCGAATGTCTCGACGCGCCGCGTCACGATCCGGCCGTCGTCCCAACGGATCTGATCGGTGGTCGAGACGAGGTCGCCCGCGATGTCGCGCGCGGTCTGCTCATCGATCGGCGCCGCGGAACGGATCCGCGCGTCGGCGCGACCAGGCGCCCGATCAGCAACCGCGATCGCCAGCCACGGCGTCGTGCGCAACGGCGACTGAGGATCCAGCGCAGCGCCTGTACCACCAGACATCTGGTACGTCGCGGACTCGGCCGACCGGATCCGCGCAATCCGATCCGGATACGCCAACCCCACCACGATGCCCGCCGCAAGATCATCCGGTACGACGCTCGCCGGGCCGCCGGTCGTCGTACCGAGCCGCTTGGTTTCTTCTCGCCACCGTGCAGTGGCTGCGCGATCCTCGCCACGGCGAAGGGCTCGCCAGCGGGCCGGTAGATCGTCGCCGAAGTCGCGGCCGGAGTCGTCCGAGAGCAGCGCGACGACCTCACGGGCCCGGTCGGCGCCGACCCGCGGCGTACCGTCCAGCAGCGCACGGGCCAAGCGCGGATGCGCCCCGACCGCCGCCATCCGCCGTCCCCGCTCAGTGATCCGGCCGTTGTCGTCGACGGCATCGAGGCGGCGCAGCAGTTCGGTGGCCGCGGTCATCGCCACCGCCGGCGGCGCCTCGAGCAAAGTCAGACCGTCACCAGCCGGCGCACCCCACGCCGCGAGGTCGAGGGCGAACCCGGCCAGATCCGCGATCGCGATCTCCGGCGCGGGGTGATCGTCGAGATGCGCGTGGTCGGTGGCGGACCAGCACCGATAGACCCGGCCGGGCGCCTCCCGTCCGGCGCGACCCGCTCGCTGCTCGGCCGACGACTTCGAAACCCGGCAGGTGACCAACGTGCCGAGGCCGCGGGATTGATCGGTCCGCGGCTCCCGGGCGAGCCCGGAATCGACCACAACCCTGACCCCGGGCACGGTCAGCGAACTCTCCGCAACCGAGGTCGTGACCACGATCCGACGAGTGGCAGCCGGCATCAACGCGCGCTCTTGTTCAGCGCGGGATTGGCGGCCGAACAACGGCAGGACGTTCTCGCCGGCCAACCGACGGGTGACGCCGTTGATCTCGGCCTCCCCCGGGACGAACACGAGGATGTCGCCGTCGTTCTCGGTCAGTGCACGCCGGACGACGGCCGCGACATGATCCAGCAGGCGTGGGTCGACGCGCCCACCGGGAAGCAGCGGTACGGCGACCGGTGGTGGTGCCCACTCGATCGCGACGTCGAACAGCGCTGCGGAGGCCGTGATCACCTCCGCGCCGAGGACGCGGCTCAGGCTGACCGTGTCCGCCGTGGCCGAGGTCGCGACGATCGCCAGGTCCTCGCGAAGATTCGCCCGGATGTCGATGCAGAAGGCGAGCAAGAGGTCGGCATCGAGGTGCCGCTCATGACACTCGTCGATCACGATCGCGGTGACACCGGGCAACTCCGGGTTCTGCTGCAGACGCCGTACAAGGAGCCCTGTCGTCACCACCTCGACGCGGAGTCCTTTGCCACCACTGCGTTCGCCGCGCATCGCGTAGCCGATCCGCTGCCCGAGCGGTTCGCCGGCCAGCATCGCCAACCGGGTCGCGGCTGCCCGCGTCGCCATCCTGCGCGGCTCGGCGACGATGATCGTGCCGCCGAGGGCGTCGGCCAGCGCGAGTGGCAACAGCGAGGTCTTCCCCGATCCGGGTGGCGCGACGAGCACCGCCGTACCGCGCGAACGCACTGCGTCGACCGTGGCAGGCAGAACCGCCCGCACGGGCAGGTCCGCCCCGGGCATCGATGAGTCAGGCAGCAACACGCCTCGACGCTAGCCGACCTTGTCAGGTTGTCAGCTGGAGCACGGGAGCGAAGGAGGCGGAGTGGTCGTGGTTGTCGGCGCAGGTTTGGTGGGTTTCTGCGCAGAAGGTACCGGGTGAAACGCCGGTCAGGCGGAGGCATTCGCGGTTGAGGTGCGACTGGTCGGCGTACCCGGCGCGGACGGCCAAACGGCCCAGGGACGTGGGGTGGTGCTGGGCGATGGAGTACTGGACCAGGGCGAGAAAGCCTTGAAAACGAAGGATTCGGTGCAGGTCCTTGGGTGCGAGGCCGACCGCGGCGTGACAGCGGCGGCGGAACTGCGACTCGGAGATGTGGAGTGCGGCGGTCAGCGACGCGACATCGGCCGCCTGCCAAGGCATCAGGCCGCGGACCCCAGCCGAGATGAGTGGGTCGGGCGGAGCAGTCATCCACGTGCGCACGTGCCGCTGTACGGCGATCAACGCTGCCGATGCCGATGTCGCCGTACCGACGGCGTCGGCTAGCGCGTTGCCCCAGAGATCGGACGCATCGACGGTGAGCCCGGTCAGCTCCGAGGCGGGCACGTCCGAGACGGCCGGGAAGGCGCCTGGCACGAACCGCACTCCGACGACGGTTGTGCCGGGCTCGAGCACCTCGGCGAGCGCTTCGGTCCGTGGGCCTTGCAGGCGTGGCGTGTCGCCGAGCCGGCAGGTGAGCTCGACGGCGCCGTTCGGGATCTGGCGGTGCAGGTACGGCGAGGAATCCCGGCCGATCTCCTGGATCCAGACCGACGACACGACTGAGCGCAGTACGGGAAGGGGCCTCGCTTCCCGGTACGTCTGCTCCTCGCTCATGCCAGCCAGTATGCGCACCGGACCGGCATGGCGGCGAGCATCATGACCGTTTTGATCAAGATCCGGCCGCCGGGCTGTCCTTATCGTTTTGCCATGCCCAACACCAGCATCCAGGCGACGCTCTGGAGCAGCGATCCGCAAGCCTGGGCGGATGACGCGGAGGGTCGGATCCGCCCGCTCTACAAGGATGTGCTCGCCCGCCTGCACCTCGGTCCCGGTACTCGCCTGCTCGACGCCGGCTGCGGTGCGGGTCTGTTCGCCGAGCTGGCCGCCGGCACCGGGGCGGAGGTCACGGGACTGGACGCGGCCGCCGGCCTGGTCGAGTACGCGCGCCGCCACCGGCCGACGGTCAGGTACGTCGTCGACGACCTCCAGCGGATGCCATTCGAGGACGAGGCGTTCGACGTCGTGACCGCGTTCAATTCCGTCCTGTACGCCGCCGACCCGCACGGTGCCCTGGCCGAGATCGCCCGGGTGACCGCCCCCGGCGGCCGCTTGGTCGTGACCGTCGGCGCCGGGCCCGACCAGGCGGAGAGCGCAGCACTGATCAACCCGCTGGCGCGGTACGACGACGTCCCCGACCACGCCGGCTTCGACCTCGCCGACCCCGACACAGCCCGTCGGGCGTTGCTGGGCGCCGGCTTCACCGCTCCCCGGATCACCGACGTTGTCTTCGACGTCGAGTACGCCAACGAGCACGACGCGATCGCCGCCCAACTCCCGGCCGGACCAGTCGTCGCAGCGATCCGCCACTCCGGCCGTCTCGCTGTGGAAGCCACGTTGCGATCATTCTTCGCACCCCGAACCAGACCCAACGGATCGATCCAGATCAACATGGTCTTCCGCTGCTACTTCTGCGAGAGAGAGTTACCCGCTGCTCAGAGGCTGTCTGACGGGTTGAGCTGAGCAACCCTTCGGGTGTTGCGGAGTAGGACCTCGGTGGTGGTCGCGACCCAGTCGGAGATGACCGCCAACTCGGCCGGGGTGTACTTGGCGGCGGCCTCGGTCATGTCGGCCACGAAAGGCCCGAACGCCGCGGCAGTCAACTGTGCCCGCCGTTCGTTCGGGACGAGCTCGATCAGCACCTTGCGCCGGTCGTGCGGGTCGCGGGTCCGGCGGGCGTATCCGGCCTTCTCCAACCGATCAGCGAGGCCGGTGACCGCGCCGGTGGTGAGCCCGGTGTGCTCGGCGATCGCCCCAGCGGTGACCGGCCCCAACCGGTCCAGCACATCGAGGCACTTGCGCTCGACAGAACTCAGTCCCAGCAGGCGCCCGACTGTCTCGTGAAACACCACGATCGCCGTGGCGAACTCGCGACCCAACAGCGATCCGGGCGGCGCCGCCGGCTGGTCGGCGGGTGCGTCTGCTTGCGACATGCCCGCATTCTATCTTAGAGTCTAGATATCTTAGAAGATAAGAGATCTACTGACTAAGAGATTGGATCGGCGATGCGCGTCGTGGTGGTCGGAGCGGGACTGGGTGGCTTGTGCGCGGCCAATGGACTTCAGGCCGCGGGATGCGATGTCGAGGTACTGGAGGCGCAGGACCAGATCCAGGACGAACAGCAGGGCTATCGGATCAACGTCAGCCCGAGCGGGCAGGAGGCGTTGCGTGTCTGCCTGGACGCGGAGCAGTTTGCGGCGTACGAGCAGCTCTTGCATCGCCAGCCGGATGCGGCGGTCTACCTCTACTCCTCGGCGCTCGAACTGCTCGCGCGCTACCAGACCCCGGACCCGCCCGGTGCGATCGACCGGACCCGGATGCGCCGCCTCCTGGCGGACGGGGTGGCTGGCCGGATCACGTTCGGCCGGCGGGTCGACTCGGTCGCGCAGGTCGGAGCTGCCGACCTGATCGTCGCCGCTGACGGCGTCGGCTCGGCGCTGCGCCAGCAGCTGATCCCGGGCCGCGATCCGCAACCACTCGGCTGGTCGGCGATCTTCGGACGCGCCGCGATCACCGAGGCGAACCGCGGCTGGCTGGCGCCAGTGATCCTGCGGAGCAGGTTCTGCGGAGTCGTCGAGGCCGACACCACGCTGGCTCTGTGCGCGTACGACGCTCCGCAGGCCCCCGCGCCGTACGTGATGTGGGTGTTGATGGGCCCCTCCGACGAACTGCCCACCGCACCGGCCGGCTTGCTGGACTTCGCTCAGAGCCGGACCAAGGGCTGGGATCCCCGCGCGACCGCCGTACTGCGGGAAACCGCGGCAGCGGACTGTTTCACCACGCCGCTGCGGGCGATGCCGGAGATCCCGCCGCTTCCAGCGCCGTCCGGCGTACCGGTTGCCTTTCTCGGCGACGCGATTCATGCGATGTCGCCCGCTGGTGGTGAGGGCGCGAACACAGCCTTCGCCGATGCGGCTTTGCTGGTCGCTGCGGTGCGCTCAGGCGAGCCGATCGGCCGGGCCGTTGCGCGGTACCACGAACAGATGCGAGCGATGGCCGGCGAGGCACTGCAGCGATCCGCGAACTACAGCCCGAAGGTGGCCAACGATGCCTGAACCGACCAAGCGCCAGAGGATCGTCTGGGTCTCGACCGCGATCGCGAACCTGGCGGTCGATCTACTCCTGCCGACGGTGATCCTGCTCGCGCTCGCACCGACCGGACTACCGGCCGCGCTCCGGCTCGCGATCGGCGGTGCGCTGCTGAGCGGCAAGGCGATCGGCGGCCGGATCGAGTCCGGCGAGTTCCGGTGGCGCTTCGCTCTCGTCGCCGGGCTGGTGCCGGCCGCCACGATCGTCGGTTGCTATCTCGCCGGCATCGGCTCGACGGCAAGCATGGTGGCCGGAGCAGCCGTGGCGGGCGTCATCGTCATCGCCGACCTGGCCCGAAACCGGATGCGTGCAACCGAAGGGCGACGGGTCGATGCCTTCGCGGTGCTGGTGCTGGTCGAGGTACTGGTCAGCGTCGTGGTGACCTCGATCAGCGGCGACGCCCGCTTCGTGCTGGCCAGGTCTTCGCTGTACCTCGCCGTCGGCGGGATCTTCATCCTGGCGACCACCTGGTCGGAGCGGCCGATGATGCGAACCACCCTGAAACCCGTCGCCAGCAAGGGAGATCCGGTTCGAGCCGAGGCCTTCGAGCGAGTCTGGACGCGGTCCCGCGAGTTCCGCGGCCTGTACCGCGCGATGACGTTCGGGCTGGGGTTGGTGTTCCTGATCGACGCTGTCCTGCGGGTCGCGATCATCTACAGCCAGCCGGCCGACGACGTCACCAAGACCTCACTGACCTCGCAACTGCCACTGATCGTGCTCCTGGTGATCTGGTTCGCCGCCGGCCGCGGTCTCGCCGTACCACGAGCCGAACGCCTCCTCGACGCCGAAACGACCCCACAAAACCAAGCATCCTAGGTCTGTCGGTAGTACCCCGCCCGCTACCAACCACGCTCTGCGAGGCGGTGCGGCTGCGGGATCTCATCGACGTTGATGCCGACCATCGCTTCGCCGAGGCCGCGGGAGACCTTCGCGAGTACGTCGGGGTCGTCGTAGAACGTGGTGGCCTTGACGATCGCCTCGGCGCGCTGGGCCGGGTTGCCCGACTTGAAGATGCCGGAGCCGACGAAGACACCCTCGGCGCCGAGCTGCATCATCATCGCGGCGTCGGCCGGGGTCGCGATGCCGCCGGCGGTGAACAGTACGACGGGAAGCTTGCCGAGCGCGGCGACCTCCTTGACCAGCTCGTACGGCGCCTGCAGCTCCTTGGCGGCGACGAACAGCTCGTCCTCCGGCAGGTTCTGCAGCTTGCGGAGCTCCTGGCGGATCTGACGCATGTGAGTGGTCGCGTTGGAGACGTCGCCCGTACCGGCCTCGCCCTTGGAGCGGATCATCGCCGCACCCTCGGTGATCCGGCGCAGCGCCTCGCCCAGGTTGGTCGCGCCACAGACGAACGGAACGGTGAAGTTCCACTTGTCGATGTGGTTCGCGTAGTCGGCCGGGGTGAGCACCTCGGACTCGTCGATGTAGTCCACACCGAGGCTCTGCAGCACCTGCGCCTCGACGAAGTGACCGATCCGGGCCTTGGCCATCACCGGGATCGAAACGGAGCTGATGATCGAGTCGATCATGTCCGGGTCGCTCATCCGGGAGACGCCACCCTGCGCGCGAATGTCGGCCGGAACCCGCTCCAGCGCCATCACGGCGACCGCACCGGCGTCCTCGGCGATCTTGGCCTGCTCGGCGGTGACGACGTCCATGATCACGCCACCCTTGAGCATCTCCGCCATGCCGCGCTTGACCTTCGCGGTACCGGTCTGGGGGGTCTGGTTCTCGGTCACTGCACATCCTCCTGGTCGTGGTGCGTCACGTACCAGGTTAGGTGGCGGTGGGCATCGATCCTGAGTCCACTTCGGATCAAGTGGACTGGTCTAGTGCTTCTTTGAGGCGTGCGGTGACCAGTCGGAGGGTTGCAGGCGGCGCGGTGAACGGGATCCGGATGTGCCTGCGGTCCGTGCCGTCCGGCGTGAACAGGTCGCCGGCGCCGAGCAGAAGGTTTTGCTCCCGGGCTTTGTCGAGGACGCGACGCGCTCGAGTCTCGGTCAGCTCCAGCCACAGCGTCATCCCGCCGGTCGGTGTGGACCACGCCACACCGTCGAGTGTGTTCAGTCCGGCTTCCAGCGCGTTCAGGTTGGCTCGCAGCCTGGTACGGCGCCGACTGATCACCTTGTCGAGTCTGTGCAGGATTGCCTGGGCCAGGAGGTCGTCCAGTGCACTCGGCGACGCCACGCTGAGCTGTGCGGCCGTGTTGATCCGCCTGCGCAGCTGTTTACCGGTTCTGACCCAGCCGACGCGGAGTCCGCCCCAGACTGTCTTGCTCAGCGAGCCAACGCTGACAGTGCGCGGATAGCGGCTCAGCGGCTCGGCTTGCTGACCACTGGCCAGCCAAAGCGGTCGCATGGTCTCGTCGCTGATCAGGGCAGCGCCGTACCGGCGTGCTATCTCGACCACCGCGGTTCGCCGGTCTGCTGGGAGGCTCAGGCCGGTGGGGTTGTGGTTGTCGGCCTGTAGGTAGATGACCTTCGGACGGTGTCGTCTGCACAGGTGCGTGAGCTGGTCGGTGTCCCAGACGCCGGCGGGCCAGCCTGCGACGTCCAGGCGGTGTTTCCGGAGTAGGTCGAAGGCGGCTGGGTACGTCGGGGTCTCGGTGATCGCTACGCCCGGTCCTAGGTCCAGTCCGGCCAGTGCGGCGTTCAGACCGGCTGCTGCGCCGACTGTCAGCGTCAACTGGTCCGGCTCGGTCGGTACGCCTTCTCGGGTCAGCCTTTCGGCCAGCGCCTCCCGGAGCTCCTGCGAGCCGCCCGGTGGCGGCCCGTCCCCGCCCATCGCTTGCGGCAGCCCGTCCTGAACGATCTGCGCCGCCGCCTCCGCCACATCATGCGGCGCCGCCGTCGTCGCAAACCGCAAGTCCAACACCGGCTGGTCCCCCGCGGTCACCGTCGAAGCCGGCGCAATCGGGTCCAACAACCGGTCCAGCGGCCTGATCACCGTCCCGGAACCCCGCTTGGTCTCCAGCACCCCGTCGTTCCGCAGGTTGTCCAGCGCCCGTACGACGGTCACCCGGCTGAGGTTGAGCCGCTCCGCCAACACCCGCTCCGACGGCAGCCGAGACCCGATCGACAGCTCCCCGCGCTCGATCCGCCTGAGCACCAGCGCTTCCACCTGCTCAGTCTTGGTCCCGTCCGCCGAATCCAAGTCCCCCGCACGCCACATAAGTCCAGTCTCCCACCACTGGCCTCATATTCGCCTCACTCCCCCTCCCCGCATGCCCGCCCACCCGACCCCGCCCGGCTCGCCCGCCCCGCCCGGCTCGCCCGACCCCAGCCGACCCCACCCGCCTCGCCCGACCCCGCCCGACCCCGCCCGACCCCACCCGCCCACTCGCCCGCCCCGCCGCGCCCCGCCCCGCCCCCAACCAGGCCGACTTTGTGCACCAGATCCGTACTTTCCGCCGCTCCAGACACGGATCCGGTGCACAAAGTGGGGCGTCGTAGGTGGTCGGGGTGGAACTGTCGGCGAAGGGTGTGAGGATTCGGGTATGGATGAGAGGTGGGCGATTGGGCCGGTGGAGGGTGGCGGGGCGGTTCTCGTCGCGCTGCATCCGGACGGGCAGCCCGCCGGCGAGATCCTGCACGAGCCGGACCTGGCCGCCGCCGTCGCGTCCCGCCCGCACGTCACGCGATGGGTGTGGCGGTCGTCGTCCGAGATCTATCCACGGTTGCTGGCTGCCGGCGTACGCGTCGAACGCTGCTACGACATCGAGAACACCGAGGGCCTCCTCCTCGGTCACGAAGGCCGCCTCGGCGAACCACGCTCCGCGGCCGCAGCCTGGGCCCGCCTCACCGGCGCCCCTGTCCCACCCGACCCGCCAATGCGTTCCGTCGTACCGGGTGAGCAGTCGTCGCTCTTCGAGTTCTCCGAGGAGCCGGTCGCGTTCGAAGCCTTACTACGTGTGTACGCCGACCAACTGCGCCGTCACGGTCTCACCGAGCACCCCGACCGCATGCGGTTGCTCACGGCATCCGAATCCTCCGGGATGCTGATCGCCGCCGAGATGGACCGCGCCGGGCTGCCCTGGAGTGCTGACGCCCATCGAGAGCTGCTCAGCGAACTGCTAGGCGAACGCTTCGGCGGCACCGGCGAACCACGGCGGCTGACCGAGCTTGCGGACGAGGTGTCCGCCGCCTTCGGGTTCCGAGTCCGTCCGGATCTGCCGGCCGACGTACTGAAAGCCTTTAAACAGGCGGGCTATCAGCTCAAGTCCACGCGCCGCTGGGAGCTCGAGACCATCGACCACCCGGCCGTCGCGCCGCTGGTCGAGTACAAAAAGCTCTACCGCATCTACACCGCGAACGGCTGGTCCTGGCTGCACGACTGGGTCCACGACGGCCGGTTCCGCCCCGGCTTCGTCCCCGGCGGCACCGTCTCCGGCCGTTGGATCACGAACGGCGGTGGCGGCCTTCAAATCCCCAAGGTCATCCGCCGGGCGGTCGTCGCCGATCCTGGCTGGCGCCTGGTCGTAGCCGATGCTTCTCAACTCGAGCCTCGGATCCTGGCCGCGATCTCTCGTGATCCTGCGCTGATGGAGGTAGCCAGCGATCCCGGTGATCTCTACAAAGCCGTGTCAGACCAGGCGTTCTCGGGTGACCGCGCGCAGGCGAAGGTCGCCGTACTGGGTGCGATCTACGGTCAGACCTCCGGCGACGGACTCAAGAACCTCGCCATGCTGCGCAAACGGTTCCCCGTGGCCGTCGCGTACGTCGACGACGCTGCCCGAGCCGGCGAAGAGGGCCGCCTGGTCCGCACCTGGCTAGGCAGAACCAGCCCACCCACCGGCCACCCCCTCGACGAGGCAACCCTAGAAGGCCCGCCCGCCGACGACCTCCCCACCGACGCCCGCAAAGCCCGAGCCTGGGGCCGCTTCACCCGAAACTTCGTGGTCCAAGGCAGCGCCGCCGACTGGGCCTTGCTCATGCTGGCTGCCCTCCGCCAATCCCTGGTGGGCCTCAAAGCCGAACTCGTCTTCTTCCAACACGACGAGGTCATCATCCACGCCCCCGCAGACGAAGCCGACCAAGTAGCCGCCGCCATCCAATCCGCCTCAACCCTCGCCGGCCACCTAACCTTCGGCCCAACCCCCACCAACTTCGCCTTCACCACAGCCATAGCCAAAACCTACGCAGACGCAAAGTAAATTCTGGTGAGGTGGTGGATGTGGATCATCCCCCGCGCGCTACGCACCCGCTCCGTTCGTCGCAACGCTCCTCACCGCAGCCGCTCCGCGCGCTCCCACCCGCCCTCCGGCTATTCGCCGGCATTCCCCTTCCGGCTAGCGCCGTGCCTATCCGGCTACCGCCGGAGCCCGCGGGCTACCGCCCGCCCCCGACCACGCCGCGCGAACCGCCGTGGGCCTTCATCATGTTGTTCGCTTTCGGATCAGCATGGTCCACCGGCCCATTAGCGTTCTACCTGATCATCCGGAGTCCACGGAGCATGCGAGGTCAAATCGCGCCAGGCGGAACTCGTGGCTACTGTTCACGTATGGGTGCCTGGGATCCGTCGACGTTTCGCAATGATGACGCCGCAGACTGGGCGCGCGGCGTAGTCGAAAGCGACAGTGACTCAATGGTTCGGGACACGCTCCGGCAGGTCGCCGCTTGGGAACCTGCCCACTATCTCGAAGCAGACCTCGGTGCAGCCGCCCTCGTCGCCGCAGAACTTCTCGCCGCCGCCGCAGGCACCCCAGCGTCCCCCACACCAGCGAATCAGGAAGCTCTCGCGTGGGCGGCAACCCAGCCGCAACTGGCCGAACTGGCCCCACTCGCGATCGGTGCGATTGGTCGCGTGAGAGCGCCAGACTCCGAGCTGCGCGAGCTGTGGGCGGACGCCGGTCCGCTCGCCATGGCCGAATGGACAAGCATCATGGACGAACTCTTAAAGCGCCTTACATAAGCTACAAGCCGGACTCAGATCCCAGGAGCCTCTCCAGCTTGAGTTCCACGAACTTGTCACCGGCGAGGCCATGGTCAGGCAGACCAGCTAGCCTCTCGGGGTCCGACAGCATCTGCTCCGGACGGTTTCGGAGATCGCCAGCATAGGAGACACGGTAGGAACGTCCTGACAACTCCTCATGACGAACAAAGTCAGGCAGCGGCCAAGCTCTCGGATCCCAATCCTTCACCGATCCAATGATGGGCCAGCGCCCCTCGAGCAAGCCAAGGTCGCCGAACAACTTAATCCACACGGCGGACTCCATGGTGAAGTCGATCTCAGCGACCGAAGGCAGCGACTCGTAGCGGACGGAAGAGAAATAGCCGAGTATGGTGCCGTCTTGTCCGATGCGAGCAGCTACACCCAAGCCATACGCACCACCGGAGAGCGGAACGCCGAAATATTCACCTTCGCCAATTCTTCTACCCACCGCCACATAGATACCTTTTCACCGATTCCATACTCCATGAATTATCATCATTAGCCATCAATTCAGCATCTCAGGTCGAAACCATTCTTGAGAACGCAGCCAGTCGGCGTACATCGCATAGATCCTCAGTATGCCGTCGCTCTGGTTCCGGTCATCAAAGAACCGGTCGAGGACATCGAAGAGCCCATCGGCACTCAAGTCGGGCTCGATTCGCCCCTCACGCTCGACTTCCATCTTGTGCATCCGACGGATTAATGCCTGCCAACTTAGATTGTTTCCCCCATCGAACCGGAGGACCAACCACTCTCTGAAGCCCAACAGCATCGACCCTTGACTTCCCAAATCCCAGCCAAGAATGAAAGCCTCAAGCGAGGCCAGCGACCCATCCAGGCCATAGACCGCTGGCCTCGATCGAATCGAGCGCACCATCTTTTGAAAGTCCATTTACCCAATCCATCAAAATGGGAACTCTTGAGGATACATATCTTTCCACAAGTTCTTATATTGATCGATAGGCACGCCGCGCCTATCAGAGAAGGCATCGTAAACTCTGCCACCTCTCACGACGACGTCGTGGTGTCCCCACCCGCTCCACTCGTCTCGATATCTTCCAAGGTTCTGGGCACCCTGGGGTGGCTTGATCCGATAGATCTCGCCTCCGATCCTCTGCTGGATGTCTCGAGCAACTTCCTCGCAGCCACTTGAGTTACAGACGTCCGACGATGGGCGTGGCTTCCAGTCGGGGCCAAGGTCGCCGCCAGGATTCTCCGGTTCGTGGCCGCCGCCGCGGTGGTCGTCGTCTGGGTCTGGTGGTTGTGCTGTTGCGCCGGCGTTGCTGTCGGTGTTGCTTGTGCTGGAGTTGTCGTCTCCGCCGCTTGCTATTGACCAGATTTGGCCGCCGAGTGTGAGGTTCTTGATGAGTTGGCCGAGGGCGGTGCCGAGGGCGATGCTACCGATTGCGCCGCCTGGACCAACGCTAGCTCCGCCGGTTCCGGCTGTGTCTCCGCGCGGGTTGAAGCCCATGTTGAACCAGTCGATGTTTTCGGTCTTGCCTACTGTTGCTACTACCGAGCCGTACTGGTTGAGGGCGTTTTGGTATTGCTGGTCGGACCACTGGCTGGTTTCGCTGGTTAGGTCGCCTCCGGGGCCGACGATGGTGGCGGGTTGGGAGGGGTCGACTGAGCAGAGTGCTGGGTTGCCGTTCGCGCAGGACGGGTCGCCAGGTGGCGGCTGCTTCTTGGTTTTGGCGTCGTTTTCTATGTCCTCTTGTTCCTGCTGGATCTTCTTGCGCAGCTGGCACTGAGCGTCGCAGGGTGGAGGTGGAGGCGTACGGCCGCAACGAGTCTTGCACTTCGTGGGTGGTGGGTCGCAGTGCTTCTTACAGTCCGGCGTGCAGTTCGGCCCACTGGTACCGGGCGGGCACTTCGTGACCGGGCAGTTCTTCCCGCTCCCTCCGGGCGGGCACTTCGGTGGCGGGCACGTATGCGTCTTACGGCAATCGGTCGGTGGTGGGTCGCTGATCCACTTGCAGTGGTAGACCCCTGGGTGTCCGTCACCGTTGCGCTCATACGTCCACCAACAGACCCGCTTCATCGGGTTGCCATCGGGGTCGACAGCTCGATGCCCGTCGGGGTCGTTGAAGGTTAGAGGGTTGCCGCCCGTGTAGGTGTAGAGGTTGGCGGTTGCGGTGGATTCGCCGGCGGCGGAGGTGATGGTGTCTCGGGAGTTGAAGGTGGCGGATTCTGGGTCGTACCAGCGGGCTCCTTCGTTGACGTCTCCGGAGCGGGGGTCGGTCCAGTCGCCTTGGTAGCCGACTCTGTATTTGAGGCCGGTGGCGCTGGTGGAGTTGCCGAAGGGGTCGAAGGTTCTCGTGTCGGGCAGGCCCGTGCCTAGGGTGGTGTCGGTGGGGTCGAAGCCTGCGATGACGTCGCCGTGGCGGTCGGCCAGGACCAGTCGTTTGGTGGTGTCGTAGCCGATCGACAGCAAGCCGTCGGAAGCGGAGCGGCCGAAGAACTGCGTTCCGTCGGACACGACCTCGTCGCTGAAGCCGTCGTAGCGCATCCGGGCTGTGCCGGCCTGCACCGGCCGATCGAGAGCGTCGTACGTGAAGTCACGGTCGAAGCGGCTGATCATCCGGTCGAACGCGTCGAATGTGAACGCCTCCGTCGTCGTCCCGGTCGTCTTCGACTGCATCGCGCCACGGGGCGTGTAGGTGTACGTCGAGGTCCCGTCGCTGATCAGGCGGTTGCGTTCGTCGTACGACGCCAACTTGGTGCCGGCCTTGATCCGGTTGGACGCGGCATCCCACCCGTACTGCGTGGTGGTCGAACCCTTCGTCCAGGAGGTCAATCGGCCCAGTTGGTCATAGACATAAGTGTTGTTACCAGCACCGGCAACGCCGGTGGTGTTCTTGGATGTGATGTTGTTGTCGGCGTCGTACCCATAGGTGATCGACGAGACCGACGCTGCGCCTGCCTTCAGGACGTCCGAGTTCATCCGCCCGTAGGCGTCGTACCCGATCGTTCGGATCCGCGAGGAGCCGTAGTCGATGGTCGACAACTGGCCGGCGGCGTTGTACCCGAGCGTATGCAGCGTCCGCGTGACCGGGTCAGTCTCCGTGGTCGGCCGCCCGTTCACGTAGGTGAAGTCCGCGGTCCCGGCAGCGTCGATTCGCTGTGTCAGTTGACCATCGGGGTCGTAGCCCTGAGTCGAGGTCCCCGACGGCCCGTCCGCACGCAGCAGCATGCTGCGGTCGTTGTAGCTGTAGGTGTTGACCCCGTCGAGCGAGCTCGAGGTCGCGAGTCGGCCGGCCAGGTCATAGGTCAGGTTGCGTGCCGTGGTCGAAGCCTCGGCGCCGTTGCCCTCTTCCTTGGTCAGCCGACCCGCCGCATCGTACGCCCGAGTACGCTGCACGCCGCCCGGCGACAGCAACGAGACCGCGTTGCCGGCTGCGTCGTACGACGCCGTCCACGTTCGATCCGCATCTGCCGGGTGCGCGGTCGTCGAAGGCTCGATCACCTTCTCCGGCAACCCGAGCACGTTTCGGGCTGCTGTCCGAGCCGTGGTTATGCGGTGAGGCGGTCGGCTTCGGTTAGGAGGAGGTGGCTGAAGGGTTGGAAGTTTATGGTGTGGGCGTAGACGCCGCTGAAGACTCGGTGGATGGTTCCCCATTCCCAGATGGCGGTGGGGTCTATGCCGGTGCGGGCGGACAGGAGTTGGGTGCGGGTGTGGAGGTTGTCGCCTAGGTCTGGGTTGCAGCGGATGATGGTGCCTAGGTCGCAGGCCGGTTCGGCGCGTAGGCCGTCTGGGTCGATGAGTTTGTAGGTGCCGTCGCTTGCCTGGAGTGCGTTGGCCTCGTGGACGTCGCCGTGGACGAGGACGGCGGACCGATCGTCGTGGGCGAGGCGGCGGCGGTTCATGCAATCCAGGGCGTCGGCGATAGTGGCCGGGGAGCACGGGCGGCCGGCCTGTTCCCAGAGGATTGGTAGGCGATTGGCGTAGTGCTCAGCCAACTGCGCGCCGGTTGGGAGGTCGATGTCGGGGCCGATCGGACGCCAGAGGCGGACCGCGACCTCGCATAGGAGCTTGTGGCGGCTTGCGGGGTCGGGCACGACTTCGTACATCTGAGGTCCCAGGCGCTCCAGCAGGAGGGCTTGTCGACTCAGGTCTTCGCGCAGCAGCTTGGCGCAGCCTTCGCCGTTCGCTAGGCGCAACGCGGTGGCCTCGTGGCTGAGGTCTCGACCTGGGACACCGATCTTGAGGACCGCTGGGGTGCCGTCAGCCAGCGTCACGCCCACGGCCAGGGCGGCGTGACCGCCTTCGAAGCTGGGGCCGATCGAGAGGGACCACTCCTGGGCGAGTGAGTCAACCAGGTCTGGCAGCGCGTCCAGCCAGGATTCGTTGCCGTCGGCCATGACCGTCTTGCGGACTTGGTCGGGAATCTCGAGGCTCACTCGGCCAGCCTAGCCAGGACGTCGGGTGTGAGGCGCTGGATTAAGCAGGTTAGCTGCCGTCCTCCAGTTCGATGGTGGACGGCATTGGCGCGTGGCCGGATAGGTGGAACCAGGTGACTAGGCGGCGTTGGCGGAGGTCGCGGGTCGATACGACGATGTCGTTGTGGAAGCGGCGGGCCAGCTGGACCCGTCGCATCGCCAGGCCGAGTTCGCCGGACCATGGTTCGGCATCGGTGCCGGTGGCGTTGATCGCACGGGTCAACGCGGATTCGGCCTGTTCGTGCTGCTCGATCGAAATCAATGATGCGGTACGGGCGCGATGCGCAGCATCGAGGAGTAGGAGCGACGACGCGGGGTCGAGGATGCCGGTGCCGGCGAGCTCCGCGACGAGGGCGGAACGGCGGGAGAGCTCGGTTTCGAGGGACGCACGGGCGAGTGCGACCCGGCTGTGCAGGCGGTCGAGCCGGCCCGCGGTCCACGTCGCGTACGCGCCGAACAGCAGGAGCAGTACGCCGACCGCGAGCAGCGCCCAGGAAACCTTCACGCCCCTATTCGATCATCGATTACGGAGCGCTGACGGTCCGGCCGAATCCGGTAGTCGCCGCCGCACCCGCCACTAGCGTCGGAAGCATGGCTGATATCGGTGTCATCGGTGGTTCCGGCTTCTACGAGTTCCTGAACGACGCGCGAACCGTCGAGGTCGACACGCCCTTCGGTGCGCCCAGTGAGCCGCCGATGGTGGGCGATCTCGACGGGCGCGAGGTCGCATTCATCCCGCGGCACGGCGCCGATCATCGCTTTCCGCCGCATCGGGTCAACTACCGCGCCAACCTGTGGGCGTTGCGCGAGCTCGGCGTACGGCAAGTGCTCGCTCCGTGCGCGGTCGGATCGCTCAACCCCGAGCTCGGACCTGGCACGTTTGTAGTCCCGGACCAGTACGTCGATCGCACGTGGGGCCGGGCCCATACGGTGTACGACGAGGCGCCCGTCGTACACACGTCCGTCGCCGATCCGTACTGTCCGACCGGCCGCGCGACGGTGATTGCCGCGGGCAACGTCGTACCGGCAGGGACGATGGTGGTGATCAATGGGCCGCGGTTCTCGACGCGTGCGGAGTCGCAGTGGCACGCGGCGCAGGGGTGGTCGGTCGTGGGCATGACCGGGGCGCCGGAGGCGTCGATCGCTCGCGAACTGGCGTTGTGCTACACGTCGATCGCTGTTGTGACGGATCATGACGCGGGGGTCGAGACCGGTGCTGGGGTGACGCAGGCCGAGGTGTTCGAGGTGTTTGGGCGGAGTATCGAGCGGTTGCGAGGATTGATCATTGAGGTGATCGGGCAACTACCCAAGCCAGATGCGGACTGCGGTTGCCGGCATGCGCTGGATGGTACGGCGGCTGCAGTATGAGGGTCCTGTTGACGGGTGGCGCGGGGTTCATCGGGCAGCATGTTCACCACCAACTCGTTGCTGAGGGCCACGAGGTTGTCGTGTTCGACTCGTTTCGGGCGGATGTGCATGCGGTCAGGCCGGAGCCTCGGCCGGGGTTGATTGTCAGCGATGTGCGCGATGCGGCCGCGGTCTCGGCGGCGCTTGGTGGGATCGACACGGTGATCCACCTTGCCGCGAAGGTCGGGCTTGGGGTCGATCTCGATGATCTGGATGACTATGTGTCCAGCAACAGCCTTGGTACGGCGGTTTTGCTGAAGGAGATCGCTCACGCAGGGGTCCAGCGGGTCGTGTATGCGAGCTCGATGGTCGTGTACGGCGAGGGCCGGTACGACTGCTCGGAACACGGTCGGGTGGCGCCGGGGCCACGTCGTACGGAGGAGCTGGACGCGGGGCAGTTCGAGCCGCCGTGCCCGCTCTGTGGGTCGCCGCTGCGGGCTGGGTTGGTCGAGGAGGACGCGCTGCTCGATCCGCGGAACGCTTATGCGGCGAGCAAGCTCAACGGCGAACACCTCGCGGCCGCGTGGGCTCGGGAGACCGGCGGGCGGGTTACTGCGCTGCGGTTCCACAACGTCTACGGGCCGGGAATGCCGCGGAACACGCCGTACGCCGGGGTCGCGGCGATCTTCCGGTCAGCGCTGGAACGGGGTGAGGCGCCGCGGGTCTTCGAGGATGGACGCCAACGGCGTGACTTCATCCATGTCCATGACATCGCCGCCGCCGTCACCACAGCGGCGACAGCCCTCCTCCATCAGCCGCCATTCACGGCGTACAACGTCGGCAGCGGGACTGTGACGACGATCGGTGAAGTCGCGGCAGAGCTGGCGCGCGCGTACAACGGTCCGGCGCCGGTCGTCACCGGGCAGTTCCGCCTCGGCGACGTCCGCCACATCACTGCGTCATCAGGCCGCCTCCACAACGAGCTCGGCTGGAAGCCCACCTACAACCTGACGACGGGTATCAACAACCTGATCCAGTCGTAGCCCTGTCCGGACAGATCCGACCGCATCACTCTCCGAGATCCCGAGCATCGACTCGTGGATCGCGGTCGGCGACACGCGGTCGGTCAAGGTGCGCGTCGCGCAGCGGCCGAGGTCGAGGTCCGAGGGGATGAGGCGGGCCTCCAGGCCATTACAATCGCCCGCCCAGCTGGGTGGCAGGCGTGGCGGACGGGTTGGACGGGTTGGACGGCGATTGTGATGGTCTGGGGATCCGCGAGGGCGGACCCCAGCCACTCATCAACCACCGAGCCGGCCGTACCGGGGCCGGGTTGTGAGCGTGGACAGGTGCTCAGCGGTCTGCTTGGTGAGTGGTGCCGGTCCGCTCGCCCGCCAAGCGGTCCGCCCCGCCGTCCTTCCTCGACCAGCTCACTCACACAGCCCGGAGACCGAGACACCACAGTCCCTCCGCAAGGCCCGACCCAACCACATCCCCTGTACGCACACCCGATGAGCGCCGGACAGGGATCAGCACCCCGCCGGAGGCGGGTAAATAGAACAGCCGCCGTGGGTTAGTTGCTGGCGGCAACTGGGGGGAGGTCTATCTGGAAGGCGCAGCCGCCGGCGACGTTGGTTACGCCTATTTTGCCGTCGTGGGATTCGACGACGCCTCGGGCGATCGCCAGGCCTAGGCCGCCGCCGCTGGAGGGGGTGGATTCTGGGGTTCGTTGTTCGTCGCCGCGCCAGCCGATGTCGAAGACTCGGTCGAGGTCGTCGGTGGGGATGCCGCCGCAGCCGTCGGTGACGGCCAGCCGGACGCGCCCGTCCGGCTCACGATCGACGGCGACCGTCACGGAACCACCAGGTGAGGTGTGGCGAATCGCGTTACCCACAAGGTTTGTGACGGCCCGCGTCAACTCATCCGGATCGCCCTGGACAGCCAGCCGATCGTCGTCCGACGGCGTCGACACCTTCAACTGCACGCCGGACGAACGGGCATGCGCCCCGTTCTCCCCCGCCACATCCTCAGCCAACTCCCGCAAACTCACCGCAGACCGCCGCCGCGGCAACGGCGCGGCTGACAACCGCGACAGCTCGAACAGGTCGTCAACCAGCCCTGTCATCCGATCAACCGTCGCCCGCATTTGCCGAAGAGCACCCGGTACGTCGTCGATCACACCGTCTTCAAGCCCCTCCGACACGGCCCGGAGCCCAGCCAGCGGCGTCCGCAAATCGTGGGACATAAACGCGACCAACTCCCGCCGACTCGCCTCCAGCGCGCGCTCGCGTTCGTGCGATGCGGCCAGCTTCTTCCGTGTCATCTCCAGCTCGTTCGTCAACTCAGCCAACTCAGCAGGCACCGCACCGGACAAAGCGACCGGCGCTTCGTACGACGTACCCAGGTGACGCAATCGCCGACCGACATCCCGCGACCCCGTGCTGATCCAGTGCCCGAGCAGCACCGACATCCCCAACCCGAGCAGCGCGGCAAAAGCCAACGTCCACAGCACCACCCACGAGTCGTGCTCGGAGATGAACATCGCCCGCACGCTCTGCAGCACCGCGGCCAGCGCGGCCGCCATCGGGGCCAGCGCCGCGACGATCATCGTGACCCGCAACGAACGACGCCGGAACTGCCACAGGATCGCCGCCCCGACCGCCGCGACCACCAGCGTCCAGAGCGTGGTGAGCAGGAGAATCGTGAACATGTCCTTGTTCATTCGGCATCTCCCACGAACCGGTAGCCCGTCCGCGGCACGGTGAGCACGAGCCGCGGATCGGACGGATCCACCTCGATCTTCTCGCGCAACCGCCGTACGTGGACCGTGACAGTCGACGAGTCACCGAAGTCCCAACCCCACACCCGCCGGAGCAGCTCGGCCTTCGTGTACGCCTTGCCCGGATGCGACACCAGGAACGCCAGCAGATCGAACTCCCGGTGCGTCAGCGACAACTCGTCCTCGTTCAGGTACGCGCGCCGCGCCGCCGTGTCGATCGTGACCGGGCCGGCGCTCAGCTTGGCCGGCGTCAGGTCGAGCCCGGCCAGCCGCTCCTCGCGCCGCAGCATCGCCTGCACCCGCAGCGTCAGCTCCCGCGGGCTGAACGGCTTGACCACGTAGTCGTCCGCGCCGACCTCCAGCCCGACCAGGCGGTCCTCTTCCTCACCTCGGGCGGACAGCATGATCACCGCGGCACCGTCGTCGGCCGCGCGCATCCGCCGCAGCACCTCCAGACCGGACAGGCCGGGCAGCATAACGTCCAGTACGACGACCGACGGCTTCCACTGCTGCCAGACCTCGACCGCCGCGACACCGTCCGCGACCACGCGGGCGTCGTACCCGGCCTTGGTCAGGTACGCCGAGACGACGTTGGACACGGTCGGGTCGTCATCCACCACGAGTACACGAGTAGCCACGGTCAGAGCCTAGATCTTCCACTGACAGTCTTACGTGCTCCGCACCCTGTCGACAGACGCCGTAAGCGACCCGTAGCCGCGTTTCACCGCAACTACGCACCGATTTTCCCTACGGTCGAAGGGTGTCCATCGATCTCATTCTGCCCTGCCTGAACGAGGCAGCGGCCCTGCCGTGGATCCTCGAGCGGCTACCGTCCGGCGTACGAGCCGTTGTCGTGGACAACGGTTCCACCGACGGGTCGCCGGAGGTCGCGGCGAGCCACGGCGCGACCGTGGTCCGGTGTGAGATCAAGGGGTACGGCGCCGCCTGCCACGCCGGCCTGGAAGCCGCCAAGACCGAGGTGGTCGCGTTCATGGACGCCGACGCCTCGCTCGACCCATGGCAGCTGGACCGGGTCACCGCGCCCATCCTGGCCGGGCACGTCGACCTGATGCTCGGCCGGCGCCGACCGACGTCGGCCAACGCCTGGCCGTGGCACCTCCGACTCGCGAACGCCGAACTGTCCCGCCGGATCCGGCGCCGTACGGGCGCTCCCCTGCACGACCTCGGCCCGATGCGCGCGGCCCGGCGTACTGCTCTCCTCGGCCTCGGCCTGCGAGACCGCCGCTCGGGGTATCCGCTCGAGACCGTGGTCCGGGCGGCCGACGCGGGCTGGCGGATCGCCGAGGTCGATGTCGACTACCTCCCGCGCTCCGGCCGCTCCAAAGTCACGGGTACGCCGCTCGGCGCGGCCCGCGCTGTCCTCGACATGTCCAAGGTGCTGGCCGGATGACTCGCGGCACACTGATCGTCATCGCGAAGGAGCCCGTCGCCGGGCGGGTGAAGACGCGCCTCCAGACCGAATTCACTCCCGCCGAGGCCGCCGCGCTGGCCCGGGCCTCGCTCGTGGACACCTTGAGCACCGTCCGTTCTGCACCCGCGTCGCGTCGTGTCCTCGCGCTCGAAGGTGAACCAGGCCCCTGGCTCCCGGACGGTTTCGACATCGTCGGGCAACGCGGGGACGGATTGGCCGAGCGGCTCGCAGGCGCTTTCGAGGACGCCTTCGACGGTACGCCGATGGTGCTCGTCGGCATGGACACACCGCAGCTCACGCCCGAGCTGCTCAGATTCCGATGGTCCGGGTACGACGCCGTCCTCGGGTTGACCGACGACGGTGGCTACTGGTGTCTCGGGCTGCGCGTACCCGACCGGCGGGCGTTGATCGGCGTACCGATGTCGACCGATCACACCGGTCGCGATCAGCTTCGGCGGCTGCGGGCGCTCGGAATGCGCGTGCTCATCCTGCCGACGCTGCGGGACATGGATACCCCGAACGACGCCGCCCTGATCGCCGCGGCCTATCCGGGGTTGCGGGTCTCGCGGCTCTATCAGCGGTTGCGACACGCGGCCCACCCGGGCTTGCTGTTCGAACAGGCCTTGGGAGGTACGGCGCGAGTCGTTGCTACCGGCATCGATGGCCGCACGGTGCCGGCACTGTCCGAGGTGGACCGGTGGAAGGCGCCCGCGGATGAGGTCGATCGGCTCGCGCTGAGTCGCTGTGAGGGTCCGGTCCTCGACATCGGCTGTGGGCCGGGACGGATCGTGACGGCGCTGGCCGAGCGTGGGATTGCGGCGTTGGGTGTCGACGTGTCGCCGCGGGCGGTGTCGCTGACCACGGCTCGGGGCGCGGCGGCATTACGACGACCGGTGCAGGATCGGCTGCCGGGCGAGGGGCGTTGGGGCAGTGTGTTGCTGATGGACGGGAACATCGGGATCGGCGGTGATCCGGCTGATCTGCTGCGCCGATGCGCCGAGCTCGTTCGGCCTGATGGGTTGGTGCTGGTCGAGGTCGATCCGGATGACGAGCTCGATGATGCGGCGCCGATCGTGCTGCGAAGTTCGACCGGTCGCCGGTCGAGCCCGTTGCCGTGGGCGAGGATCGGTACGCGGGCCGCACTCCGGCACGCCCGGCAGGCCAACCTGCATCCCACCGAGGACTGGAGGGCGGGCCACCGCGCCTTCCTCGCCCTCCGCCGAACCGCATGAACCAAATAGCCAAAGCAGGTGTCGTGGCCGGGGTGGTTGCGGTCACCGTCGCTAGTGCGGTGATCGTGACCGCGGCTGAGAACTGGCGGCCCAACCTGACCTTATTGGTGGGCAGTCTGCTCGTGATGGGCGTGATCTGGCGTGCCAAGAAGCTGACCGTTGCCGGCGTCGTGCTGATCGCAGCACTGTGTCAGCTCCCCGGACTCACCCACGCCCCGATCACCAGCACGGACTCCTACCGCTATGTCTGGGACGGACGTGTCCAGCTCTCCGGGCACTCGCCGTACGCCCACGTCCCGCTGGACGACAACCTCGCTCAGCTCAGGGACCCACTCCTCTTCCCGGGATTGTCGCCGACCGACAGGACCGGCGTGACCGGAGTGCCGAAGCTCCCGAAGGATCCCTCCGCGCTCGGCCAGTTCGCCGCCGACGACCCGCGGACGCTCATCAATCGTCCGCGCGTCCCCACCATTTACCCACCCGTGGCCCAGGTCTATTTCACGATCGTCGCGTTCGTCACGCCCTGGTCGGTCGGCACGCTCGGCCTGCAACTCGCGGCCGCGCTGATCGCGATCGCGACAACTTGCTTACTTTCTGTAAGAAGCCCACGTTGGGCCGCCCTGTGGGGTTGGTCACCGATCGTCGCTCTCGAAGCCGGCAGCGCCGCCCACGTCGACGTCCTCGCCGCTCTCCTGATCGCGGCCGCCGTCATCCTCGCCACCCGCCGGCCCAAACTCGCCGCAGCGATCCTCGGCGCGGCCGCGAGTGTGAAGCTCCTTCCGCTCCTGCTGCTCCCGGCCTTCCGCGGCCGCAAACCACTAGTTGCCGTCGGCACCTTCATCGCCTCGTACGTCCCGTATCTCGTTGCCTCCGGCACCTTGGTACTCGGCTTCCTCCCCGGCTACCTGACCCAGGAAGGCTTCGACGACGGCAGCTCCCGCTTCGCGATTCTCGCGATTTTCCTACCTCCTGAGGCCCGCAAGCTCGCCGCCGCAGCCCTCGCGCTCGCCCTGGCCGTCGCCGCCTGGAGACGAACCGAACACGAACCGATAGCCGTCACCTGCTGCTGGCTGTACGGCGCCGCCCTCCTGATCGCCACCCCCACCTACCCCTGGTACGGCCTCCCCCTGATCGCCCTCGTGGCCCTGGCCCGCCGCCCCGAATGGCTCGCCGTACCACTCGCGGCGTACCTGGCGTATGCGAACTTCGGGCACGACACCCGCCAAGGTCTGATCCAGCTCGCCGCAGCTGTCACCGTTGTCACCGCGCTCACGATCCGTCACCAGCTCGACACACCAAAGCCGTTTGACGCAGTGCCCGCCGTCAACCAACACTGAGCGGCGTGACGAAACGCATCGCCCTCGCGACCTCGGTCGACTTCCCAGACCTGCACGAGCACGACCTCCCGCTCGTCGACGCACTCCGCGCCGCCGGGCTCGAGCCGGTCGTCGAGATCTGGACCGACCCCTCGGTCGACTGGTCCGGGTACGACGCCGTCTTCCTGCGCTCGGTGTGGGACTACCACCGCCGGTACGACGAGTTCACGGCCTGGCTCGCGCTGATCGACAAGGCCGGCGTGCCCGTGCTGAACGACTCCGGCCTGGTCCGCTGGAACGGCGACAAGCGCTACCTGCTCGAGCTGCGTGAGCGCGGCGTGGCGATCGTGCCGTCCCAGATCGCGGCGGGTGCGGGCCTGCGCGAGGTGATCGCGGGGCTGACCGGCGAGGAGATCGTGATCAAACCGACGGTCAGCGCCAGCGCTCTGCACACGATCCGTGGCGTGGCCGGGTCGCCTGAGCTCGACGAGGCGATGGGCGAGCTGCCCGACATCGTGTACCTGGTGCAGCCGTTCCAGCAGGAGATCCTGACCGACGGCGAGTGGTCCCTGATGTTCATCGACGGCGAGTTCACCCACGCTGTCGTGAAGCGCCCGGCAGCTGGTGACTACCGGGTCCAGGAACACCACGGCGGCCAGTCGATCAGCTCCGAGCCGGCTCCCGCCGTACTGGAGAGTGCACGCACCGCCTTGCAGGCGGCCGCTTCCCCGCCGCTGTACGCGCGGGTCGACGGCGTGGTCGTCAACGGCCGGTTCCTGCTGATGGAGCTGGAGCTGATCGAGCCGTACCTGTTCCTCCCGCAGTCCCCGGAAGCAACCACCAAGCTCGCCGCCGCGGTGGCCGCGCGGCTCTAGCCGACAGCGCTGTCCGGCTTACCCCGCCGGCGTCCGTAGAGCAGCGTCTCACCGGCCGCCGTACCGGTGAACTTGGTCCGTCGGGCCCACTCGAAGCACTCGGCGAGCACCGGGCAGGAGGTCCGGCACAGCTCGCGAGCCTTCCGCTGCTCCCACGGTGACGCCGTCTCGTCGTAGTCAGGCGCCTGCCCGATACACGCGGCCTGGCTCATCCAGCGGTCCGCGGGATCCACGATCACTGTCAGCGTCGGCCTCATGACATCGACGGTAGATGCCGTGGACCCCGGCCCGGACCGAGTCTCGAAATATGAGCGAGTTACTAGACATTCACGATCAGTAACAGAGGCGCCTATGCCGGCTGGCTGCTGGTCGTGGCTAGTCGGGTTCGGGCCCGGGATCTGACCCCGTCGCTCGGATCGTCGACCACGTCACCTTGGCGGACCGGATCCTTCTCCGGGAGCAGGATGTCGCGCGCGACCACCAGCATCAGCCAGAGCGTTCCACCCATCCGCAGGATCACGGAGAGCCAGTAGATCCGGTCCGGTACGTTCGGATCCCCTGGCGCCAGGAACTGGGCCAGATGCATCCACACGAGCATCCAGTAGAAGCACTCGCAGGCCTGCCAGATCAACCAGTCCCGCAATCGCGGCCGCGCCAGCGCCACCAACGGCAGCAGCCAGAGCACGTACTGCGGTGAGTACACCTTGTTGATCAGCAGGAACGCCGCCACCACGAGGAACGCCAGCTGTGCGAACCGTGGTGGTCGTGGCGCCATCAGGCCGAGGATCGCGATCGACAGACAGAGTCCGGCGAAGATCACGATGTTCAGCTGGTTGACGTCGGCCACCTCGTGCTTGGCCAGCTTCAGCACGTACCAGATCGAGCCGTAGTCGCTCTCGCGCTGGTCGTTGAAGGTCCAGAACGACATCCACTCGTTCTTGGCCAGCAGGTAGATCGGCGCGTTCACCAGACCCCACGCGACCACGGCGGCGACCAGCGCCTGGAACCACGGCCAGAGCTTGCGACCACGGATGCACACGATCAGCAGCGGCCCGAGCAGCAGGAACGGATAGAACTTCGCCGCCGTCCCCAGCCCGAGCAGTACGCCGAACCACACCGGCTTGCCGCGCGACCACGCGAACATCGCACCCGCCGTCAACGCGACCGCGAACAGGTCCCAGTTGATCGTCGACGTGAGCGCGAGCACTGGCGCGGCAGCGACGTACAGGGCGTCCAGTGGCTGCCCACGAGCCGCACCGGGACGCGTTTCGACACCGCGCGCGGTCGCGACCGTCAGGCCGACGATGACGAGAGCACAGAGGAACAGCATCACCAGGTTGACGACGAAGAAGACGCCGGCGGTGTCCCGCTTCTGGTCGGCCGTCACGTCCTTCTTCGGATCGCCCGTCATCAGCCAGGTGATCCGCGCGGCGACCTCCATGAACCCGCCGGTCAGCACCGGGTACTCCAGCACCGGATAGTTGCCGGTGTCGAGGAACGGCCGGTTGCCCTCGGCGAACCCGCGCTCCTGGTACAGGAACCCGATGTCGGAGTAGCAGAGCGCCTTGAACGGACGCCAGCTCTCCCGGTTCCAGCCCTCGTCCATACACGGCGCCTTCTGCAGTACGCCGAGGCCGAACGTGATCGTGCACACCGCCAACGCGATCCGCAGCGGCGTCCACCAGGACGAACTCAACCGGGCGAACCGTCCGGACGGCCCATCGAGCCCACCGGTCAGCGCAGCGATGGCCGGATCGGCCTCCGACGGTGTCAGCCGGTCGTGCGCTTCCTGGCTACGTGGTCCGGTCACGGTGGGCATCATCTCCTATCGGCTCACCTTGCGACCACCAGAGGTTACCTATCGGTCCCCAGGTAGACCGGCAGGCCGTCCCCGCGCGCCGTCATCCGGTGGCGTGCGCAGTGATCGAAGCGACCGTGCGCTCGGGGTCCTGCCACCAGAACAGGTGTCCCGCATCGTCGAACAATTCAACCTTCGCGGCCGGCATCAGCTCCGCCAACTGGTGCGCGTTCACCACCGGGATACCGGCATCCGCCGTACCGTGCAGGATCAGCGTCGGTACGTCGACCTCGCCCAGCCGGGCTGTGGTGTCGTGGGCCTGGACGGCCTCCCACTGCATCAGTACGACCGGGACCGGCATCTTCACGGCGAGGGACCGCTGGCGGTAGATCTCCAGCGCTCCGGGCACGTCGGTGGCGTACCGCCGGGGGAAGTTCCCCTCGAAGCCGGTCCGGATCCCGTGCTCGACGTCCCGGGTGGCGATCGCCTCGACCATCCGGCGCGAGGTCTCCGACATCACGCCGTTCGGTCCCCCGGCCCACGTGCACCCCAAGGCGACGGACCTGACGGCTGCCGGATGCCGCAGGACCAACTCCTGGGCCGTCATCCCGCCGAGTGAAATGCCGAAGACGTGCGCGTCGGTCCACCCCACCGACTCGATGACGGCGGCCGCATCGTCGGCCAGATCCGCCACCGTGAACGGCTCGTCGGCCCGATCGCCTCGCCCGACTCCCCTGTGGTCGTACGCGACGATGTCGAACCGGTCCTCCAGACCGCTCAACAGCTCCTCGCCCCACATCTCGTGGTGGCAGCCCATCCCCTGGATCAACAACAGCGGCGCACCCCGCCCCCGCCGTACGTAGTCGAGCCGCCGTCCCCCGGCCCCAGTCACAAACTCCATACCCACCACTGTGCCGTCACGCCTTGCACTCGGCTTGCAACCGCGCGGTCAGTCTTGGGCCAGAAGGGCGACCATGGCGTTCCAGGAGAGGTCGACGTCGACGGGTTCGACGTTCAGGGCCTCCTCGATCCAGGGCTGGTCGGGCAGGTACACACCCGCTGTTTTCAGGCCGAGGCGGTCGGCATGCACGCGTACGGCGGAGAGCAGGCGAGCCGCATCGTCGAGCGGCCGACCGACCCGGGCGAGGGCGAGCGCTCCGGCCCGCAGTGCGTTGAGCACGTACGGGTAGTCCTCCTGGCGGAGGAAGCGGGTGACCGCTGCCCGCAGCGCCACGAGAGCACGCTCGGCGGAGTTCGGGACGAGGTCGGGATAGCGCAGGTAGAGCTCGCCGACGATCTCGTTGGCCCAGCCCTCCTTCCAGCCACGCCTGGTCTGCAGCAGCTCGTCGGCGTACCGGCGCATGTCGTCGGGGTCGGTCGCGGCCTTCAGCAGCGCGACATTGCGGAACGAGAGCGCGGCCGGGATCATCACCTCGAGCCCGTGCTTCTCGCAGTACTCGATCATCTCGTCGGCGACGCGGATCGTGAGTTCGGTGTGGCCTACGACCGCCATGGCGACCCCGTAGAAGAAGAGGGTCTCGGCGTACTCCCGCGGCGCGACGTCCGGGGAGATCTGCGGGATGAGCTCGCCGAGGACGGCGACGAGGTCGAGCGTCCGGGCCGCGTCGCCGGAGAAGTGGGTGAGCGCGGTCAACGTGTTGAGGGCGCGGACGCGGTCGTGCGCCGAGGCATCCGGGGCCACATCGAGGGCGGCGCGGAGCATCCGGATCGCCTCGGGATGATGGACCATTCGATGCAGGTAGACGCCGAGGTTCACAGCGATCTGAAGTGCCGCGTCCGGATCCGTGACCAGGTCGTGGGCGAAGCCGGCCCGCAGGTTGGGGAGTTCGCGGCTCATCATCCGCATGAAGGACCCGGCTCGGGGACCGCGGACCGAGTCTGCGCAGCGCTCGGCGAGCAACTGCACCGAACGCGCCTGCAGCGCGCGGGTCTCGGCCGGGTCGGGATCGATCGTGCGGCAGTACGCGCGGATGCTCTCCAGCAACTGGTACCGGGTCGGCTCGATGCTGGTGTCGACGACCACGACCGAGCGCGTGACCAACGCGGACAGCGACTCCAGCACCGCCGCACCCCGGTCCGGCCAGATCGTCTCGGCCGCTTCGAGGGTGAAGCCGCCTTCGAACGCCCACAGCTTCAGCAGCAACGCACGATCGGCCGGGTTAAGCAAGTCGATGCTCCATCCGATCGCCGCCTCCAGGGTCTGATGCGCTGCGAGCGATCCCCGCGGCACAGATCCGAGTACGGCGAACCGGTCGTCGAGCCGATCCGCGATCTCACCCAGTCCCAGCACCCGGGCCCGCCCGGCCGCCAGCTCCAGCGCCAACGGCAACCCGTCCAGCGCGGCCGCGATCCGCTGGGCCGCCGCCAGCTCTCCGGCCGCCGGCTCCCATCCGGGCCGCACGCCGCGGACCCGGTCGATCAACAACTCGACCGCCACCGGCACGGACTCCGACTCTGTTGCCCAGGGCAACGGAGCGACGGAGACGGTGAGTTCGCCCTCGAGGTCGAGCGGTTCGCGGCTGGTCGCGACGATGTGAAGGTTCGGGCACGCGTGCATCAGGTGGGCGACCAGCTCGGCGGCTGCGGCGACCACGTGTTCGCAGTTGTCCAGGACCAGCAAGCCGGGCGCCTTGCCGATCGCCTCGTCCACCGCCGCGGTCGCATCACCGCTGACGATCACCCCGACCGCATCCGCGACCGCCGCGGCAACCCCCGAGCCGTCCGGCACATCGGCCAACCGCGCTACCCACGGATCAGCGACCGGATCGAGCGTCGACAGATACTCGACCATCAGCCGTGTTTTGCCTACTCCGGCCGGGCCGATGAGATTCACCAGCCGATGCGTGTCGACCCGCTGCGCCAGGACCGCGAGCTCCGCCGACCGACCGAGGAACGAGGTCAGCGGCCGTCGCATCGGCGTCGGCCGCACTACCCGGGGTGGCTCGGCCAACCGCAACCGCGGATCGTGTGCAAGCACTTGGCGCTCGAGCTCGCGCAGCTCCGGCCCCGGATCCACCCCAAGCTGGTCGGCCAGCAATTCACGCACCCGGCGCAGCGCGGCCAGCGCGTCTCCCTGCCGATCGCACCGGTAGAGCGCGAGCACGAGGAGGGCCCACCGACGCTCCCGCAACGGCTGCTCACGGACCAACTGCTCCAGCTGCACAACCGCCTCGGCTGCATCCCCACCTGCAAGCCGAGCGGCGGCCAGGTCCTCCAGCGCAACCTCCCGAAGCTCGGCCAGCCGAACCCGCTCACCCTCCGCGGCCTCGACCGACAACTCCGGGAACGGCCCACCCCGCCACAACCCGAGCGCCTCGATCAACTGTGTCCGCGCCGACTCCGGCCGATCACCGCTCAACCGACCCCGCGCCGACTCGATCAGCGTCGAGTACCGCCGTACGTCGGTTTCGTCCGTGTGCAGGAAGTATCCAGCCGGCGTCCGCCCCAGACGGTCCCGGTACGGCGGCCCGAGCACGGACCGGATCCTGGACACGTACGCCTGCATCGCACCGGCCGCCTTGGCGGGTGGTTGGTCGTCCCACATCGCCTGCGCCAGCCGGTCGTCGGACACCGGCTTGCCGTCCGCCAGCACGAGCGCCGCCACGAGTCGCCGCGGCAGCGCACCCCCAACCTCCACCGGAGCACCGTCCACCACAACCTCGACGGGCCCCAGAACCCGGCACTCCAGCACGGTCCCACGATACGCAACCCGTACAGCTCGACAGGTAGTAGTCGCCTTTTCGGGCGTTCACCTGCGTGGCCCAGGCGTGCGAGCGGGTGTACGTAGACGACTACGTCCTGTTGTTCGGTCCAGTCAGCGCCAGCGTCGATCGCGGCGGTTGGGCTGACGGACAGGTGCCGGAGCCGGGCCGAGCCGACGTTCGAGGGCAGTCAGAGCCGCGCTGGGGTCCAGACCGAGGTTGTCGGCGAGCAAAGCGCGGAAGCGGCGGAGCTCGGCCGCCGCCTCGTCCGGGCGGCCGGCGTCGCACAGCGCCATCGCGAGCAGCTCCCACCGGCGCTCACGGTACGGGCTGTCGGCAACAAGCTGTGTCAGCGAACTGACGGCCAGGACCGGATCCCCGACCGCCAGGTGTGCGGCCTCCAGTTCCTCGCGCGCCAGCTCGTACAACTCGGTCAACCGAGCCCGTGCGCCGATCACGACCGTCGACTCCCCCAGCTCCTGCCAGGGCTCACCCCTCCACAGCTCGACTGCCGCCTGCAGCTCGACCACCGCGCCGGCACCGTCCCCCGACGCCAACAGCTCCAACCCGGATGCGATCGCCGCGCCGAATCGATGCTGATCGGTCGCTTCCACCTCCAGCGCGAACCGGTACCCGACGGCGGTCCGCTCAAGCCGCTCCCCCACCACCCCCAACGCGTTCCGCAACCGCCAGACGAGCATCCGCAGCGCGCGGACCGAGGACTCTCCCGGCCAGAGCATCTCAGCGAGCTGACCATCCGGGACCGCTTGCCCCTCCGCGAGTACCAGCGCCGCAAGCAGCCGCCGCGACATCCCCCCGCCGACCGCCACCGGTACGTCGTCCACCACGAGCTCCAGCGGGCCAAGAACCCGGCAGCAGACCTGCTGATCAACACTGACTGTCGACATGTCCGCAACTGTCCGTCGGAGACCTTGCAAACCACCTGCAATCCTCGGACGACGCACCTGACAGCGGGCTAAGGTCGTCCGGTGGAAGACAGCCGGGTACAGCTGCGCTGTCTGGGCCCGTTCGAGCTGCGTGTCGACGGTCAGCTGTTCGACTTGCCCGGAGCTCGGCCCAAGACGTTGCTCACGGCATTGGCTCTCCGCGCCGGCGAGACCGTCACTCCGGACCAGCTCGCGATGGTGCTGTGGGGTGACGACGAGCAGCCGGCCGATCCGCGCGCGAGCATCTACACGCTGGTCTCGCGACTCCGCAGCCGCCTCGGCCCGGACGTGCTGCAGCGGCACCCGGACGGCTACCAACTCGGTGCCGTCGCGGTCGATGCGCTGGAGTTCGAACGGCTGCTGGCAGCCGGACAGCCGGAAGCCGCGATCCAACTCTGGCGCGGTACGCCGTTCACCGGCCTAGTCTCCAGCTGGCTCGATCGTTACGAGACACCGCAACTCGTCGAGCGCTACCTGGATGCCGTCGAACGCCTCGCCGACGTCCCCGACGCCGGCCAACTACCCCGACTGATCGAGCTCGCCACCGCACATCCACTCCGCGAATCACTGTGGCAACGCCTGATCGTCGTCCTCGATGCCTGCGGCCGCACCGCAGAGGCACTCGACCGGTACGACGAGATCCGCCGCCGGATCGCGGACGAGCTCGGCGTCGACCTCAGCCCCGGCCTCCAGGCGGTCTATCAAGGACTGCTGTCGCCAGGACTGCAGCTGATCCCCCGCCAGCTCCCCAGCCCAGGCATCCGGCCGGTCGGCCGGGAGACCGAGCTCAAAGCACTCGACGAGATCGCCGACCGGGACAGTCATCGGATCGCCGTGGTGATGGGAACGGCCGGGGTCGGCAAGACCACGCTGGCGGTGCACTGGTCGCAGAAGTCCGCGGACCGCTTCCCCGACGGCCAGCTCTACGTCAATCTCCGCGGCTTCGAGCCGACGGCGACCCCAGTCTCCGCCGAGGACGCCGTCCACGGATTCCTGACCGCGCTGAACGTCCCGGCGAACACCATCCCACCCGGATTGGACGCCAAGACCGCGCTGTTCCGCAGCATCGTCGCGGATCGGAAGCTACTGATCCTGCTCGACAACGCCCGCAACGCCGACCAGATCCGCCCCCTGCTCCCCGGTACGACGACGTGCCTGGCGGTGATCACGACCCGGCTGCAACTCGACGGACTCATCGCCGCCGGCGCCGAACCGATCGTGCTCGACCTGCTCTCCCGCGACGCCGCCCGTCAACTCCTGGTCGACCGCCTCGGCGCGGAACGGGTCGGCAGCGCGGCGGACGCCGTGGACGAGATCATCCGCTACTGTGCCGGCCTCCCGCTCGCGCTGGCGCTCGTCGCGACCCGGGCGGCGATGCATCGCGACTTCGGCCTCGACACAATCGCCGCCGAACTCCGCGACAGCCGACTGAACGTCCTCTCCGGCCCCGACACCCGCGTCGACGTACGCGCCGTCTTCTCCTGGTCGTACGTCGATCTCCGGCCGGAGGCGGCGGATCTGTTCCGGCTGATCGGGCGGCATCCTGGACCCGGCATCGCGACCGACGCGGCCGCGGCTGCGCTCGACCGGTCGGCTCGCGAGGCAACCGTCGTACTGCGGGAGCTGCAGCGGGCTCACCTGGTTGACGAGCAGCGGCCCGGCTGGTTCACGATGCACGACCTGCTGCGGGCGTACGCCCAGGATCTGCCGACCGACCTACCAGCGGACGACACCAGGGCCGAACAGCGGGTCCGGGACTTTTACTTGCGGGCGGCAACCACTGCGGCGGCCCGGTTGGCGCCGGCGGACTTCGACTGGTTCGCCACTGAAAGCCCCGCCCTGCTGGCGTTTCTGGTCGCGGCACCGGAGGCGTTCCTGCCGGTACTGCAGGACTACCTGGACCGCAGCGGCCACTGGCAGGACTGGCTCGACGCCGGCGAGCTCGCGCTGACCGACGCCCGGCAACGCCAAGATCTCGCCGCCGAGCGATACGCACTGCTCGGCCTGGCACTGGCGCACACCCGGCTGGAAAACTTCACCACCGCCGCCGCCTTCGCTGCACAGTGTCTCGCGGTCGCTCGCCGGATGAACGACGTACCGGCTGAAGCGCGGGCCCTTCGGGTGCTCAGCTTCGACGTCGGCAACCTCGGGCGGCACGACGAATCGCTCGCGCTCGCCCGCGAATCGCTCGATGCCTACACGTCACTCGGCGACGACCGCGAGATCGCCACCTGCCTGAACGCGGTCGGCTGGGAGCTTGCACACGTCGGCCAACTCGAGGAGGCCGAGGCGACCTGCCGCGACGCGCTCGACCGGCTGGTCGCGCTGGACGAGCGGCCGAGCGTGGCCGCGACGTACGACAGCCTCGGTCACATCGCCGGCCGGCTCGGCCGACCGATGGATGCCGTCAGCAACTATCGGTCCGCCGCCGAGCTCTACCAGGCGCTCGCCGATCGGTATCACGAGGCGTTGATCCGCACCCGCCTCGCCGACGCCCTCGCCACCGCCGGACTGGACCCGCGGCCCGAGTACGACGTGGCGCTGGCGCTCTTCACCCGACTCCATCACCCGCAGGCCGACGCCGTCCGGGCCAAGCTCACGTCCTAGGCCGTCGTCTCCGGCGCGTCAGGATCAGCCCACCGGCCAGCAGCAACACACCCAACAGGGCAGCCGCTCCGATCGCCGCACCCATCCGGACCCCGATCGGCCGGTAGTCACAGGACACGTTGTGCGCACCGGCCTTGATCGGGACGGCCATCAGGCCTGCCCTGGTGCTGGGCTTGGTCGCCGCCGAACCATCGACCGAACAGCGCCAGCCGTCGATCCGGATCACGCTGATGACCACTGCCCCGGCGTCCGTGCCCGGCTTGAGTTGCACGTCGAGGCTGTGACCGCCGACGTGGACCGCGGCGGGCTTGTTCGCATTCAGGTTCGCGACGGCCGACTCGAGCTTGACCGGGTCCAGGCAACCGACGGCCGAGGACGGCAACCGGGCCGGGCCTTCCACCCGAACGCGCAGCTTGGCGATCCCGTCCGCGCCGACCGTCCCGATCCGGAGCATCGGCGCGCCGGAGTAGACGCCCGGACGCTTCGTGTTCGGGTTCAGGCTGGTCTTCCAACCGAACCCGTCGACGAACACCTTGCCGACGAAGTCCGGCGCGTCGACGTAGGCCTCCTGGCCAGGCTTGCAAGACCCGTTGAACTGCACGTCGACCGGCTTCTGGGCCCCTGGCGTGATCAGGAGAAGGCCTTCCTGCCGGTCGGAGATGGCTGCGCCACTCCCCTTCTTGGCCTTCAGCGTCGGCACGATGTAGACCTGTGCACCGAGCGCGGACTCCTGCCGACCCCACGGGCCGGGGTTGGGCGACGAAAAAGCCCTGAGCCGGCGGACACTGACCAGCGGCCCGACCGTCTTGTACGTTTCCAGCCGCGGCGGCTGCGCCACCGGCAGGTCGCTGCTGCCGGTGTCCGGGTTGTCGTCGTTGTCGGGCGGATGGTCGACCACGACCCGGGAATGGATCGCGAAGATCGCGTCGATGACCGGGTTCTGCGGATCGATGGTGGCGCGGCCGTACGACCGGTAGCCGAATCCGAGACCGACCAGCTCCTTGGAGACGTCGTACGGAATCGTGCTCGAGTAGTACTGCGGACCCTCGCCACCGATCAGCATCGGATCGTTCACGGTCGTCTCGCCACCGGGTGCGGTCCGATGGAGCGGCCAGTCGTCCGAAGACTCGACCAGCGCACGGATCTGGGTGTGCTCCTCACCCCACGGCGGCGACGCGCTCAGGAACTTCGAGCGGGCCGCGTCGATCGCGACCGACGACATCGTCACCTCGACCAGTACGGCGCCGACCAGCAGGGCCACCGCACCGCCGCGCAACCACCCCGGTCCTGGACGCCGGGTCAGCAACCAGACCAGCAGTGCGACAACGGTGAGGACCGGTACGGCGATCTTCGAGGTCTCGGTGACATACCGGACGTGCTCGGTCGCGTAGTACAGCCCGCCGGTCAGGACGACACCCGCGATCACCGGGATGACACCGAGCCGACCGGACCCGACCGACATCCAGCCGACGATCACCAGCATCCCGGCGACCACGAAGGCCTGCCGGTACGGGCTCCCGTTCGGCGAGTCGAAGCCGTGCCAGAGCTCGTGCGTCCACTCGATCTGCATGCTCGCGATCGTGATCGCGATGGTCAGGACCCAGACGATCCGCTCCCGGATCCGGATCCGCCCGTTGAACGGGAAGCTCAGCGCGAGCAGCAGCATCAGGCTGCCGACGGCGAGGCTGGGGCTGCTGCCGACACCTTCGCTGCCGGGCATCAACCGCGAGAAGAAGTCGACCCAGGAGACCGGGTCGAGCTCGGTCTTCGGGCTCGGGGTCGCGGCCTCGATCGCCTGGAACGTCGGGATCAGCAGCGGCATCGCCAGTCCGACCCCGAGGGCGACCGCGACGACACACCGGACCGCGCCGGTGACCCGCTCCCAGGCGGACTTCGCGCCCTCGTACGTCAGGACCCGGGCGATCACGACGAGCGCGGCGCCGAGGGTGGCCATGTAGACCGTGTAGAAGTGCGAGGTCCACAGCAGCGCGATGACGAACGGCGTGACGATCATCGACGGGATCGACCGGCGGCGCAGGATCCACTCGCAGAGCAGGCAGATCAGCGGGAACGCGACCATGCCGTTCAGCCAGACCGTCATGTACGCGCCGTCGTCGATCGCCCAGCCACAGGCGCCGTACGAGACGCCGGCCACCACGGCAACCCAGACCGGGCCGGTCGGGCGCAGCATGCGCAGGTACCCCGTCATCGCGGCGGACCCGAGTCCGATCGCGGCCACGGCGACGAGGAAGAGCGACAGGTCGATCTTGTCCCGCGGCAGGACGAAGGCGATCCACGACAGGGTCGTGCCGACGTACGCCGCGAAGTCGCCGAGGAACGGGACGCCGAAGCCGCTGTTCCAGTTGAAGATCAGGTCACCGTGCGCCTGACCGGTGACGATGTCGCGCATGTGCGCGTACATCGGGACGAACTGCTGGCCGAGGTCGTTGGTGCTGCGGTTGCGGTCGCCGAACGGGTAGGTGTGGCGGATGATCCCGCTCGCCACGAACGTCAGACCACCGGCAAAGAACGCGATCAGGATCGGCCAGACGCCGCGCAGCCGGCCGGTGGTCCGCGCCGGCGCGACCTCCGCGCCCGCTTCCTTCTTCGCCGGCTCCGGCTCGGTGGATGCCGGTTCGGTCGACGTTGGCTCGGTCGACGTGGGCTCGGCCTTCGATTCAGCCCCGGCGTCAGCGGCGGACTCGGCCGCGACGGTCTCGGCCGCGGTCGAATCGAGCGTCACGGCAGAACGACCTGCGGTGATTCGTCCGGCTCGAGTTTTGACGCGGGCATTCGCATCGGTGAGACCGTGACAGGCGCCGGGTACTGCAGGTAGGCGAGCCGGGCGTTCTCGGCGCGGGTGCGGCCGATGGCGTCGAGCAGGTACCCGAGCACGACCATCAGGATCGCGATCAGGCCGATCGACGAGGCCAGGATCGCGGTCGGGAACCGCGGCACCAGGCCGGTGTCGTAGTACTCGACGACGACCGGCACCCCGAGGACCAGCGCCACCACGCCGAAGATCGCGGCCAGCACACCGTGGAACAGCGTCGGCTTCTCCAGCCGGGCCATGCTGAGGATCGAGCGGAGGATCCGGATGCCGTCGCGGTAGGTGCGCAGCTTGCTCTCACCGCCGCTCGGCCGTTCCTTGTACCCGACCGGGATCTCCGCGACCGGCACCCGCAGGTGCAGCGAGTGGATGGTCAGCTCGGTCTCGATCTCGAACTCCTGCGACAGCGCCGGGAACGACTTCACGTACCGGCGCGAGAACGCGCGGTATCCGCTCAGCATGTCGGTGATCTCGCGACCGAACAGCGAGCCGGCGGCACCGGTCAGCACCCGGTTGCCGAACGTGTGGCCCGGGCGGTAGGCGGCGGTGTTCGAGTGCTTCCGTACGCCGACGACGTGGTCGTAGGGACCGGTCAGCAAGGTCCGCACCAGCTCGGACGCGCGCGCGGCCTCGTAGGTGTCGTCGCCGTCGATGATGACGAAGACGTCGGCCTCCACGTCGGCGAAGGCCCGCCGGATGACGTTGCCCTTACCCTTGCGCGTCACGTGGCGAACGACCGCACCGGCCTCCGCGGCGATCGCCGCGGTGTCGTCGGTGGAGTTGTTGTCGTACACGTAGATCGTGGCCGTCGGCAGCGAGGCCTGCAGTTCGGTGACGACCTTCCTCACCGCTGCGGCCTCGTTGTAACAAGGCACGATGACCGCGATCTCGGTGCCGGAAAAATCCTGCACGTTACCCATTTCCCCTCGCTCCAAACACTGACCCTCGACACAGGTTAGCCACGCATACGACCGATCTCCCGCACTCCAGCGCCCCCGAGGCAGCTACCCCATAGATGTAGCGAGAGGCCGAGAAGTTGCACGCTCGGGGAAATATTGTCATCTAGACCGGTAAAATGTCGGCATTCGACCCGGACCGTGACGGTGCGACTACTGCCAGCAGGCTAAGCCGCCGAAGGTCCAGATCCCTCGGCCAGGGGCGGCCGAGGCGGCACCAAGTGTGCCCTACCCCTTGTTTGATCAACACTCGGGTCTGCGGTCTCGGACGGTCCTGTCAATGGCTCGCGACGACGAGTTCCAGCCGGAGCCACTCGGCGAGGTCGCGGAGCTCGCGGTGGACGGCCGCGGTCAGGGATTTCGAGAACGGCGCGTCCTCATGAACGGCGTGGACCCGCAAGACGCCGGCCTTGCGGTCCGAGGCGGCGTCGACCTTGCCGACCAGCTGATCGCCGTGCAGGATCGGGAGCGCGAAGTAGCCCCACTTGCGCTTCGCGACCGGCTTGTACATCTCCAGCTGGTAGTCGAATTCGAACAACTCCGTGAGCCGCTTCCGGTCGTACACCATCCGGTCCAGCGGCGACAACAACGCCGTACGTCCAGAGAACGGCTGGCCGAGCAGCGCGGGGTCCACACGCCATTCACCCTTGACGCCCTCGATCACGGCACACTCCCCGGCTGCCCCGGCATCCTGCGGCTCGTCCGGACACTCCGGCCCCTTCGCCCGCAGCAGGCCGAGTGATCGCAGCCGCTGCTCGTCCAGGATCCGCCGGGCCTCGTCGACCGGGACGACCGGCTGGTCTGGGTAGACCCGACTCGCGAGATCCCAGAGCCGATCGCGACCGTCTCGCCCGGAGATCGCCACCTCCCCGCGCTGCATCATGAACTCGAGCAGCTGTGACACATTCCGATTGTTGGTCCAGCCCGATGACCTCCACGGGACCCGGCATGTGTCCGGTAGCTCGCGCATGACCAGCGGACCGTCCTGCCGGAGCCGCTCGAGGATGTCGAGGCGACAGCCTTCATTCGCGTCGACCCAGCCGCGCTTGTACTCCTGCCACTCGAGCCGCTTCCCGACTTCCTTGCGCCCAGTGCCCGGCCATCGAGCCATGTCCGCCCGGAACAGCACCAGGTCCTCAGCGGGCCGCACAAACCCGCGCAGCTCGAGCAGCTCCTGCGCTGCCAACGCGTCCGCCAGCTCGGCAGCGTCGTACGACGAACCGAGCCGGCTCCACGCGACCAGGTCGGCATTCGGCGCGACGTACGCCGTCTGGTCCAGCTGCAGCACGTTGAGACCGCGGACCACCTCGAAGCCCGTCCGGCCGATCACTGGTCAACAGCTGCGCCCGCACGGCGATCCGCCGCGCATCACGCCGCGAAAGCTGGTGAACAGTCATGGCAAGAGGCTAGGCGAAAGGTCGGACAGTTCGACGCAGACAAGATGAGGCGTTGTCCACTACTGGGTGTAATGCGAGAATATGGCTGAACCGAGCAGGTGGGGACCTGACGAGCTCGGTGTTGCAGGGGGTCATCGTGGCGGTACGTAGTCGGGCGTTCATGCCCTTGGTGGTTCTGATCGTGATGGTCACGGCGGTGGCCTGTTCGAAGGCTGAAGGAGCGGACTACCCGGGCGGCAGTACCGTCTCGGCCCCGCCGATCATCCTCTCCAAGACTCCGAGCGCGGCGCTCAAGCCGGCGAAGGACTGCTCGCAGTCGACCAAGCAGCTCACGCCGATCTCCGAGATGGAAGGCGTGCGACTGACCATCAGCACCGACCCGGCCGGTACGTCGTTGCTGCTGAAGAACACCGGTAGCCAGTCGGTTGTCGTCATACCGGATGCGAACTTCCGGACCCGGCTGATCGCGGCTCCGTACGCGAACCCCACCGACCAGGCGTCGCGGGCGGCGCTGCTCGCGGTCAACAGCAGTGGCAGCCTGACCACGGTCCACGAGATCCCGGCGTTCGTTCCCGCGGCCCAGGTCGTCATCCTGCCGCCGCTCTGGGCGGTCTGCGCGCTGACCGACGTGCTGACCGAGACGGCCAGCGTGCGGTACCTGCGCGACAAGCCGACGAGTGCCGAGTACTACGTGACGAAGGGACTGGCCGACCAGCTGATCCGCAAGTTCACGGCGAAGTCACTGCGGCCGACACTCGTCGCCTGCGCGAAGGCCACGCTCGACCTGCTCAAGGGTGCTCCCGACATCACGGACGTCGAGTTGTACGCCGACATCCTCGGCAGCGACTCGGCGTGCCGGGCGCAGTACAAAGCCCTACTGAAGGACGACGAGCAAGCCACCCAGCAGATCGACACCACGGTCCTCAACCAACTGCAGCGCACGCCGCGACTGGTCGGGAACACCCGGCTCTTCGACGTAACCGCCAAAGGCTGATCACCCAGGGTCGGCTCCGGGTGCGATCAGGGTGAACTCCCCTGCCGTCGACCCCGGCTGAGCCCGAAACTGGACGAGTACAAACCTTTGGCACTCGGAGGACACCAGACATGATCGGCTTCATCGTCGCCGGACTCATCATCGGAGCACTGGCACGGCTCTTCACGCCCGGCAAGCAGAAGCTCGGCCTGCTCGCCACTCTCCTGCTAGGCCTGGTCGGCTCCGTCATCGGCGGCACCATCGCCAGCATCCTCGGCACCGGCGGAATCTTCGAACTGAACATCTTCGGCTTCATCGCCGCCGTCGTAGCCTCAGTCCTCCTGGTAGGCACCGCCGAATCCCTAGCAGCCCGCAACAACAAGTAGCCCACCTAACCTCCCGAGCCTCAGCCCGGGAGGTCCGGTGTACCCGGCTCTGGTCCCGAATGTGTAGTGCAACCGGCCACCGCTTCGCGGCGACTCTTGTTGCCGCCTTCGGCGGGGGCGCGGATGGTGGATCCGCCGCTCGCGTGATTTGCGCAGAACGACTGTGGTGCGGTCGGGCGTTGCGGAGGGACTGTGGTGTGGTCGGGCCTTGCGGAGGGACTGTGGTGTGGTCCGGCCCTGCGGAGGGACTGTGGTGTGGTCCGGCCCTGCGGAGGGACTGTGGTGTCGCGGTCTCCGGGCTGCGTGATCGTGCCAGTCGCGGTGGTGTGCGTCAAGGGCGCCTACGGCGTCGCTGCGCGATCTTCGACCCTTGACCCACCCCACCGCGACCAGGGAAGGACGCAGCTGATATGGAGTGGTTGGTTGTCAAGAGGGCAGGGTGAGGCGCCCGTCTCGGGTTTGCCGTGGCGGGCGCCTCGTG
>NZ_JBSGUS010000038.1:0-47143 GCF_053608045.1 Kribbella sp. NPDC055071
CCAGTAGACCACTGGGTTGATAGGCCAGAAGTGGAAGCACCGCAAGGTGTGGAGCTGACTGGTACTAATAGGCCGAGGGCTTGTCACACACTCACCCATCCCTTCGGGGACGGGCAGAGCACAAAAAGTTTCAGGCTGCGCTACACGTAACAAAGCATGTTCGCGTCCACTGTACGGTTCCCGAAATACGGTCAACCCCAGCAACCGGCAACCCAAAGGGTAGACACCCCACACTGGTGGGATCGACACCCCGGGGGATGCTGTGACTGAGTTGTGGTTGGTTGATATTTTGATAGAGTTTCGGTGGCCATAGCGTCGGGGAAACACCCAGTCTCCATTCCGAACCTGGAAGTTAAGCCCGACAGCGCCGATGGTACTGCGACCGGGAGGTCGTGGGAGAGTAGGACGCCGCCGGACATTCACACTGTTAAGGGCCACCCCACAAGGGGTGGCCCTTAACATTTGTCCGGATCTTTCCGGCCGTGCGATCACGGTCGACGCCACCACGTCACGCTGCAGCCCTCGATGCGGCTGCTGGGCGGAGGTGGCGGTAAGTTTGTGCGGTTGCAGCACACCATCGTTAGGAGTCACCGTGGCTACGCCACCTCGCAATTCTTCCTCCGGCTCAGGGGACCGTCGTGGTTCCTCCGGAGGCGACGGCCGTTCCGGTCGCTCCGGTGGTGGACGCTCGGACTCCGGTTCGGGCCGCTCTGGTGGATTCGGCTCAGGTCGGGGTGGCTCCGGCGGCGGTAGTCGCGGAGGCTCGGGTAGTGGCGGTGGCGGTGGTGGTCGCGCCGGCGCCGGTTCCGGTGGCGGTCGCAGCGGCTCAGGTGGCGGTGGCTGGTCAGGCGCCGGTGGTGGTCGTAGCGGCTCGGGTGGTGGTGGCTGGTCCGGCTCGGGCGGTGGACGGTCGGGTGGCTCGGGCTCTGGTGGATCGAGTTCTGGCGGATCCGGTCGTTCGGGCTCCGGCTCGGGCGGTCGCAGTGGTGATGGCGGTCGTTCGGGGTCTGGTGGCTCGAGCTTCGGCGGCGGGCGCTCCGGCGGAGCCGGCGGTCGGTCTGGTGGACCTGGCGGTAGTGGTGGCGGGCCGCGGAGTTCTGGTGGACCGCGTAGTACTGGCGGCTTCCGGGGTGCTTCGAGTCGAGGGGACGCGCCTCGGACTGGTGCGCCTCGTGGTGGCTCGCGAGCCGGTGGCGGTCGCGATGGAAATCGGGACGAGACGCGGTACGACAACCGGCGCGGATACGTGCGCGGTGATGACAAGGGTGAGCGGGATCCGTTCCGCGGGCAGTTGTCCGGGCGTGGAGACGGCGATGACCGAGGCGACCGCGGACGCGGGCCTGGTCGCGACGACCGCTCTGGTGGATATCAGCGCGACGACCGCGCGGGAAGCGGTCGTGGTGGTCCCCGGCGGGACGACCGGACCGGCTATCAGTCCGGTGGTGAGCGCGGTGGACCGCGGCGGGATGAGCGTTCCGGTGGTGACCGGGGTGGTTATCGGGCCGGTGAGCGGACCGGTGGCGACCGCGGTGGGTATCAGCGGGATGATCGCGCCGGCAGTGGTAGTGGCGGCGGTGGTTATCGCGGTGGTGAGCGCACTGGCGGTGGTGATCGTGGTGGATTCCGGCGTGATGAGCGTGCCGGCGGTGGAGACCGCGGTGGGTTCCGGCGGGACGACCGCGGTGACCGGCGGGATGCTGGGCGTGGTCCGGCCAGTCGTGGGAGTGGGCCGGCGCGGGGAGAGCGTGGAGCTTTCCGGCGCGACGATCGGAACGAGCGTGGCGGACGCGACGACCGTCGCGGTGGGCCGCGTCGCGACGACCGGGTAGAGGAGAAGGCTGGGCCTCGACGGGATGATCCGGCGATTCCGGCCGGCATCACCGGGGCCGAGCTGGATCGATCCGTGAAGGCGGAGCTGCGGTCGTTGCCGCGGACTCTGGCGGACCTGGTTGCGCAGCACCTGGTGGCGTCGGGGCGATTCATCGACGACAACCCTGAGCTCGCGTATCAGCATGCTCGGACGGCTCGGCGGCTGGCGGCGCGGCTTGGCGGCGTACGGGAGGCTGTGGCGATCACGGCGTACCTGGCTGAGCATTACGACGAGGCGCTGACCGAGTTCCGGGCGGTGCGGCGGATGACCGGGAATCACGAGGTTCTCGCGATGATGGCCGACTGCGAGCGAGCGCTCGGCCGACCGGACAAGGCGCTGGCGCTGACCAAGGACAAGCACGTTCGCGATCTGTCCGAGGAGACTCAGATGGAGCTGCTGATCGTCGCGGCTGGTGCGCGGCGCGACATGAAGCAGACGGCGGCGGCGATCCAGACGCTCGAGGTGCCGGAGCTGACCAAGCGCACGCGCGCCGAGTGGTTGCCGCGACTGCGTTATGCGTACGCCGATGCACTCGAGGAGGCTGGACGCACGGAGGAAGCGCTCATCTGGTTCCACCGGGCGGCCGGTGTGGACGCCGACGGAGCCACCGGCGCCGCTGAGCGCGCTGCGCGGCTCGAGGGCCTCGAGTTCACCGACCTGGACGAAGAAGAAACCCCCGAAGAAGACGACTACTTCGAGGACGAGCCCGAAACCGAGCTCGAGGACGACGAACCCGCCGAAGACACGCCGGAAGACGCGGTCGACCTCGAAGACACCGCACCGGAGCAGGCATCCGATCCCGAGGAAAAGCCAGAGCAGTAACCACATGTACCCCGCGCTCTGCGCGGGGTACATGTGTTTTGGGGGAGGCCGGACTGGTCGGAAGGGGCCCGCTGTTTACCTGGAGTAGGGAGAATGGGGGGATGGGTGAGAGTGCGGGACCTTTGGATGGGGACGTGCCGGTTGCGGCGTTGGTCCGGAGTGCTCTGACCAAGGGGATGGGGCGGTTGCGGGGCGCCGTCGGAATGGTGGAGAACGGGGAGGCTGACGCCATTCATCAGGTGCGGGTTTCTTGCCGGCGGTTGCGGAGTGATGTGAAGTTGTTCCGGAAGTTGCTGGCGGGGGATTGGGCCGATGAACTGCGCGGGGAGCTGGCTGCGCTGGCGCAGGCTTGTGGTGAGGCTCGGGATCTGGAAGTTGTTGCGGGGTTGGTTCGCGAGACGGCGAACAGCGAGGACGATGCGGAGCACGTCGAGACGATCCTGACGACGCTGACTCTCGGGCTGGATCGGGCGGCGGCGCGTTCGGCTGAGGTGGTGCTGGGGGAGACCACGGCGGAGTTGCTGCTGACGCTCGAGGCGGTCGCCGCGGGACCCAAACTCAAAAGCACGGCGAGCAAGCCCTGTAATGAGGTCCTGCCCGAGCTGATCGACGCCGCCAATCGCAAATTCAGCGGAGCTGCTGACCAGCTCGAGCCCTGGACCCCGGACGACGATTGGCACCAGGTGCGCCTGTTGGCCAAGCGCGTCCGGTACGCCGCCAGCACCAGCGCCCCTGTACTGGGTGAAGAAGCCAAAGCCACCGCGTCCCAAGCAGCGAAGTACCAGGAACTTCTAGGCCGGCATCAGGACCACTGCGCCGCGGCCGAAGCCTTGACCGCGATGGCCGCCGACGCCGCGTCCCAGGACGACCCAGAGCTGTCCTTCACGCTCGGACGGCTGACAGAGCGCCACCGCGCCGCCCGCAAACCACTCCGCGAGGAATTCCTCAGCCTCTACCACCGAGCCTGACTGACACCAGCGAGCCTGACGCCGGCAACACCTCACAGCGTGCGGAACAGCAGGCCCACCCGCGGCTTCGGACCGAACGACGTCGCCTTCTGTGGCAACACAGCGCCCCGGAGAGCAGACCGGAGCACCTGGTCCATCAACGGCGCCACAAGCTCCACAGCCGCCTGGTGAGGCCCTGCCAGCGCCAGCGCGTCCGCAAACGTGTGGTGGAAGCTGATGTCATCGGCAACCACCCCCCACGCCGGCACCAGCACCTCATGCAGCATCGACACGGTCGGCGTCTCCTGGCCGCGCGTAGACCGCAGCGTCACCCAGTCGGACCCATCAGTCACCGCAATGCGGTCCGGCACATGTTCGACTCGACCAGGTAGGACCTGCCAGCCTTCCGGCGTACGCGATCGCACGGTGTCGAGGTCGAGCCCGGGCACGACTCGGTGGATCGGGTCGAGCGTGAGTGGGTGCCGGTTGTAGTCGACCAGCATGGCCAGACCCACGTCTGTGCCCGCGCGGGTCGGCTCACGGCGTCGGCGTTCCAGATAGGCGGCGTACCGGTGGTGTCCGTCCGCGATCAGCGCCTCGTGCCGGGCCAGCTCCGCTGCGATCGCTGCGAGCTGTACCGGGTCGTCGATCCGCCAGATGCGGTGCTGGCCACCGCCCGCGTCCGCCTCCAACCAGGGCTCACCGGACCGCGCCGCGTCGACCGCATCGCTGGCCACGCCACCATCGCCGTACGCGAGCAGGATCGGCTCCAGATCGGCGTCGGTCGCCTCCATCAGCTCGAGCCGGTCGTCCACCCAGTGCTGCATCACGTTCTCGTGCGGCAGTACGACGCGCCGCGCCGGGTCCAGGCCGAGTGAGCCAACCAGACCGCAGAGTACGGCGTCTCCCAGTTGCTGCTCGTAGACGTAGAGCGCGGGCACCTGGTCCTGCACCACGACACCGGCATGCTGCCACGTGGTCAGCCTGCGCGCGGGTTCGTCGTACCGGCCGGGGCCGAGGTCGGGATCGCGTGGAAGGATGAGCCTCACCATGTTGTGCAGATCAGAGTCAGTCAGCCGCCGGACCAGCTCGGGTTCGAGCACGTCGTACGGCGGGGAAGTCACAGCGCCGAGCGCGCTCACCTTGCCGGCCACGAATCGCCACGCGCGCAACGGATCGAGCCGCAGAATGCTCCCGTTCGACTGCGGATCCGGCGCTGGCATGAGGGGCATCGTACGGTGGGAAGCATGACCACGGCACGAAAAGCGCCCGCCCCGCTCTCGGCGTGTGACGAACCACTCGCCGGCCGGTACGACGTGGCGCTGCTCGATCTCGACGGCGTTGTGTACGTCGGGCCCGATCCCGTCCCGGAAGCACCGGAGAACCTCCGGAAAGCTGCCAAGGAAGGCATGCGGATCGGCTACATCACCAACAACGCGAGCCGGCCGGCGCGGGTCGTCGCCGAGCACCTCGCGTCGTTCGGGCTGGATGTGATCGCGGAGGACGTGGTGACGTCGGCGCAGGCGGCGGCGAAGCTGATCGCGAGCGAGTTCCCGGCGGGGTCGCCGGTGCTGGTGGTCGGCGGCGAGGGGCTGTATGCGGCCCTCGAGGAGTACGGGCTCAAGGCCGTGCAGAGCAGCGATGCGCGCCCGGTTGCCGTCGTACAGGGCTTTCACCCGGATGTGAACTGGGTGATGCTGGCCGACGGCGCGCACGCGATTCACGAGGGCGCGAAGTGGTTCGCGACCAACCTGGACCTGACGATTCCCACCGCAGCCGGGAAGGCACCGGGGAACGGGACGCTCGTGCAGGCGATCCGGGCGGCCGTCGACGTGGATCCGGTGGTGGCCGGCAAGCCCGAGCCGCCACTGCTGGAGACGAGCATCGAGCGGCTCAAGGCCAAGCGGCCGTTGATGATCGGGGACCGGTTGGACTCCGACATCGCCGCGGCGCATGCGGTCGGGATCGCGAGTCTGTGGGTGGCGACCGGGGTGAACGACGCGCATGACCTCGCGCAGGCGCCTCCGGAGCAGCGGCCGACGTACATCGCGGCCGGGTTGAGCGCGCTGGCGCAGAAGCAGCCCGGGGTGACGATCGAGGGCACGCGCCACATCTGTGTCGGGTGGAGTGCTGAAGTCGTCAACAATGCTGTGGCGGTGAAGGGCGAGGGTGAGCCGTACGACGGTCTGCGCGCGATCCTGTCCGCGGTCTGGACCGCGGTCGACGCGCCCCCGAAGCCGGCTGCCAAACCGGCCAAGACCGCCGGCCGGACCCGTCACCCCCGCCCGAAGCCCGCCCCGGCCCCGGGCACCATCGCGATAGACGCGGCACTGCACCGAATCGGCCTGTAGATCAAGCTGTAGGTGGGCTTGGGTGGTATTGCTGGGTTGAGGCGATACCGTTGCTGGAACGAAGCGAGGAGGCAGTCATGGTGATGGACGCACTGCGCGGCTACGTACAACTGGCGAACGGACTGACCGAGGTCACCCGGCAGAAGGCCCAGGCGGCCGCGAAAGCGCTGCTGCAGCAGACCGGCGCGGACACGCTGACGAGCGGTCTGACCAGCCGAGTCAGTGACCTGACCGACGAGATCGTTGCCACCAGCAAGAGCAACCGCCAGCTGCTGCAGGCGATCGTGACGAACGAGGTCGAGGGTGCGGTCGCGCGGCTCGGGTTCGTCCGGTCCGAAGAGGTCGCCGCGCTGACCCGGCGCGTGAAGACGCTGGAGTCGGAGCTCGCCGAGGCGCGTGAAGCCGCCGCTGCCCCTGCGCCGGCCGCGACCAACCTGTCGGCTCAGGCCGCTGCCGCGACCGCGCGCAAGGCGCCGGCGAAGAAGGCCCCGGCCAAGAAGACAGCTGCGGTGAAGAAGACAGCTGCGGTGAAGAAGACAGCGGTTGCCAAGAAGAGTGCAGTGAAGACGACGCCCGCGAAGAAGACCGCCAAGAAGACGGCGAAGAAGGCGTGACGTGACCGAACACCCTGGCGAGCAGTTCCCACCGAACGTCGACCCCGACGTCGAGCCGTACCCGTCCGAGGAGACGCCCGACCAGCCCGACTACGACGCGGAACCTGGTCGGATCGATCCGGCGGAGGTGGAGTTCGGGCCGGAGTTCGCCCGGCCGCGCGGTGAGGAACACGAGCACGCGTTCGTCGCCGAGTCCGCGGAGGATCCGCAGGCCGAGGAGGAGGGGCATCCGTTGGTCGAGGAGACGATGGACCGTCTCGACGGGCTGCGGGATCGGCCGGTCAGCGAGCACGCCGAGGTGTACGCCGACCTGCACGAGCGACTCCAGAGCGCCCTGGTGGAAGCGGACGCCGAACACGGCGATCGCACCTAAATAAGTGGCCAAAGGAGTCAAACGGTCCCGTCTGGACGCCGAGCTGGTACGACGTGGTCTGGCGCGTTCTCGTGAGCACGCGAGCGACCTGATCGCCGCCGGCAAGGTGAAGGTGTCCGGGACGGTCGCGACCAAGCCCGCCACCGGCGTCGGCGCGGACGCACCGATCCTCGTCGACACGTCCGAGACCGATGACCCCGGGTACGCCAGCCGTGGCGCGCACAAGCTGATCGGTGCGCTCGAGGCGTTCCCCGGCGTACAGGTGAAGGGACGCCAGACCCTGGACGCGGGTGCGTCGACCGGCGGGTTCACCGACGTACTGCTCCGCAACGAAGCCACGCACGTGATCGCCGTCGACGTCGGATACGGCCAGCTGGTTTGGGCCTTGCAGACCGACGACCGCGTCACCGTGATGGACCGGACCAACGTGCGGACGCTCACCCTCGACGACATCGGTGGTGAACCGGTTGATCTCGTCGTCAGCGATCTCAGCTTCATCTCGCTCACGCTCGTCCTGACCGCGCTGATCGGTGTGGTGAAGCCTGACGGCGATCTGGTGCTGATGGTGAAGCCGCAGTTCGAGGTCGGGAAGGAGCGGCTCGGCAAGGGTGGCGTGGTCCGTGACCCGGAGTTGCGCGCCGACGCCGTACGCCAGGTCGCGGCCAAGGCGCACGAGCTCGGCTGGGGAATCGCCGGTGTCGCGGCCAGCCCGTTGCCTGGTCCGTCAGGAAATGTCGAATACTTCCTGTGGATACGCCGGAATGCGTCGCCTCTCGATGAGACGATGCTCCTGACCGCGATCGAAAGCGGTCCACAGTGACGTTGGAGGGCAGGGTGGCTGAGCACGAGCCGCGGCGCGTGCTGCTGGTGACGCATACCGGTCGGGAGGAAGCCGTCGAGGTCGCGCGGAACGCGCACCGCCTGCTGACCGACGCCGGGATGCAGGTCCGCCTGCTCGGCGGTGAGGCGGAGGCCCTGAAGCTCGACCCGGTCGAGATCGTCGACGACCACGAGAAGGCCGCGCTGGACGTCGAGCTGATCATGGTGCTCGGCGGCGACGGCTCGATCCTGCGCGGCGCCGAGCTGGCGCGCCCGCACGGTACGCCGGTGCTCGGCGTGAACCTTGGTCACGTCGGTTTCCTGGCCGAGGCCGAGGTGGACGACCTCGAGCGGATCGTCCAGGTGGTCGTGGACCGCACCTACACCGTCGAGGAGCGGATGACGCTGGCCGTCGAGGTCCGGTCCGGCGACGAGCTGATCTTCGACACCTGGGCGCTGAACGAGGCGAGTATCGAGAAGGCGGCCCGCGAGAAGATGCTCGAGGTGCTCGTCGAGGTCGACGACCGGCCGTTGTCCCGCTGGGGCTGCGACGGCGTCGTCGTGGCGACTCCGACGGGGAGCACGGCGTACGCGTTCTCCGCCGGCGGGCCGATCGTGTGGCCCGAGGTCGAGGCGATCCTGATGGTGCCGCTCAGCGCGCACGCGCTGTTCTCGCGGCCGATCGTGGTGGCGCCCACGTCGCGGCTGTCGATCGAGCTGGTGCAGTCCTGGCACGGTCGTGGGGTGCTGTGGTGCGACGGCCGGCGGATGGTCGAGGTGCCGCCCGGCGCCGAGATCCAGGTGCGGCGCGGTCGGACGCCGGTCCGGCTGGCCCGCGCGCACAAGGGGCCGTTCACGGACCGGCTGGTGGCGAAGTTCGATCTCCCGGTGCTCGGCTGGCGCGGCGCCGCCGAACGCAAACGCAACAACAACGGCTTACAGGAGACCTAGGCATGCTCTCGGAGATTCGTATCACCGGGTTGGGCGTGATCGAGGACGCGACACTGGACCTCGACCCGGGGTTCACCGCCGTCACCGGTGAGACCGGTGCGGGCAAGACGATGGTCGTGACAGGCGTGAACATGCTGCTCGGCGGCCGGGCCGACAGCGGGCTGGTGCGGCACGGGACCCGGCGGGCCCGGGTCGAGGGACGGGCGAGCGACGTACCGAGATCGATCGTTCAGCAGGCCGAGGACCGGGGCGGTGAGCTGGACGACGACGAGTTGTTGATCGCGCGGGAGCTGTCGTCCGAGGGCCGGTCGCGTGCGTTCCTGGGCGGTGCGTCCGTGCCGGTGTCGGTGCTGGCGGAGGTGTCCGGCGACCTGGTCGCCATCCACGGGCAGGCCGATCAGTGGCGGCTGCTGCAGCCGGCCCGGCAGCGGGAGACGCTGGATACGTTCGCGGGCAAGGCCGTCCTGGTGCCGCTGCAGGACTATGCCGCCGGCTACAAGCGCCATCGTGAGGTCGAGGCCGAGTTGACGGAGCTGACCACGCGGCAACGCGATCGGCTCGCGGAGGCGGATCTGCTGCGGTTCGGTCTGGACGAGGTGGCGAAGGCTGAGCCGCTGCCCGGCGAGGACGTCGAGCTGGCTGCCGAGGAGGACCGCCTTTCGTACGCCGATGGCCTGCGGACTGCTGCCAGCACTGCAGGGGACGCGTTGGCGTCCGAGGAAGACCAGGATTCGGCGCGTCCGAACGACGTACTGGGGTTGCTCTCTCTGGCGAAGCAGGTCTTGGACGGCGAGCGTGAGCACGATCCCAAGCTGGCTGAGCTGGCGGATCGCGCCGGCGAGCTGGGGTACCTCGCGGCGGATCTGGCCGGCGAGCTTTCGTCGTACGCCGCCGACGTCGACACCGATCCGGCCCGGCTGGCCGTGGTGAGTGAGCGGCGTGCGTTGCTGACCAGTCTCGTGCGCAAGTACGGCGCTGAGCAGGGGACTGTGGATGAGGTCATCGAGTGGACGAAGCGGTCGGCCGAGCGGTTGGCCGAGCTCGATGGGAGTGACGAGAAGGCCGAGTTCCTGACGGCGGAGCTGGCTGAGCTGGACGCGAAGCTGGTCGACCTCGGGCAGCAGATCCGCGCAGCGCGGATCGAGGCGGCCGAGCGGCTCGGTGTCGCGGTGACCGAGGAGTTGAGCGGGCTGGCGATGCCGCACGCGAAGCTGTCGGTCGAGGTGCACGAGGCGAGTGCCGGTCCGTTCGGGATCGACGAGGTCGAGTTCTGCTTCGCGGCGAACCCGGGAAGCCCGGCTCGCCCGCTGCAGAAGGCCGCATCGGGCGGTGAGCTGTCGCGGGTGATGCTCGCGCTCGAGGTGATCCTGTCCGACACGCACCCGGTGCCGACGCTGGTGTTCGACGAGATCGACGCCGGGATCGGCGGCCGCGCCGCGGTCGAGGTGGGCAAGCGACTCGCGCGGCTGGCGGAGAAAGCCCAAGTGATCGTGGTGACCCACCTACCGCAGGTGGCCGCGTTCGCGGACCGTCACGCCGTGGTCCTGAAGAGCGACGACGGCTCCGTCACCACCAGCGGCCTGGTCGCCCTCGACGACGACGCCCGCCTGAAGGAACTCTCCCGCATGATGGCCGGCCTCGAACACTCCGACGCCGCCCAGGCCCACGCCGAAGAACTCCTCGCCCTCGCGGCCGAGCGGCATATCAAGCCGAAGGGCAAGAAGCGCTGAGAGGGCGACCAGCTCCCCGCGTCGTCGTAGGACTGACAGGGCCAGGACAGCGGGGTCGTGGGCCACGCACACTTGGATGATGGAGCGCAGTGAGTTCGGTCAGACGGTTCGCCGCTGGCGGGAGCGGGTCGCGCCCGGGGCGGCGGGGTTGCCGGCGGATGGCCGCCGCCGTACGACCGGTCTCCGCCGAGAGGAGCTTGCGGCGCTGACCGGCATTTCCACCGACTACCTGACTCGACTCGAGCAAGGCCGCGCAACGTCTCCATCGGCACAGGTGGTCGAGGCGCTGGCTCGGGCGCTGAGGACCTCCGACACCGAACGTGCTCATCTGTTCGAGCTGTCCGGACACGCCGTTCCAGGGCCGCACGTCGTGCCGACTCGCATCACGGCCAGTGCGCAGCGCCTTCTCGACCGGCTGGCTGACACGCCGGTGGCGGTCTATGACGCCACCTGGACCCTCATCGCCGCAAATGCGCCGTACGACGCGCTGATGGGCGAGACCGCGGCATGGCAGGGACTCGACCGGAATGCGTTGTGGCGCAACTTCGTCGGTCCCGGCAATCGCGTCGTCCACACACCTGACGAACGGGCTGCTGTGCAGGCAGGCCAGGTCGCCGACCTCCGGCGAACCGCGGCGCGGTATCCGGCGGATCAGTCGCTGCGCCGGCTGGTGCGCGAACTCTCGACGCACAGTCCGCGATTCGCTCAGCTCTGGGCGCGAGACGATCCGGAACCGCGGCGCGACGAGTCCAAGCGCAAGGTCGTCGACCACCCGGTTGTCGGCCCGATCGCGCTCGACTGCGACGTGCTTTTCGTTGTCACCGACGACGTACGGTTCATGGTCTACACCGCGGAGCCGGACACCCGGGACTCCGAGCGCCTGGCCCTGGCAGTGGTGCTCGGCACCCAGCAACTGGTCGAGTAGGTCGCGCCTGGACCTGTCGGTCCTAGGAAAAGCCGACTACTGGCTGGCTGACGATGACAAGCTGAGACTCGAAGGTATGACAGTTCAGAAGTCTGACAGCGCGTCACCGGCCCGGGCGTGGATCGTCACCGGGCCGACGTCCGGCATCGGCCGTCGGACCGCCCTGGAGCTCGCCGCCCACGGCTCCGTCGTGCTGGTCGGGCGCGACCCGAGCCGACTCGCCGGGATCGAGAAAGAAATCCGCGCCAACGGCGGCCAGGCGGTACCGGTGGTCTGCGACTTCTCGGACCTTCCGGCCGTACGGCGCGCGGCGGCCGAGATCGTCGCGCTCGACCTCCCGATCGCCGGGCTGCTCAACAACGCGGGCACCATGCCGATCGGCGAAGGCCGCACGACGTACGGCCGAACCACGCACGACTGGGACCTGGCGTTCAGCACCAATCACCTGGGGCCGTTCGCCTTCACCGAAGCGCTCGCCCCGCATCTCCGCGACGGCTCGAACGTCGTTTTCGTCTGCTCCGGCGTCGAGGATCCCGAGCGTAAGCCCGCCGTCGCCGCGGGCTTTCGCGGCGGTCGCTACATCTCCGCCGAGGCGAGCGCGCGCGGCGAGTGGAAACCGGGCGGCTCGTCGCGTCCCGGCCTCGACGCCTACGCGACCTCGAAGCAATGCAATCTCGCGACGGTTTTCGCGTTCGCGCGCGAGACCCCTCGCCTTCATTTCAACGCGGTCGAACCTGGCTTCAACCCCGCCACCGGCCTCGGCCGTGACGCCAATGCTGCCTTGCGGTTCGTCGCGCGGTACGTCCTCTCGCCGCTGGCTCCCTTGATCAAATACTGGAGCACTCCGCGGCGCGCCGCGCGCGTGATCACGACGGTTCTGACCGACACCTCCGGCGCGACCGGCGTCTACTACGACGAGAACGGCAAGCCCATGCTTGCTTCGACCCAGGTGCGCGATCCCGTGTTCTGTGCGCGCGTCGTCAGCGAAACCCGTGCCCTGCTCGCGGGCGTACGTCGTTCGAAAGGATGAATTCGTCGTTCCTGTACGCCCGCAGCACGCCCGCAGCACGCCCGCAGCACGCCCGCAGCACGCCCGGAGTACGCACAGTGATGGTTAATTCAGTGGGTGAAGGGGTGGCGGGCGGGTAAATGGGCCGGGCGGGGGCTCTTGACATGGCAGGATGAGAGGGCGATGAAACTGCCCAGCCTGCGGAGAGCCCGTCCTACTGAACTGCCCGGTGTCGCCGGAGTGGTCCGGCTGGATCGGCGTACCAAGAATCTCACGAAACGCCTCAAACCGGGCGAGATCGCGGTCATCGACCATGTCGATCTGGACCGGGTCAGTGCCGAGGCGCTGGTCGAGTGCAAGGTCGCCGCGGTGGTGAATGTGGCCGACTCGATCAGTGGCCGGTATCCGAACCTCGGTCCGGAGATCCTCGTCGAGGCGGGGATTCCGCTGGTCGACGGCGTCGGCCGCGAGGTGTTCTCGATCCTGCACGAGGGCGAGCGCGTCCGGCTGAACGAAGGCTCGCTGTACCGGGGCGGCGAGGTCGTCGCCAAGGGTGCGAGCCAGGACAGCGCGTCGGTCGCAGAGCTGATGGACGACGCCCGCGCTGGACTGTCCACCCAGCTCGAGGCCTTCACCGCCAACACGCTCGAGTACCTGCGTCGCGAGCGCGATCTCCTGCTCGACGGTGTCGGCGTACCCGAGATCCACACGCCGATGGACGGCAAGCATGTCCTGATCGTGGTCCGCGGGTACGACTACAAGGAAGACCTGGTCGCGCTGCGGTCGTACATCCGTGAGTACCGCCCGGTGCTGATCGGCGTCGACGGCGGCGCGGATGCCCTGGTGGAGAACGGCTACGTCCCCGACCTGATCGTCGGCGATATGGACTCGGTCAAGGACGAGACGCTGAAGAGCGGCGCCGAGGTGGTCGTGCACGCGTACCGTGACGGCCGCGCGCCGGGTTCGGAGCGGCTGGAGCGCCTGGGGATCGAGTCGATCGAGTTCCCGGCCACCGGCACCAGCGAGGACGTCGCGATGTTGCTGGCCGATTCCAAGGGTGCCTCGCTGATCGTCGCGGTCGGCACCCACAACTCGCTGGTGGAGTTCCTCGACAAGGGCCGCTCCGGGATGGCGAGTACGTTCATCACCCGCTTGCGCGTCGGCGCGAAGCTGGTCGACGCCAAGGGTGTCGGCCGGCTGTACCGCAGTCGGGTGTCCACCCTCCAGGTCGCCGCGCTCGCCGTGGCAGGCCTGTTCGCACTCGGCATGGCGCTGGTCGCCATCGGTGCCGACGACGTGCTCTGGTCGATCCTGCGGGCGCGCTGGAACGACTTCTTCTACTGGATCCGGGAGCTGTTCACGTGATCGACTTTCGCTACCACATCGTCTCGATCGTGGCGATCTTCTTCGCTCTGGGCGCCGGTGTGGTGCTGGGTGCCGGGCCGCTGAAGGGCACCGGCAGCGAGATCGTGCAGAGTCAGGCCGAGCGGGACCGGTCGCAGTTGGCCGACGCGCGCGACGAGATCGTCGACCTGAAGGCGCTGGACAAGTACCGCGACGACTACGTCGCCAAGGTCACCGCCGGGCTGATCGACAACAAGCTCGCGGCCAAGGACATCACGATCGTGACGATGCCGGGTGCCGACAACGACCTGGTCAACGGGCTGCAGGACGAGGTAGAGAAGGCCGGCGGCCAGGTGACCACCAAGGTCGCGCTGGACCCGAAGATGTTCGACCCCGCCCAGCGCCAGCTGGTCGAGTCGCTGGTCACCCAGCTGGTGACCGCGGATGTCGCGTTCCCGGCCGACAGTACGGCGTACGAGCGGGCCGGCATGATCCTGGCCCGCGGGATCGCGGCCAAGGAAGAGGGCAAGACCACCGACGCCGACGCGGTCAGGGTGATCGGCGGACTGACCGGCGCGAAGTTGCTGTCGCTGAAGCCTTCACAGCCGAAGAACCGGGCCAGCCTGGTGCTGGTGGTGGCCGCGAAGCCACCCACGCCGGTCCCGACCACGACGTCGTACAACGACACGGTCGACTTCCTCGAGGGTCTGGACCAGGGCAGCGCCGGTGTGGTCGTGGCCGGTACGGCGGACACCGCGAAGGACGGCGGCCTGATCAAGGCCTTGCGGAGTGACTCGGCGGCCACCAAGATCGTTTCCTCGGTGGACGTGGCCGACCTCCCCTCCGGGCAGATGACGGTCGTCTTCTCGCTGGTCGAGCAGGCGAGCGGCAAGGCGGGGCAGTACGGCGCCATCGACGCGAAGAACGGCGTCGCGCCGCCGGCCGTACAGATAAAGGACAACTGACGTGGGAATTCTCAGCGCTGCCGTCGCGGCAGCCGTCACCGCCGGGCTCGAACGCGCCGCGGAGAAGCTGCCGAAGGAGAACCGGGCGCCGTTCGAGCGGACCAACCACCGCGGTGAAGCGGTCACCCTGCTCGAAGGCCCGATCGCGGTGCTCGGCGCGCTCGCCGGTGTCGCTGCGTCGCGCTCCGATGGCAAGGTGAAGGCCGCGGCGCTCTTGGCCGGCACGGTTTCCGGCGCGGTCGGTGCGTACGACGACCTGCGCGGGACCACCCAGGCCAAGGGGTTCGGCGGCCATCTCGCCGCCCTGAAGCGTGGTGAAGTCACCAGCGGCGCGATCAAGATCCTCGGCGTCGGTGCGGCCGGTCTGGCTGCTGCCGCCCTGCTGCCGCGCAAGTCCCGCGGAGCAAAGGCTGTCGCCGGAGTCGTTGCCGATGGCGCCTTGATCGCCGGCACCGCCAACCTGGCCAACCTGCTCGACCTGCGCCCCGGCCGCGCACTCAAGGCGGTCACCGCGGTGACCGCACCGCTGGCTGTCGTGAACGGCCCGGCCGGCGCTGTTGTCGGTGCTGCCGTAGCGTCCGCGCCCTCCGACCTCGGTGAGCGCTCCATGCTGGGCGACTGCGGCGCGAACGGCCTCGGTGCCATCACCGGTACGGCGCTCGCCGCGTCCCTCCCGGGTCCGTTGAAGACCCTGGTCCTCGGCGCGGTCATCGCGCTCAACCTGGCCAGCGAAAAGGTCAGCTTCACCAAGGTCATCGCCGACACGCCGGTCCTGGACAAGATCGACCAATGGGGCCGGCGGCCTCGATGATCGCTCGGTGACGTCCCGGGACAACCCGGTGACCGGCAGTCGGGTCGCCCGGGCGGCGCTGCTCGTCGCCGGGGTGACGGTCTTGGCCCGCGTGGTCGGGTTCGGCCGGTGGCTGGTCTTCTCGAAGACCGTCGGCGCGGGCTGCCTGGCCGAGGCCTACACGACCGCGAACCAGCTGCCCAACATCCTCTTCGAGATCGTCGCGGGCGGTGCGCTGGCCGGCGCGGTCATTCCGGTGCTCGCCGGTCCAGTAGCTCGGGGCGATCGGGCCGCGCAGGGCCGGATCGCCGGTGCGCTGCTGTCCTGGTCGCTCCTGCTGCTGACGCCGTTCGCCTTGCTTTCTTGGCTTCTGGCGTCCAGCTACACCGATGCGCTCCTGGATCCTGGTGCGGACTGTGGTGGTTCGGCGGCGACCGCGACGCGGATGCTGGTCATCTTCGTGCCGCAGGTGTTCGGCTACGCGATCGCCGTGATTGCGACGGCGGTTCTTCAATCCCACAAGCGATTCGCGGCCGGTGCCTTGGCTCCGCTGATCTCCAGCTTGGTTGTCGTCGCGACCTATTTCGTGTTCGCATCCGCCGCTCCAGATGCGGACGCGGCATCAAGAGGCGCGACCGATCTGCTGGCCTGGGGTACGACGGCCGGTGTGGCCGCACTGGCGCTGACCGTGCTGGTGCCGATGCTGTTGCTGCGGTTGCCGATCAAGATCACGCTGCGGCTGGACCCTGGCGTCGGTCCGGTGCTCCGCAAACTCGCCCTGGCCGGTCTGGCGGTACTGATCGCGCAACAGCTCACCTTCGTCGTCACTACCTACCTGGCCAACCACAGAGGCGTTGCGGGCAGCATCGCCGTCTACACCTGGGCCAACGCGGTCTACCTGCTGCCGTACGCCGTACTCGCAGTCCCCATCACCACCGCGGTGTTCCCACGTCTCGCTGCGGCGTTCGAGGCCAATGATCGCTTCGAGGTCTACGCAGCCGCTTCAACGCGGGCTGTGATGCTGGCAGGCGGTGCAGGTGCCGCACTGCTCGTTGGTACGGCGGTCCCGGTCGCGCGGATCTTCGCGTACGACAACGGATCAGTGCAGGAGGCGCAGGCCACCTCACTCGGCAACGGCCTGGTTGCCTTCGCTCCGGCGGCGATTGGCTTCGCCGTGCTGATGCATGTCGGCCGAGTGCTCTATGCAAGGCACTCCGGTCGGGAGGTCGCTGTCGTGACGTCAGCCGCGTGGGCGTTGGTCGCAGTGACCGGAGTGGTCCTGACAGCTCGGTGGGACGCGGTTCCGGCGTTGGCCGCCGCGATGTCGGTGGGCATGGTGGTCGGTGCGGTGGTCCTGGTGATTGTCCTGAGTCGTGCAGCCGGCTCAGCCGCACTGGTGGGCCTTGGGCGTGCGACTCTGGCTGCGCTGGTTGGTGCGGCGGTGGCAGGCGCAGCAGGCTGGGCGGTCGCTCTGCCGGCTGACAACGCCGGAGTGGGTGCGGCAGTGGTCTTCGCGCTGCTCTCCGGTCTGGCCGTCGTCCTCGTGTACGTCGTGGTCGTACTTGGATTGGATCGCGCGGACGCCCGCGCGCTCATTCGTCGGGAGAAGCTATGAGGATCGGGCTGCTGCTCGCGGAGTCGCGAGGCGGGATCGGGCAGCACGTCGCCTCACTCGCGCCCCGTTTCATCGACGCCGGCCACGAGGTGGTCGTCTGCGCACCGCCCGGCACAGCCGAGCACTTCGACTTCGGTACGGCGACAGTCGTAGCGCAAGCCCCGGCGCTCCGCGGGTCGGATGTGGTCCACGCACACGGCTACCGCGCCGGCATGGCCGCACTGCGCGACCGGTCACAGCTCCGGCCGCTCGTGGTCACGTGGCACAACGCGGTGATCGCACCCGGACCGCGTGGCCTGGTGATGCGGTTGGGACAGCGCCTGGTCGCCAGGGGAGCGGACCTGACGCTCGGCGCCTCCAGCGACCTGGTCGACCTGGCGAAGAGCCTTGGTGCCCGCCGCGCAGAGCTGGCCCCGGTAGCCGCTCCCGCGCTCTCAGCGGCCCGTACGTCGCCGGAAGAGGTCCGGGCGGCGCTGGGCCTCGCCGATCAACCCCTGGTGCTCACAGTGGGGCGCCTGGCGCCGCAGAAGGACTACCCGACGCTGCTGTCCGTGGCGGCCCGCGTGCACGAGTCCACGCCGGACGCGGTGTTCGTGGTGGTCGGCGACGGGCCACTCCGGGACAACCTGCAGGCGCGAATCGACGCCGAGCAGCTCCCGGTCCGCCTCCTCGGACACCGGTCCGACGTGGCCGACCTTCTCGGCGCGGCCGATGTGTTCTTGCTCACGTCGCACTGGGAGGCCCGGGCCCTGGTGATCCAGGAGGCGATGCAGGTCGGCGTACCGGTGGTCGCGACGGCGGTCGGCGGCGTACCCGAGCTGGTCGAGGACAGCGCTGTACTGGCGTTTCCCGGTGATGCGGACGGGTTGGCCGACGGGGTCCGGGCGGTCCTGGCGGAGCCGGCTACCGCGAACGCTATGCGGACGCGGGCCCGGGAGTTGGCCGCCAGATGGCCGGACGAGGACGCGGTGGCGAAGAATCTGCTCGACCTTTACGCGGGTCTCGTCGCGACCGGGGCTTGACAACAGGTAGGCTGAAGGCCCGTGGACAGGGCTTCGAACTCCCAGCAGACCAAGCACGTTTTCGTCACCGGCGGTGTGGCGTCCAGCCTCGGCAAGGGGCTGACAGCGTCAAGCCTCGGCAGTCTGCTGACGGCACGGGGCATCCGGGTCACCATGCAGAAGCTGGATCCGTATCTGAACGTGGATCCCGGCACCATGAACCCGTTCCAGCACGGCGAGGTGTTCGTCACCAACGACGGCGCCGAGACCGACCTGGACATCGGCCACTACGAGCGTTTCCTCGACCGCGACCTCTCCCAGGTCGCCAACGTCACGACCGGACAGGTCTACTCCAGCGTCATCGCCAAGGAGCGTCGCGGCGAGTACCTCGGCGACACCGTCCAGGTCATCCCGCACATCACCAACGAGATCAAGGAACGGATGCTGGCGATGGCCGGCGCCGATGTCGACGTCGTACTGCACGAGATCGGTGGCACCGTCGGTGACATCGAGTCGCTCCCGTTCCTGGAGGCGGCCCGGCAGGTCCGGCACGACGTCGGCCGGGACAACGTCTTCTTCCTGCACATCTCACTCGTTCCGTACATGGCGCCCAGCGGTGAGCTGAAGACCAAGCCGACCCAGCACTCGGTCGCCGCCCTGCGCTCGATCGGTATCCAGCCCGACGCGATCGTCTGCCGGGCCGACCGGCCGATCCCGGACAGCGTGAAGCGGAAGATCTCGCTGATGTGCGACGTCGAGCAGGAGGCCGTCGTGGCCGCCGTCGACGCGCCGAGCATCTACGACATCCCGAAGGTGATCCACGCCGAGGGCCTGGACGCGTACGTCGTCCGCCGGCTGAACCTCCCGTTCCGTGATGTCGACTGGCACCGCTGGGACGAGCTCCTGCGGGTCGTGCACGACCCGAAGGACGAGGTCACGGTCGCACTGGTCGGGAAGTACATCGACCTGCCGGACGCGTACCTGTCGGTCGCGGAGGCACTGCGGGCGGGCGGCTTCGACAACGACGCCCGGGTGAACCTGCGCTGGATCGCGTCCGACGAGTGCGCCACCCCGGAGGCCGCCGCGCGGCTGCTGGGTGACGTCGACGCGATCTGCATCCCGGGCGGCTTCGGCGTCCGCGGGATCGAAGGCAAGATCGGCGCGATCCGGTACGCCCGGGAGCAGGGCGTCCCGATCCTGGGCCTGTGTCTCGGCCTGCAGTGCATGGTGATCGAGGTGGCCCGTGACCTGGCCGGCCTGGTGGAGGCGAACTCCAGCGAGTTCGACCCGGACGCCGAGCAGCCGGTGATCGCGACCATGGAAGAGCAGAAGGACATCGTCTCCGGCTCCGGCGATCTCGGCGGCACCATGCGGCTCGGCCTCTACCCGGCGAACCTGGCCGACGGCTCGATCGTCCGGAACCTGTACGGCGCTCCCTCGGTCCAGGAACGGCACCGCCACCGCTACGAGGTCAACAACGCCTACCGCGACAAGCTGGAGACCGCGGGGCTGGTGTTCAGCGGCCTGTCGCCGGACAACGAGCTGGTCGAGTTCATCGAGCTGGACCGCTCGATGCATCCTTACTTTGTCGCCACCCAGGCGCACCCGGAGCTGCGCTCGCGGCCGACCAAGCCGCATCCGCTGTTCTCCGGGCTGATCTCGGCCGCACTGGTTCGCCAGCGCGAGTCGCGGCTACCGGTCGAGGAGCCCACGATGGCCCAGCCGAAGACCACTCAGCAGAAGACCACTCAGCAGAAGGCCAATCAGCAGAAGACTGCGGTCAAGACCCGATGAAGGATCACCCCGAACTGCGCTTCGGCGACGGACTGATCGACGTACCGGAGCACTGGCCGGTCTCGAAGTCGGAGGTCGTGTACGAGACCGGCCGAGTGATCTCGGTACGGCGTGACACCATCGCCCCGGCAGGTCAGGACCCGTTCGTGCGGGACGTCGTCGTACACCCCGGTGCCGTCGGCGTGGTCGCGCTGGACGAGCACAACCGGATGCTGCTGGTGCGTCAGTACCGGCATCCGGTCGGCTACCGGCTGCTCGAGCCGCCGGCCGGGTTGCTCGACGTCCAGGGCGAGCAGTACCGCCTCGGCGGCGAGCGGGAGCTGTGGGAGGAGACCGGGACCAAGGCCGCCGACTGGCGCATCCTGGTCGACGTGTTCAGCTCGCCGGGTCTGACCACCGAGGCGATCCGGATCTTCCTGGCCCGCGATCTGTCCGCCGCCAACGACTCCTACGACCGCCGCGACGAAGAGGCGGACATGGAGACCGTGTGGGCGCCGCTGATCGACGTGGTCGGCGCGATCCTGGCCGGCCACCTGCAGAACCCGATCCTGATCATGGGCTCGCTCGCCGCCTGGACCGCCCTGAACGGCCCCGGCTTCGATACCCTCCGCCCGGCCGACTCTCCCTGGCCGGCCAAGGACATTGGTGGTTAGTGCTTGACCGTCGGGACACGGCGGGGTATTTGTTGCTGACAACGATGTCACACCGCCCTGTTCCGACGTCGAAATGTGGGGGATACCCATGCCGCGCTCCGTCCCGCGCCGCCGTACCACTGCTGTCCTGACCGCCACGCTCTCGCTCGCCCTCGGGCTGACAGCGACGGCTCATGCCACGCCGAGCCCGGCGCCTCCATCGGATGGCCCGGTCCAACCGACCACAGCTACTCCGCCGGATCCTCTCGCGGACGCCTCCCGTGCCGCCACGGCCGATGGCGCGACCCGGATCACCAGCAGCTCGGTGGATCCGACCGAGCACGTCGATCCGTTGATCGGTACGACGAACGCCGGCAACGTCTTCCCGGGCGCGGTGACGCCGTTCGGGATGTTCTCGTTCAGCCCGGAGACGAGCCGCGGGAACGCCTACCGCACCGCCGCGCCCGGCGGCTACCTGTACTCGGCCACCAAGATCCGCGGCTTCAGCCTGACTCACATGAGCGGCACCGGCTGCGCGGGCGGCTCGGGTGACATCCCGATCTTCCCGTACGTCGGCGACGTGACGACCTCACCGCAGAGCGACGCGAAGGACGACGTCTACGCGAGCACGTTCAGCCATGCCAACGAGGTCGCCGAGCCCGGTTACTACAAGGTCGGCCTGGACTCCGGCGCCACCGCCGAGTTGAGCGCGACCACCCGCAGCGGCTCGGCCGCCTTCACGTTCCCCGCCGACAAGGCGAAGACGCTGCTCTTCCGTACGTCGAACTCCGAGGTCGGCTCGAGTGACGCGCAGCTCAGCATCGACCCGGCCAAGCGCACGGTCAGCGGATCCGTCACCAGCGGCAACTTCTGCGGCTACCTCGCCAGCGTCGGGCAGCGCAGCTACTACACGCTGCACTTCGTCGCCGAGTTCGACCAGCCGTTCAAGAACCAGGGCACCTGGACCGACACGACGGTCACCCCGGGGAGCACGCAGGCGAGCGGCGGAACGACGTACGGGACCGATGGCTGGATGCCGCCGAACAAGGGCTCCGGTGGGTACGTCGGATTCGCCGGCGACAAGGTGACGATGCGGATCGGCATCTCGTACGTGAGCACCGCCAACGCCCTGGCCAACCTGCACGCGGAGAACCCACGCGGTACGTCGGTGGCAGTCACAGCCGCGAAAGCCAAGCAGGCTTGGCGAAAGCAGCTCGGCCAGGTGGAGATCTCCGGTGGCACCACGGACCAGCGCACCACGTTCTACACCGCGCTCTACCACGCACTGCTGCACCCGAACGTGTTCAGCGACGTGAACCGTCAGTACTGGGGTTTCGACCAGAAGCCGCACTACCTGGCGCGCGGACAGCAAGCGCAGTACGCCACTTTCTCCGGGTGGGACGTCTATCGGTCGCAACTGCAACTGTTGACGCTGCTGGAGCCGGAGAAGGCCGGTGACATCGCGCAGTCCTTGCTCAACCAGGCCTCGCAGAACGGAGGCATCTGGGACCGCTGGACGCATGCGGCCGGCAGTACGGCGGTGATGACCGGCGACCCGTCCGCACCGGCCGTTGCGGGCATCTATGCCTTTGGTGGCACGAACTTTGACGTGCAGAAGGCTCTGAAGTCCCTGGTGCAGGCTGCGACCGTACCGACCGCCAAGGACCTCAGCTCGGCCGGTAAGCCGGTCATGTCGATCGGACAGCGGCCGTCACTCGACAAGTACCTCGCACTGCACTATATCCCGACCAAGTCGAACGCGTGGGGCGGTGCGGTCGAAACACTCGAGGACTCCACCGACGACTTCGCTCTGGCCCAACTAGCGCAGCGTACTGGCGACAAGTCGACGTACAAGACCTTCTTGACCAGGTCGCAGTACTGGCAGAACGTCTTCAACCCGCAGAACGGCGGCTACATCCAGAACCGGGACGACAACGGCGCATGGCCGGGCTTTACGCCGTCAACCGGTGACGGGTTCGCCGAGGGCAGCAGTGCGCAGTACACGTGGATGATTCCGCACAACCGAGCCGGACTGTTCGATGCGATGGGTGGTGTGGATGAGGCGCGCCAACGGCTCGACGCGTTCTTCAAGAACCCGGATGGCACCTGGGCGCTGACCGGATCGGGCGACCTGCACGCGGAGATGGACAACGAGCCGTCGATCAACACTCCGTGGATCTACAACTACACAGGCCGCCCGTACCAGACGCAGGAAACGTTGCGGCAGGCAATGAACCAGCTCTGGAACACCAGCACCGGTGGGATTCCCGGGAACGACGACCTCGGCGCGATGTCGTCCTGGTTCGTGTGGACAGCACTCGGCCTCTACCCGGACGTACCGAGCCGTGCGGAGCTACAGGTCGCCGCACCGCTGTTCCCGCGCGCTGTGATCCACCGGGGCAGCAAGACGATCCGGATCAACGCTCCCGGCGCGGATGCGACGTACGTGCAGTCCTTGAAGGTGAACGGGCGTACGACGACCAAGCCGTGGCTGCCGGAGTCGTTCGCGCAGCACGGTGGGACGTTGGACTTCACGCTCGGTACGACGGCCAACACGTCGTGGGGCTCGGCGGCCAAGGACGCACCGCCGTCGTGGCGGACTGGCGAAATCCCCTTCCAGACGTCGACTGATGCGAGCCGGGTAGTCATCGCTCCGGGCACCACCAGCGCCCCGATCGCGCTGCAGGCACACCGGCTCAGTGGCACCGCTCAGCAGGTCTCGTACGTCGTGACCACACCGGCCGGTCTGACTGCGACACCAGCCAGTGGGTCCTTCGCCGTTGACACCGAGGGGAGTGCGCCGGTGACGATCACCGCCGCACCGGGTACGCCGGACGGGCGCTATGCGGTCACCGTGGCGATGAAGGCGGCAGACGGTACGCAACTGCCGCAGGTCGGTTTCACTGTCGTTGTGGGTCAGCCGAACTCGTTCTTCGTCCTGCGTGAGGGCGTGGCGATCTCGGACGACGCCGGCGACCACACCGAGGCCGACTTCGACGGTGGTGGCGTCAGCTACTCGCGGCAGGCACTGGCGGCTGCGGGACTCACACCGGGTGGTGTGAAGACTGTGGACGGCCTGACCTTCACCTGGCCCGACGTCCCGGCGGGAGACCCCGACAACGTGCCTGCCGACGGACAGCTGTTGAACCTGAATGTTCCGGCCGGTGCGACCAAGCTGTCGTTCGTCGGCAGTGCAGTGAACGGCAATCAGCAGACAACGGCGACGCTGCAGTATGCGGACGGTACGACGAGTCCGATCGACCTGTCCTTCAGCGACTGGACTCTCGGCGGAGGCGGCGACACTCTGCACTACGGAAACGTCATCGTCGGGACCACGCCGTACCGGAACGAATCGGGTGGTGGACGGGACAACGTCACCACTCATATCTTCGCGACCGCGCCTGTGCCCTTGACCAAGGTCCCGGTGAGCATCATTCTTCCGAAGAATCGTGATCTGCGGATTTTCACCCTGGCTACCGGCTGATCGGAGAGGACTCATCATGAGAGTCACGAGTGTGATCGCATCCGCGACGGTGACGATCGCGAGCTTGTTGGTCGCGACCGCCCCCGCGGATGCGGCGCCCGCCCCGAAGAGTGGTCCGTGTGGGTACACGGCAACGCCCGACGATCCGCCGGCGCGGCCGGTCAAGCTGCCGCCGGACCCCGCGCGGACGCCGGACAAGGGGATCGTGAAGGTCCTCGTCGCCACCAACCAGGGGCCGTTGCTGCTGTCGCTCGACCGGGCCAAGGCGCCGTGCACGGTGCAGAGTTTCCTGCACCTGGCCAAGAGCCGGTTCTACGACTTCACGACCTGCCACCGGCTCACGCTGTACCCGACCTTGAAGGTCCTGCAGTGCGGCGACCCGAGCGGAACGGGTGAGGGCGGCCCGGGCTACTCGTACAAGGACGAGCTCCCGACCGACCTGCCCAACTGGCCGGACGACCCGACCGGCACCCGCAAGGTGTACGCCCGCGGCACGCTGGCGATGGCGAATGCCGGCCCGAACACCAACGGCAGCCAGTTCTTCCTGGTCTTCGGTGACTCGCGCCTCCGGCCGAACTACACGGTCTTCGGCAGCGTGGACCGCCTCGGCCTCAAGGTCCTCGACCATGTCGCCGCCGGTGGCATCACGCCGACCGCCGACGACCCGGCTCCGGTCGACGGTCCGCCGACCCGCAAGACCGACATTCTCATCGCCCGCTCACTCGGAGTCTGGTAGTTCGACCGCCTCGCCGCCGTCCTCCGCGAGGGCGGCGGCGACCAGGCGGGTGCTGGCCTGCAGCTCCTCAGCGGGGATGTTGGGCAGCATGTCGTCCCACGCGGCGATGAACGCGCCGCGCAGCTGCATCATGCCGAGCGGCCGCGCGAGGAACCACAGGTGGAAGTGCTCGCTGCCGTCGCCCCAACGGTTGAAATGCGTCCGGCCCACGCTGTCGATGCGACGGATGGCGCTCGTCACGCGCTGGATCATCGGGCCGAGCGTCGCTGTGAGTTCGGGCGGGAGGTTGTCGAGGCGGTAGTGCTCCCGCGGCTCCAGGATCGCCACGAACGGCAGACCGCTGGCGTACCCCTGCTTGAGCTGCCACTGATCGTCGCGCCAGCTCACGAGCTTGTCCGGATCGGCGCACGTCCCGCAGGGCTCGCCGCCTGTCTCACCGCGGCGGGGTGGCTCGGGCAATACGGGCTCGGCGAGTGGGACAACCTGGATGTCGCCCTCGAAGGGGAAGAACGGGTGACCCAGCAACGGCTCGGCGGACATGCGCTCGCCGTACGGAAGTCTGCGGTGGTACTCGGATGGTCGGTCGGTCATGGGCCGCACTCTGCCCGACAATGGGTCTATGGAGAAGCCGGAATTGGCGACGTTGCTGGGGCTCGAGGCGCATCCGGAGGGTGGGTGGTACCGGGAGACGTGGCGCTCGGACGTGAAGTTCGAACCGGAGGGGTACGACGGCAGCCGGGCCAGCGCGACCGCGATCTATTTCCTGCTCGACGTCGGCGACGAATCGCAGTGGCATCGGGTCCGGTCGGCCGAGATCTGGCTGTGGCACTCCGGCGGACCGCTGACCTTGGAGTACGGCGAAACGCCGGAGACGGCCACCGCGGTCACGCTCGGCCCGGATGTGGGCGCAGGGCAACAACCTCAGGTGGTGATCCCGGCCGGCGCGTGGCAGGCCGCGCGACCGGCCGGGGATCAGCATGTCCTGGTGTCCTGCATCGTGTCACCCGGCTTCGACTTCGCCGACTTCACGATGTAGACGCCTTACTCCAGGACCGTTGCCAGGGCTTCGTACCCGGGGAGCAGGTCGATGCCTTCGTGTCCCAGTTGCTGGATCGCGACGTGGTCGGCGCCGGCGTCGAGGTGAGCCTTCAGGCCTTCGGCGATCTCGACCGCCGAGCCGTGCAGGACGAGCGCGTCGACCAGCCGGTCGCTGCCGCCGTCGGCGAGGTCCTCATCGGTGAGCCCGAGCCGCTTGAAGCTCGACGTGTAGTTGCTCAGTTGCAGGTACGTCGACAACCGCTCGCGGGCCGTGGTCCGGGCGATCTCGGGGTCGGTCTCGAGCACGACCATCTGATTCGGCGCGAGCAACACCCCGCCACCGAGGGCCCGCCGGGCTTCCCGGGTGTGATCGGGCGTGGTCAGGTACGGCAGTGCGCCGGCCGTCCGCGCGCCGGCGAGTTGCAGCACCTTCGGGCCGAGCGCGGCGAGCGCCCGTCGTTCGACCGGAACCTTCGCCTCGTCGAGGTCGTCGAGGTAGCCGACGATCGTTTCGTACGGCGACTTGTACTCGCCCGTGTGCTCGCGGTGACCGATCCCGACGCCGAGCAGGAACCGGCCCGGCTGCTCGTCCTCCAGCCGGTGGTACGACTCGGCCACAGCGGCGGCGGGTGTCTTCCACATGTTCACGATGCTGGTGCCGACGGCAACGGAGGTCGTTGACGCGAGCAACACCTCCGCGTCCCGAAGGCCCGCATCCGGGGAGCTTCCGAGCCACAACGCTCCGTACCCGGTCTGTTCCAGTCCGGCTGCCAGCTCCGGACCCCAATGGCTGGGCCCGTGCCAGACGCCGTACCGTCCTATTTCGACCGCCACGCCGTACTTCCTCTCGTCGTCACATTTCGCAGTGTGCAACTGGGAGCGGGCGGGCTCCTGTCGTCCACAGGCAAGCATCCCTCGTGACGGGGGAGTGCCGTCAATGATCGTTGTCACGTCAAAGGCGGGACGCGATCCCCGCGGGCAGGTCAGAACCTTCCTTCAAGTGTTTGGTTGCGGGTACCGGAGGTGCAGAAAAGATGGCTTTTCCGGGCAGTGCGAGACTGGGGGAAAGACAGAAATGGAGATTGCGTCAAGATTGCGCAAAGCCTGCCAGGTAAAGGGATCCCGGGGTGAACGACACGGGTGGCCGGAGCGTCTGACAGGAGTGTAACCGAACCGCCGGGCAATGTTCCGCGAGTCTCCACCCGATAGGACCATGCGGTCGGGTGGTATGAACCCCGCGGGCTTACACTCGGCAGCGACCTGGCAGCACACCCCTCACCGCCGGGCCGCGGACACACCGTCGTGAGCCGCACACCTGGACATGGGAAAGAAGGGCGAGTTGTGAAGGTCGGAGTTCCGAAGGAAGTCAAGAACAACGAGTTTCGGGTGGCGATCACCCCGTCCGGCGTGCACGAGTTCGTGCGCAACGGGCACGAGGTGCTGATCCAGCAGGGGGCCGGGGACGGGTCGCTGATCCCCGACGAGGAGTTCGTCGCGGCCGGGGCACGGATCGTGCCGACCGCGGACGACGTCTGGGCCGACGCCGAGTTGGTGCTGAAGGTGAAGGAGCCGGTGGAGGAGGAGTACCACCGGATGCGCAAGGACCAGGTCCTGTTCACCTACCTGCATCTCGCGGCCAGCGCCGACACGACGCAGGCGCTGCTGAAGTCCGGTATCACCGGCATCGCGTACGAGACGGTTCAGCTTCCGGACGGCTCGCTGCCGTTGCTGGCTCCGATGAGTGAGGTGGCCGGCCGGCTCGCCCCGCAGGCCGGTGCCTACCACCTGATGAGCAACGGCGGTGGTCGTGGCGTCCTGATGGGTGGTGTCTCCGGCGTGCACCCGGCTCGGGTCGTGATCATCGGCGCCGGTGTCGCGGGGATGAACGCGGCCGCGATCGCGCTCGGGATGCAGGCGCAGGTCCAACTGTTCGACCGCAACATCGCCCGGCTGCGCCAGGCCGACCAGATCTACCAGGGCCACCTGCTGACGATCGCGTCGAACGCGTACGAGATCGAGCGCGCGGTCCTCGAGGCCGACCTGGTCATCGGCGCGGTCCTGGTCGTCGGTGCGAAGGCGCCGAAGCTGGTCACCAACGACATGGTCCGCCGGATGAAGCCGGGCAGTGTGCTCGTCGACATCGCGATCGACCAGGGCGGCTGCTTCGAGGACTCCCACCCGACCACGCACGCCGACCCGGTCTACAAGGTGCACGACTCGCTGTTCTACTGCGTGGCGAACATGCCCGGTGCCGTGCCGAACACGTCGACGTACGCGCTCACCAACGTGACACTGCCGTACGCGATCGAGCTGGCGAACCAGGGCTGGCGTGAGGCGCTCAAGGCCGACCACAGCCTGGCGCTCGGCCTGAACACGTTCGACGGTCACGTCACCTACGGTCCGGTCGCGGACGCGCACGACCTGTCGCAGTTGAAGCTCGACGAGGTGCTGGTCTGAGCATCAACCGAGCGGTTGGTGCTTACCTCGACCACCTGACGGTGGAGCGCGGCCTCGCCGCGAACACCTTGGCGTCGTACCGGCGTGACCTGCGCCGTTACGACGCCTACCTCGTCTCCGCCGGAATCGACTCGCTGGACCGGATCACCGAGGCCGTGGTCAGCGACTTCCTGATGCGGTTGCGGGAAGGCGATGCCGATCACCCGCCGCTGACCGCATCCTCGGCCGGCCGGACGGTTGTCGCCGTCCGCGGGTTCCACAAGTTCTGTTTGCGGGAAGGGCTGACGGCCGTTGATCCGGCGGCCGCGGTGAAGCCGCCCGCGCCACCCCAACGGTTGCCGAAGGCCCTGTCCGTGGACGAGGTGACCCGGATCCTTGCGGCTGCCGCGGGGGCCGAAGCGGAACCCGCCGTACTGGCGACCCGGGATGCTGCGTTGCTCGAGTTTCTCTATGGGACCGGGGCGCGGATCTCGGAGGCCGTCGGTCTCGATGTCGACGACATCGATCTCGAGGTGGGGGCGGTCCTGCTCCGCGGTAAGGGCAGCAAGGAGCGGGTCGTGCCGGTCGGGTCCTACGCGCGCGAGGCGGTGTCGGCGTACCAGGTCCGCGGCCGTCCCGATCTGGTACGACGAGGGCGCGGGACGCCGGCGTTGTTCCTCAACGCCCGCGGCGGTCGCCTGTCCAGGCAGAGCGCGTGGACCGTCCTGCGCCGAGCCGCCCAACGAGCCGGCGTGGCCAAAGAGATCTCCCCGCACACCCTGCGCCACTCCTTCGCCACCCACCTCCTCGACGGCGGCGCCGACGTCCGCGTAGTCCAGGAACTCCTCGGCCACGCCTCCGTCACCACCACCCAGGTCTACACCTTGGTAACGGTCGACAAACTCCGCGAGGTCTACGCAACCTCCCACCCCAGAGCCCTCCACACCTGACCCCACCCCGCCCTAATACTCGATCCATGCCCCTCCACCCGGCCTTCGTCGACCAACTGAGCCGCCGGATCGCGGCGTACACCGGTGGTGACATCACCGACCGGCTGCGCATAGCGGCCGGGCTCCGGGCCGACGAGTCTCCCGGCGATGGGTGGCAGGAACGAGTCGCCACCTACATGCTCGAAGACGTCCGACGCCGGCTCGCCGAACCGGCCGGGAACAGGTACGACTATCTCCACCGGGAAGTGACCCGGGTGCTGCACGACGGATCGCGAATCAGCGTGTCCGCGGAGGACGGCCCAGGCTTCGTTCACGAAGGTCAGGCGGCCGGCGACGCTTCGAGGGTCTTCTACGCCGCAGCGGCGGTCATCGAGCCGGACGCTCAGGATCTCGCGGCGCCACTCGCGCTGGAGCGGCAGCGCACCGCCCGTTTCGCTGGGGCGGTGCGAGTGCTGGGTGCGTTCCCGGAGGACCAGACGCAGCGGGTGGGCCAGTTCCAGCGCTGGGCGACGGAGGCGGAGCGGCTCCGGAACGCACCAGCGGGTAGCGAGCGGCTCGAAGACCGCACCCGGCTCGCGGCCGATTTCGACCAAGAGCTCAAGCACTGGGCCGGTGTTCGTCGCGACAATCCTCGGACAAGCAAACGCTCCCCCGAGGACTCGCTACGCAACGGCGCCGCACTGTCCGAGGTTGGGCGGGTGAAATCCGAACTCGCTCAGGAGCTCGGTATCGCGGACGCGATCGCGGGCATCGAGCTGCCGCCGTCGGACCGCTTCGAAGGCCCGATGGTCGAGGGACTGACAGCTGCCGTCGCTGAGCGGACGGGTCGGTCGGAGGACGAGGTTGTGCAGCTCCTGTGTTCCACGGGTGGTCACGGCGACCAGTGGGGGACTGTCAGCCGGCTGCTGATTTCGGATGAGGCGTTGGCGCAGGCTGATCAGGACGGGCGGGAGCCGCGGGCAGCGGTGAAGCACGCCATGCAGGACGAGTTCAGCACCTATTACGGCAACCCGGACAAGAAGCAGGATCTCGCTCCGGAGGTGGTCGGGAGACGGATCATCGAGGCAGGCGTTGCCACGGCGAGTCGCCACGGGATCGAGGTGTCCCGGCCGGACCCAACTCTCGACGCGACGATGGCGCAGGCATCCGCCGGGATGGCTCCGGCGGGCTCCCGATCGGCCTACCCGGCGCTGACCGATGCGGAGTCGAGCGCGCTGGGAGCGGTGCTGGGTCAGCAGGACACGTCAAAGTCCGTGACACGTTCGGACAAGTCGGACGGACACACGTACTAGCTCCGCTCTGCCTTTAGTCTGCTTGGCGTGAGTGAGCAGACGGCTGCTGAGGAGCGGCATGCCAGTTGGTTGGAGTTGTTTTTCGATCTGACTGTGGTGGCTGCGGCGGCGCAGATTTCGCATCGGTTGCACGGGGCCGAGAGTGTGGGGCAGATCGCTGCGTGTGCGGCGCTGTACTACGCGGTGTGGAGCGTGTGGACGACCACCAGCGTGTACGCGAACGTCGCGGGGGAGCGGACCCGGCAGCGCGCCGTACTGCGGACCATGTTCGGGATCGGGGTGATGGCGGCTGCCGCGCCGGGTGTGTGGCCGGAGTTGGTGCCGGGGGAGCATCACCCGCCCGAGGGGCGTACGGCGGCGTTCGTCATCGCCTTCCTGATCTGTCGCGGCATGGCGTCCCGATCCGCCGCGCGGGACGGGCAGGTGGTCACCTTCTGGCCCGCCACCCAGACCGTCGCGGCGACGCCCTGGGTCGTCTCGCTGTTCGTGCCGCCGACGGCCGCGTACATCCTGTGGGGTTTCGCGATCGCGATCGACATCGCGTTCTCGATGGTTGGCGCGCGCAGCCCTCGGACGGTCGAGCGGCTGACTCTGCAGGCCCGGCGGCGGCAGGAGAGGGAAGACGAGCGGAACTCGGCCCGCCTGGCCGAGCTCATCCGTCGTGGCGTCTCGCCGGAGCGGCTCCCGGACCCGTCTCCGACGCTGATCTCGGTAGCGAAGGTGCAGACCGGTCACCTCAGCGAACGCCTCGGGCTGTTCGTGATCATCGTGCTCGGCGAAGCACTGGCCCAGGTGGTCACCGCGAATACGAACCTCGACTGGACCCCGGATGTGGTCATCGCATCGCTGGCAGCGTTCTGGCTGCTGGTCCGGCTGTGGCGAGTGACGACGGAGTCCGGTTTCACTCCGGCCCCGCCGAGTACCAAACCGCTCGAGCCGTGGCAGGCGCTCCCAGCACACCTCGGGGTGACCGCTGCGATCGTTGCGATCGCAGCCGGCCTCGGTGCGCTGATTCCGGAGGCCGCGGAGCACCTGCACGCCAAGGATCGCTGGTACATCTTCGGTGGGCTCTCGCTCTACTTCTTGACCAGTGTGTTCGCCGGACTGGCCGGACGAGCCCCACTGCGGTGGTACCTGGGGTGGGTCCTCCCCAGTACGGTCGTTGCCGTGCTGGCCGGCGTACTGGGTCATTTGGTGCCCGGATGGTCACTGGCCGTCGTGGCGTTCGCCGTACTGGTGTGGTTCGCGTCGTACCATCAGCTGGATTCGCGGCGTACGTCGTGAACCCCGGTGCGTTACCTCAAGGACGGTGTGCGATCATTTGACTACGGTTCGTCACCTCGCCAGGGTGATCGAGCCGGTTCGGAGCTTTGTCGACAAACAGCCCCACCCCGCTGCGGAGTGGCTGGTTGAGAGTGCTTGAATGCACGCTTACAGTCGCTGGGATCGCCCGTATCGGTTGAAAGGTTTGACGAGTCATGAACGAGTCGACATTCCCGGGCACCGAACACAATCCTGGGCACACGCTGGGTCACGCACCGAGTGACTCCATGGGTAACTCGCTGGGTCAATCACTGGGCCACTCTCTGGGGCACGTCGCGGCTGAGCCGCCGGCACCGGAGCCGGCCCGGCCGACCACCCCACCGGTGACCCCACCGCCCGCACCGGCGACGCCGCAGCGGAGCCTGACCCCACCCGAGAACTATGCGGAGATGCCGAAGCCGACGGCCAAGCTCACCGCGGAGGACCTTGCACCTGTGAATGACGGCCCGCGCAACAAGATCGGACCGACAGGCCGGCCGCTGCCGGATCTGCCGGAGCCGAAACCGCCGACGAAGACCGGGCCGGCCCAAGTCATCGCGATGTGCAACCAGAAGGGTGGCGTCGGCAAGACGACGACCACGATCAACCTCGGCGCGGCGATCGCCGAGACCGGCCGCAAGGTGCTGCTGATCGACTTCGATCCGCAGGGCTCGGCCTCGATCGGGCTCGGCGTGCAGCCGCACGACCTAGAGCTGTCGGTCTACAACCTGCTGATGCAGCGCGACATCACCCCGGACGAGGTGATCCGGCCGACCCGCGTGGAGAACCTCGACCTGCTGCCGGCCAACATCGACCTGTCCGCGGCCGAGGTCCAGTTGGTCCAGGAGGTCGCCCGCGAGTACACCCTGCAGCGCGTGCTCGAGCCGATCATCCCGAACTACGACGTGATCCTGATCGACTGCGCTCCGTCGCTCGGCCTGCTCACCGTGAACGCGCTGACCGCGTCGAACGGCATCGTCGTACCGCTGGAGTGTGAGTTCTTCGCGCTCCGCGGCCTGGCCATGCTGACCGACACGATCGGCAAGGTGCAGGACCGGCTGAACCCGAAGCTGGAGATCGTCGGGATCCTCGGCACCATGTTCGACGGGCGGACGACGCATGCCCGCGAGGTGCTCGACCGGGTCGTGCAGGCCTTCGACGAACGCGTTTTCCACACTGTCATCCGGCGTACCGTCAAGTTCCCCGAGACCACGGTCGTCGGCGAACCGATCACGACGTACGCCCCGTCCTCGTCCGCGGCGCACCAGTACCGCGATCTTGCCAAGGAGGTGCTCGCGCGTTGTCCCGCCGGGTGAGCCTGCCGGGTGCCAGCGAACTCTTCGGGGGAGCGGCACCCCAGCAGACCAAACCCGAGAAGCGCGCCACCACTGACGGACCCTCATCGGCTTCCGTGCGCTCGCGCACGGCCGTCGCCGAGGACCGTAAGTCCAGTGGCCGGATTCGGCACGACACGAAGATCACCGTGTACGTGACCGAAGAAGAGCTGATCGGCTTGGAGAAAACCAGACTCGCACTGCGCGAGGAACACGGCCTGAACGCCGACCGCGGCCGGATCGTCCGGGAGGCGATCGACGTGCTGCTGGCCGACTTCGTCGACCACGGGCCGGACTCCGTGCTGGTACGGCGGCTCAAGGCGTCGGAGTGACCGTGGTACCTGAATCGTTGCCGTTGGACCTGCCGCCGGGCGATGGCCCGGCTGTTGCCGAGGGCAAGGGATTCAGCGTTCACCTGGTCAACTTCGAGGGGCCGTTCGACCTGCTGCTGCAGTTGATCAGCAAGCACAAGCTCGACATCACCGAGATCGCGTTGTCGGTGATCACGGACGACTTCATCGCGCACATCAAGGCGCTGGGGTCGGAGTGGGACCTGGATCAGACGTCGGAGTTCCTGCTGATCGCGGCGACGCTGCTCGACCTGAAGGCGGCGCGGTTGCTGCCCAAGGGTGAGGTCGAGGACGACGAGGACCTCGCGCTGCTGGAGGCGCGGGACCTGTTGTTCGCGCGGCTGTTGCAGTACCGGGCGTTCAAGCAGATCGCGGCGCTGGTGCAGGAGCGGATGGCGGCCGAGGCTCGTCGCTTCCCGCGATCGGTCGGGATGGAGCCGCGGTTCGCGGAGCTCCTGCCGGAGGTGCTGCTCGGCATCGACCCCGCTGGGCTGGCCGCATTGGCGGCACGTGCGATGGCGCCGAAGGTGAACGTGCCCGAGGGCGTCTCGCTGGCGCACTTGCACGCGCCGGCTGTGACCGTTCGCGAGCAGGCCCTGGTGATCGTTGACCGGTTGAGGCGTCAACGCAGTACGACGTTCCGCGCGCTGGTGTCCGATTCGCCTGACACTGTGACCACTGTCTGCCGGTTCCTGGCGTTGCTGGAGCTCTTCCGCGAAGCCGCCGTCACCTTCGACCAGATGACACCCCTGGGCGAACTGACCATCCGCTGGACCGGCACCGACGAGGGCGAGATCGACGTCTCCGACGAGTTCGACGAACTCCCCGCCCCACCGTCCGAGGAAGGCGAAGCCCCCACCGTCTCCGACGAAACCGACTTCCTGGAGCCCGGCGAAACCCTGACCGCAGAGGACGCCCCCTCCCACCCCAACCCCGAAACGGCGGCCCAGTGACCGACCACCCCCACCCCACCCTGGACCCCGCCACCCCAGACGCCACCACCAGCGAGCTGCCGGAAGCGCAGCCGCGGCCCGAACCCGAGCAGGCTGCATCACCCCAGCCCTCAACCGAAACTCAACAGGCTACGCAAACCCAACCCGAGGCCAGTCCCACGGATCACACCGACCCGGACGCCGAGGCGGGTGACGCCGACACCACGCCGGCAAGCCAAGCCCAGCTCACCGACGACGAGCCGGCGGAGCCCAGCACCAGCGAGCTGCCGGAGCACCAGCTGCCTGCGGAAGCTGACCAGGCTGTGGAGGAGGGTGGGGTTTCTGGGGGTGAGCTGGATGAGGATCATCTGCCGCCGGGGCAGACTGAGGTGCCGGTGGGGGATGAGGTTGTTATTGATGACGACACGATGCGGCGGGCGCTCGAGGCGATCCTGATGGTGACGGACGAGCCTCTGCCGGTTCTGACGTTGGCTCGCGCAGTGGGCCGCGCGACCGGTGATGTGGCTGCGGCGCTGGGGACGTTGGCTGAGGAGTACACCGAGCAGGGACGTGGGTTCGACCTGCGGGAGGTGGGTGGTGGCTGGCGTTACTACACCCGCGTAGAGGCAGCGACGTACGTCGAGCGTTTCATCCTCGACGGACAGCAGGCACGTCTCACGCAGGCCGCGCTGGAGACCCTCTCGGTCGTTGCCTACAAGCAGCCTGTCAGCCGCGCGCGGGTCTCCGCGATCCGTGGTGTGAACGTCGACGGCGTCATGCGTACGCTCATCGCCCGCGGCCTCGTCGAGGAAGCCGGCTCCGACACCGAGTCCCAGGCGACGCTGTACCGCACCACGTCGTACTTCCTCGAACGCATGGGCATGCAGTCCCTGGACGACCTCCCCGAACTCGCCCCCTACCTCCCCGACATGGACGACATCGAAGAGGAGTTGGCCGCCCAAGCCCTCCCACCCCAACCCACCCCAGAAGACCCCAGTACGACGCCCCCCGACGAGCCTGCCGCGGACGAGTCCGAATCACCCCAGGAGCCGAGCGAGCCCGAGCCAAGTGCCCCGAACACCGACGAAGCCTTCACGGACGACGCCGCCGAGCTCGACACCGGCACCGACGCAGACCTGAGCACCGATGACGGGCTTCCTGCGGGCGGCTCGGATGGTGCCGACTCCGCTGCTGGGATCGACGCGGATCTGGGCGCCGATGACGAGGTTGCCGCGGGTGATTCGGGCGGGGGCGGATTTGGTGTTGGGATCGACGCGGATCTCGGTGTCGGCGACGAAAATGCTGCCGGGGACTCGGGCGATTCCGATGAGGATGAGTCGGACGGTGGGATTGATGCGGATGTGCGCACCGAGGGCGACGCGGCTGAGCTGGGTGCGCTGGCTGTGGATGACGCTGGCGATGGGGGCTCGGGTGCGGGGATTGATGGGGATTTGAGGGTGGGGGAGCGGCATGGAGGATGACGGCGGGATTCGGTTGCAGAAGGTGTTGGCGCAGGCTGGGGTGGCTAGTCGGCGGAACGCGGAGATTCTGATCGAGCAGGGTCGTGTCGAGGTGGACGGGACCGTGGTGACCGAATTCGGGAAGCGCGTGGACCCGGAGGTCTCGATCATCCGGGTGGACGGCGAACGGATCCCACCGGTCAGCGCTCACGTCTACCTCGTCCTGAACAAGCCCCGCGGCGTCGTCACGACCATGGCCGACCCGCAAGGCCGCCCCAACATCTCGGACTATGTGCAGGATCGCGAGGAGCGCCTCTTCCACATCGGACGCCTCGACACCGACACCGAGGGCCTATTGCTGCTCACCAACCACGGTGAATTCGCACACCGGCTCGCGCACCCGTCGTACGAGGTCTCCAAGACGTACGTCGCCGAAGTGGACGGCAATGTGAAGCCCGGAGTGCTCCGCCAACTGCTCGACGGCGTCAAGCTGGAGGACGGCCCGGCGAGAGCGGACACCGTGAAGATCATGTCGAGTATCCGCGGCCGCACGCTCATCCAGATCACCCTGCACGAAGGCCGCAACCGAATCGTCCGCCGCATGTTCGACGCGGTCGGTCACCCGGTCAAACGCCTCACCCGCACCGCCATCGGACCGGTCCGGCGGGGCAACCTGCACACCGGCGAACTGCGCCCGCTGGACTCCAAAGAACTAGGCCAACTCCTCGACCTCGTCGACCTGTAGAACGCAGCCGGCCAGCAGAAACCCGCGCCGGTACGACGGAGTCGGCTCCTCGACACCATCGACCGCGAAGGTCCACACTGAGTGCCGACCAGGGGAGGTCACGATGTGGGCGGTCATCGGGGTGTGGGACATCGATCCGGAGTTGATCGAGGGACTGCGTGACCAGCTGTCGCTGATGGCGTCGAGCAAGATCGCGTTGTCCGGCTTCGTGCACGGCACCTGGACCATGGATGGTCACATGATCCAGGTGTACGACAACGAGGCGGATGCGCGCAGCTACCACCAGGCGATGCTGGACCAGGGCGCAGTCGACCGCCCCGGCATTCGAAGCGTCGTATGGCACGTCGCCGAGGTCGGCTCCGAGTCCGACACCGCCGGCTGGACAGACCGCGAAGGTCGACGCCACGACCCCTCCGACCAGCCCGAATCGACACACTGACGGACAACGCAACTAACCAGACAGTTGGTTGGTTACGCGCCAACTAACAACCGGTTGGGCCCACGCCACCCCCAACAATCCAGCTACAGGGTTCGTCTCGGGTCACTCCCCGTACAGGCGGGGGACGTCGGAGTCGGCGCCGTAGTAGCGGAAGTACGTCTTGTCGGTGAAGCTGGTCGGTGCCTTGCCGAGTCCCTTGATGACTGTCGACGTGCCGTTCGCGTGGCCGACGGCGTACAGGTAGCCGCTGTGGGTGTCTTTGTCGATGCCGAGCAGCAGAGTGCTCTGGTTGCCGCACCTGACCGCGACCAGCGCCTCAAAACTCTGCCAGGTGGACGCACGGACCTTCTTGACCACCGGACTGCCGCTCAGCGGGATCCGGATCGTGTACAGCGCCCCACCCCGCGTTGTCGCGAGGAACGAGTCGTAGGTGGCGGTCTGGCTGATCAGAGTCATCGTCTTCACCGCCGAGAACCCGCCGTACGTCGTCTTGTTGCGCCATGCACCCTGCTCAACGGTCCACCGGGTGATGACGTCGCCGCGCAGCGCATAGGTGGTGGTCCGCTGCCAGACCCGCGACTCCTCCAGGTACGTGTAGTCAGACGTCCAGCCACCGCCGACCTTTCGCTGCGTATACGACCCTGGGTCGAGCTGCCCGGTGGAGTCGTCGATTGCATAGTTGAACGCGTACAGATCGGTCGCGATCGTCACATAGCCCCGATACACCCACGCCGCCGGCGGATCTTGCTCGTACCCGAGCCCGGTCGCCAACCCCACATTGCCCGCCGGGAACAGTCCAGTCGGCTCGACGACGGTCTGGCTCACCGAGACCGGACTGGTCGCCCGGACTGCCTGCCATTGGTGATCGCCCGCGGCGGTGACCGCCCCGAGCGTGACCGAGCAGGCGGCGCTCGCGGAGGCCTGCGCCGACCCCACCCCCGGCACCAGCGTCGCCGCGAGCACCGCAATACCCGCCAGCCCCGCCGTCCTGCGAAGTCTGGTCATCCGCGTCTCCTCAGAACCAGCGACTCTGTTCCTCAGCTAGATGCCGCCTACACGCGAAAGGTTAGGGCGTGTGCGAAGAAGGTACGGACCAGCTTTCGTACGGCGGGGACGCCACGCGACCCACTCCCGATCAGGTGCGCGCGAGCTGTCGGTGAGACCAGCCCAGCTGACTGCAGTTGGGGTGTGAGCGCGGCGTAGTCGGTGAAGACCCAGTGGTTGGCGTCGGCGAACTGGACACGCCGGACTGGTCCGCCATGCGACATCAGCGCCGCCCAGCTCCGATCAAAGCGCGCGTCCCGAAACCCGTCCGTCCCGGCCAGCAGTAGCGGCTTCCGTGTCCCGTGCTGAGCGATCGGATAGAGCTCACCGTCCAGCGTGTCCAGGTAGCCCTCCAGATTGACGGCTGCCCGCACCCTGACGTCGTCAAGCGCGACCGCAGCGGTCGCGCCGCCGGCCGAATGTCCGTACACCCCGATTCGCCGCTCGTCGACGGCAACCGGCAGGTCCGGCAACCGATCGAGTACGAAGCGCAGGTCGTCGAACCGTGTCGACATCATCAACCGCGACAGCACCGGATCGGTCGGCGTCGTCGGTGGCATCTCGATCACCCGCAGGCGTCCGTCCGGGAACACGACCTCACTCGCCTCACCAGGATGATCAATCGTCAGTACGACGTACCCATGGCTGGCCAGGTCCTCGGCCACCGACGTCCCGACCGTCCGTGGGTCCGCACCGCCGGGGCTGTACAGCAGCACCGGGCGACGTCCCGGGAGCGCCGGTGCGTCGACGTACGAGTGAGTCATGGTGGCCGCCCAGTCGACTCCGCTGGTTGGTAGCTCCGGATGAAGCAGTCCGGCGTCGAGACCCTTGAACACCCCGGCTGCGGCGGGTGTGAGCTGTGGAGCACGCGCATAGCCGCGTACGGCGCTCGCCGGGTAGTACAGCGTGATCACGAGCTCCCGGGCGCTGGCGCCGTTCCAGGGATCAGATCGGTGCACGTCCGTCAGGGCGAGCGTCGTCGTACCGATGTGGTGTGGTCCGGTCGGTGCGGGCAGTCCGAGAGTCAGCCCGGTTGCACCTGCGTAGGCGGGTCGAAAGGCGAGTGGTAGGGCTAGTGATGTGGCGGCGGTGATGAAGGTTCGTCTCCTCATAACCAGCACGCTGGCAGCCACAATCGGTTCGATCACTACTGTCGGACAGACCTCCACCCGAAGATCCACCCGATGGTTTGGGCACCCGTCCAACCCTCGTTGGTTGACATCAAAGGGGTAACGCCGGAGGACGGCGCGCCTGAGACATGGCCCGGTTGTCGGAGCGGCGCCGTAGTGTGGGTGATGTGAACCGGCGAATCTTCGGTCTGGAGAACGAGTACGGCGTCACCTGTACATTCCGCGGTCAGCGCCGACTGACCCCGGACGAGGTGGCTCGGTACCTGTTTCGGCGGGTTGTGTCCTGGGGGCGGAGCAGCAACGTCTTCCTCCGCAACGGGGCACGGCTCTACCTCGACGTGGGCTCCCACCCGGAGTATGCGACGGGCGAATGCGATTCGGTCACGGACCTGATCGCGCACGACAAAGCCGGAGAGCGGATCCTCGAGGGTCTGCTCGTCGACGCCCAGAAGCGGTTGCACGACGAGGGCATCTTCGGCGACGTCTACCTGTTCAAGAACAACACCGACTCGGCCGGCAACTCCTACGGCTGCCACGAGAACTACTGCGTCAGCCGGCACGGGGACTTCGCCAAGCTGGCCGATGTGCTGATCCCGTTCCTGGTCACCCGGCAGCTGATCTGCGGCGCCGGCAAGGTGCTCCAGACGCCACGCGGCGCGGTCTACTCGGTCAGCCAGCGGGCCGAGCACATCTGGGAGGGCGTCTCCAGCGCGACCACGCGGTCCCGGCCGATCATCAACACCCGCGACGAGCCGCATGCGGATGCCGAGCGGTTCCGCCGGCTGCACGTGATCGTCGGCGACTCGAACATGTCCGAGACGACCATGTTGCTCAAGGTGGCCAGCACGGACCTGGTCCTGCGGATGATCGAGGCCGGCGTCGTGATGCGCGACCTGACCCTGGACAACCCGATCCGCGCGATCCGCGAGATCAGCCACGACATGACCGGGCGCCGTGAGGTCCGCCTGGCGAACGGCCGCGAGGCCAGCGCACTGGACATTCAGGGCGAGTACCTGAACAAGGCGCGAGACTTCGTCGACCGCCGCGAGCTCGGTACGCCGGCCGTCGAGCGGGCGCTGAACCTGTGGGAGCGCTGCCTGAAGGCGATCGAGTCCGGCGACCTGTCCGGGATCGAGCGCGAGATCGACTGGGTGATCAAGTACCGGCTGATCGAGCGGTACCGCCAGCAGAACAACCTCGGCCTGGCCAGTCCGCGGGTCGCGCAGCTCGACCTGGCGTACCACGACATCCACCGCCCGCGCGGTCTGTACTACCTGCTCGAGCGGCGTGGAGCGGTCACGCGGGTCGTCGACGACCTGCGCGTCTTCGAGGCGAAGTCGGTGCCGCCGCAGACCACACGGGCCCGGCTACGCGGAGAGTTCATCAAGCGCGCACAGGAGCGCCGCCGCGACTTCACCGTCGACTGGGTCCACCTCAAGCTGAACGACCAGGCCCAGCGGACCGTCCTCTGCAAAGACCCCTTCAAGTCCCACGACGAAAGAGTCGAAAAACTCATCGCCAGCATGTAGGCAGAAGCTAAATCAAGTGCCTGAGCAACCGGTTCACGCATAGAACTTCGGCATGGTTGTTGAGATTCGGCCGATCACGTTCGCGGAGTCGGCGGAGTACTTGTCGGTTCTGCCGTATGTGAATGGCCTTCCGCAGGAGGAACCGGAGCCGTCTGCCTGGTACGCCGGGCGCGCGGCCTGGCCGCCGCAGGTGCCGGCGACCGCAAACGACCTCCAGCGGTACGCCGAAGAGCTGCAAGCGGACTGGATCCGTCCGCAGGCTGCCTTCGTGGATGGCAAGATCGCCGGCGGCTCAGCCATCGTCTCCGTCGAGCTCACAGTGCCCGGCGGGCGGCAGGTCCGGCTCGGTGGAGTCACCTCGACCGGCGTGCTCCCGACGTACCGGCGACGCGGTCTGCTGCGGAAGATCATGACCGCGATGCTCGACGACTGCCGCGAGCGCGGTGAGTTCGTCGCAGGGTTGAGCGCCAGCGAGGGCACGATCTACGGACGGTACGGGTTCTCGCCGGCGACGTTCCAGCACCGCTGGGAGGTTCGCCGTACGGACGCAACCTTCAGGGCAGACTTCACAGACCCGGGATCGCTTGAACTAGTGGACAGCGCGGTCGCCGCTGAGGTCTGGCCGGTGCTGCACGAGCAGGTGCGCGCAGTGCGCGTCGGGGAGATCAGTCCGCTCCCCGGGAAGTGGGACGCCACCCCAGGACTTCCAGCCGACGGCTCCGGACCAGCGCACCACCTCCTGCATCGGTCCGCCGCCGGACAGGTGGACGGCGCCGCATCGTTCCGGCTGCCGTGGTCGCCGGATCCGGAGCACGCAGGCGTGCTGCAGGTCGAGGCGTTCGAAGCGCTCACCCTGGATGCGTACCGAGCGCTGTGGGGTCTGCTGCTCGACTTCGACCTCACCAAGCGGGTGGTCGCGGCGAGGCGGCCGGTCGACGAGCCACTGCCCTGGATGCTGACCAACCCACGCGCACTGAAGCTCACTCGCACCCGTGACAACCTTTGGCTGCGGATTCTCGACGTGCGCGCGGCATTGGAAGCACGCACGTACGCCGCCACCGACAGCCTGGTCCTGGACGTGTCGGACGACCTGTACGACGAGAACTGCGGACGCTGGCGGCTAGAGGCCGGACCGGACGGAGCCGTCTGTACGGCGGCGCCCGCGGACTCACCGGACCTCAGCCTCACGGTGAACGAGCTGGGCTCCCTTTACCTCGGCGGCGTCAGCGCAACCGTGCTGAGCCACGCGGGCCGCATCACTGCGCATGCTCCCGGCGCCTCAGGACGACTGGACGTGCTGTTGCGACAGGATCGCGCTCCGCACAACGCGGTCGGCTTCTGAGCGCGGTGACCGTACGTGGTGTGATGCAACGGTGACGCGGGCGGACGCTGGTGTGGTTGGGCCCGCAGGCTAGGGTGGGCCGCGTTGTTGCCCCGAGAGGGCGTCCGAGTCGATCGGCGCGGTCCGCGTCGGGATGTTTCGAGGTGCTGGTTTCGTGCGCAAGTTGTTGAGTCTGGTCGTGGTCGCGGCGCTGGGGTCGTCCCTGGTGGCGTGTGGCTCCGAAAAGAAAGCCGAGTTCGGGGCCGGCGGAATCAAGGTGACCTCGGACTTCGGACAGAAGCCGACCGTCACCCATCGCGACGGTGATCCGGACAAGACCCTGGTGACCGAGGTCCTCAAGGAGGGCGACGGGCCGGAGGTCAAGAAGGGCGAGTTGCTCACCGCGAACTACCTCGGTCAGATCTGGCGCGACGGCAAGGTCTTCGACAACTCCTACGACCGCGGTGCGCCGTCGTCGTTCCCGATCGGGGTCGGCGGCGTCATCTCCGGCTGGGACGAGGGACTCGTCGGCAAGAAGATCGGCAGCCGGGTGATGCTGTCGATCCCGTCCGACAAGGGCTACAAGACCGCCGGTAACGAGCAGGCCGGCATCAAGGGTGACGACACCCTGATCTTCGTCGTCGACCTGGTCGGCGCCTCGGCCAACGACACCCCGCTGGACGCTGAGGCGGTGACGCCGTCGACGCCGACCAAGATCAGCGTCAGCGGCCCGCTGAACGCGGAGCCGAAGGTCACGGTCGCGGCCGGGACCAAGCCGCCCGCGAAGCCGGGCAAGCCGGTCGTGTTTGCCCTCGGGAAGGGCAAGCCGATCGAGAAGGGCAGCCAGCTGATCGGCCGCTACGTCGTGTACGACTACGCCGGTAAGAAGCAGGCCAGCACCTGGGACGGCCAGCCCGCCACCGCGCAGGCCCCGGCCCAGCCCGGCGCTCCGACCGACCAGCTCCAGGTCGGCCCGAGCGCGACCGGTCAGGCCGGCGCGCTCGACGGCCTCGCCGGCATCCCCGTCGGTAGCCGCGTCCTGGTCGAGCTTCCGCCGTCCAAGGACGAGAAGGGCAAGGCCATCAACGCCTTTGCGGTGATCGACATCCTGAACGCGTTCCCGGCCCCGAAGCAGACGGGCCAGTAGCAACACCAGCTGAAGCGAGGCCGGTCTCCCTACCTGGGAGACCGGCCTTTCGCGTTGAACCAGCGGGCCGTCTGCGGGTTGAGGGTGAGCACCAACGCCGTCAGGACCGCGGTCAGGTGGACCGTGCGGAGACCGGCGATGATCACCGACGTGGCGGTCCAGTCAACGGTCGTGAGGTCACCGTTGCTGATCAGCCAGCCGATGGGTTCGGAGACCAGTGAAGCCACGCCGACCGTGCCGAGCAGGCCAGCGACGAAGTAGCGGGACCACCGGACGCCGTGCCGGAAGTAGCGATCGATGATCACGAACAAGGCGCCATAGATGACCGCCCGGATAGCGATCTGGCCGGCCAGAGACGACATCGAGTCGCCGTCCGCGAGCGCGTGAGCCACTTGGACCACGGTCTCCACAACCCCAGCACCCACCGCAACCAGCCAAAGCGACGTAGCCACCCGGGCTGTCTGAGGTGCCTGTCCTACCTGAGTAAGCGTTGTCATACCCCAACAGTGACCGCACCCTCAGCCCGTTTCAGGAGTACTGCAACCCCACCCCGGGTGGAGGTACGTCCACCAGTCGAGCAGCGTGCCGACCCGCCGCTGCTGCCGCCTCGAAGTACGCGCGGTCCCCATCGAGGTCCCGGCCCATCGTGGACAGTTTGACCGGTGCGGCCAGGAGAGCGTCGTACAAACCGTCCACGTCGATGCGGACGACCCGGTGGTGGGACTTCAGGGGCTCGGCGGCGTCACGGATGGTGTCGCCGAAGTCGCCGGGGAGGTCGGGTACTACGACGTCTGCGGGGTGGAGGGCGACGCGACCGTAGGCGGTGAGGCTGTGGTGGGAGATGCCTCGGTGGCGTGGGCGGGGGTCGGCTTCGGAGATGCGGAGTGATGCGACGGCTCGGCCGCCCAACGTCCCGACTGCGTTGACCGCCTCGCCCGACTGAACGCCTGAGAAGCCCCACCGGGTGCCCGTGCCCAGGTTGCCCGGGCCTTGCGTGAGTACGACGAGCTCCGCGGACAGGACGTGGACAGCGGTCAACAGGCCGGTGTGAACCGTCACAGCCTCCCGGTCCCCGCCGTACGCCTGTCCGACGGTCACAGTGCCGCTCAGCCAGCCACTGTCCCGCAGCGACGCCACAGTGCGCGAGAACGCGAGTGGTAGCGCCCCACCATCGGTCATGACGTACACGACCCGCGTTGTCGGGCGCGCCTCGTACACCCCGGCCAGTACGGCGGGAAGCGCCGAGTGCAGGTCCGCCACGACCACCGGCGTACCGAACAGGTCGTCTGCATCCCGCAGTACGTCGTGATCGGGCGAATCCTGCTCGTCCGCACCCATCACCATCACCTGCAACGGCGTATACCGAGCCTTGACCAGGTGACCGTGCTCCGGCGGGTCCGCAGGCAGTCGATCCGGTACGGCGACCACCAGCGCGTACCCGCCCGTGCCCAGACCCCGATCCAGCGCTCCGACGTTGAGCAGCACCCGGTCACCGGCCGCCGGCGTACCAACCAGCTCCGGATACGCCAGAGCGCGCACAGTCTGCGCACCGACCGTCACACTCAGCTCAACCGCCCCGGCCCACGTCCGCCCAACCGCACTCACCACACCATCTCGCCACCGAATCACCCAGCGAGGTTAGCGCCTCGTCGAGAGCCTCGAACCCGTGTTCGAAGGTTTCGGTGCGGCAGGGCGGGTATTGACGCCGAAAGGCCGTAAGGTGGTCGGGTGTCGGCGCGGAAGAGTGAGCGACTGCTCAATGTGGTCATCTGCCTCCTTGTCGCGCGCACTTACGTGACCAAGGAACGCATCCGCGAGGTCGTCGAGGGGTACGCGGGCCAGACCGACGACGCGTTCGAGAAGATGTTCGAGCGGGACAAGGACGAGCTGCGCGATCTCGGCATCCCGATCGAGATGGGCACGATCGACAAGTTCTTCTCCGACGAGGTCGGTTACCGGATCCGCCGGGACGTGTTCGAGCTGCCCGAGGTCCACCTCGAGCCGGACGAGGCCGCCGTACTGGGCGTTGCCGCCCGGGTCTGGCAGCACGCCAGTCTGGCCGAGGCCACAACGTCTGCGGTGCTCAAGCTGAAGGCGGCCGGCATCCAGACCGACCAGTCCGCCCTGAGCGCGATCGAGCCGCACGTCGGCGCGTCAGAGCCGGCCTTCGACCCACTCTGGTCGGCTGTGGTCAGCCGGACGGTGGTGAAGTTCCAGCACCTCCGCAGCGGCGCGACCGAGTCCACGACACGGACTCTGGAGCCCTGGGGCATCGTGTCCTGGCACGGTCGGTGGTACGTCGTCGGCCGGGACCTGGACCGTCAGGCCACCCGCATGTTCCGGATGTCGCGGATCGGTGGGAACGTGAAGACGGTCGGCGAGCCAGGCGCGTTCGTGGTGCCGGAGGGGACAGACCTCCGGTCACTCGTGTCTGAGCTCGGACCGCCGCGGCCGACGTCCGAGGCGAAGATCCGGGTCCGCACCGGGACGTGTGTCAGCCTGCGGCGCCGGGCGAACGCGATCGAGGACTACGAGGAGGGCTGGGACCTCCTGCAGGTCCCGTACGCCGACTCCGCCGTGCTCGCCGAGGAGATCGCGTCGTACGGTCCGAACGCAGTGGTCGAGGGCCCGGGAGACGTGCTCGACGGCGTGCTCTGGAGACTCCGGATGGTGGCCGGGGCATGACGAACGCTCGGGATCAGGTGCAGCGGTTGCTGGCACTGGTGCCGTATCTGCGGGAGAACGACGGAGCCCGGGTCGACGATGTGGCGGCGGAGTTCGGCGTCCGGCCGAAGCAGATCATCGCGGACCTGAAGGTGTTGTGGTTCTGCGGACTGCCCGGCGCGCAGATGGGCGATCTGATCGAGATCGACATCGAGGCGGCCGAGGGCGACGGCGTCATCCACCTCAACAACGCGGACTACCTGGCGCGACCGCTGCGACTGGCCGCGGACGAGGCGCTCGCGCTGCTGACCGCGCTGCGGACGCTGCGGGAGGTGACGGCCGGAGCCGATCGGGACGCGGTCGACCGCGCGATCGCCAAGCTGGAGCGGGCCGCAGGGGAGGCGGCCGCGGCGAGCGAGGGCGCAGCAGCGCATGTGCACGTCGAGCCGGCCGATCCGGAGATCGCCGAGACAGTCAACCGGGCGCTCGCCGGGAAGCGGCGGCTGCATCTCACGTACGACGTCCCCTCGCGCGACGAGACCACCGAGCGGGACGTGGACCCGATGCGCCTGGTCGTGTCGGAGGGCCGCACCTACCTCGAGGCCTGGTGTCGGCTGGCCGAGGACGTCCGGCTGTTCCGGCTGGATCGGATCGCCGCGGCCAAACTCCTCGACCTCCCGAGCGAGCCGCCACCGGAGGCGACACCGCGGGACCTCTCCAACGGCATGTTCCAGCCGTCCGAGTGCGACCTGCTGGCGACCGTCCGGCTCGCCCCGCCGGCTCGCTGGGTCGCCGAGTACTACCCGAACGAGTCCGTCGAAGAAGGCCCCGAGAACTCCCTCATCGTCAAACTCCGCGTCGCCGACACCGCCTGGCTCCAACGCCTGGTCCTCCGCCTCGGCGGCGCCGCCACCGTCCTCGACCCACCGGACCTCAGCACGCAAATCGCAGCCACAGCCCGCGAAGCCCTCGCGGCGTACGACAACTGAGCGCAGTCCCCTCGCCGTCGCCTCATCTGCCCGGCACACGCGAGGGGGGTTATCCGGCTCTGGTGTCGGATGTGTGGGTTGATTGGTCGCCGCTGCGCGGCGGCTGTCCTGTTGCCGCCTGCGGCGGGGGCGCGGGTGGTGGGTTCGCCGGCTCATGTGGTTTTGCGCGGAGGGGACTGTGGTGGCGCGGTCTCCGGGCTGCGTGATGGTGCTGGTCGCGGTGGTGTGGGTCAAGGGCGCCTTCGGCGTCGCTGCGCGATCTTCGACCC
>NZ_JBSGUS010000039.1:0-38266 GCF_053608045.1 Kribbella sp. NPDC055071
TCGAAGATCGCGCAGCGACGCCGAAGGCGCCCTTGACGCACACCACCGCGACCAGCACCATCACGCAGCGGAGACCGCGAACCACAGTCCCTCCGCAAGGGCCCGACCCAACCACAGCCGACCGCGCAAACCACACGAGCGGCGTATCCAGGATCCGCGCCTCCGCCGAAGGCGGCAGTAGGACACGTACCGCGTAGCGGTGTCCGGTGGGCTCGGCGGCGGGGGTCAGCCGCCGGAGACGCCTAGTTCGGCTTCGGCTAGGTCGACGGTGAGGCCGTCGGTGTCGTCGAGCCAGCCTTGGGGCAGGACGATGTGGTCGCGGGGGCTGCCTTGACGGCCTCGGGGGGCGCCTAGTTCGGCTACTGGGAAGGGGATGGTCGGGTCCAGCTGGGACAGGAGCTCGTCCAGGCGAGGCAGCGAGTCGACCATGCCGAGGGCGGCGCGGAGCTCGCCGCCGGCCGGGAAGCCCTTGAGGTACCACGGGACGTGCTTGCGGAAGTCGCGGAGACCGCGCTGCTCCCCCATCAGGTCGGCGAGCAACTCGCCGTGACGGCGCATGACGGTTGCGACCTCGCCGAGCGTCGGCAGGTTGAGTGCCTCACCACCGGCGAACGCGACCGCGAGATCGCGGAACAACCACGGCCGGCCGAGGCATCCGCGTCCGACGATCACGCCGGCGCACCCCGTCTCGGCGACCATCCGCAGCGCGTCGCCGGCTTCCCAGATGTCGCCGTTCCCGAGCACCGGGATACTCACGTGCTCGACCAGGGCAGCGATCGTGGTCCAGTCGGCCTGACCCGAGTACGCCTGCGCCGCCGTCCGTCCGTGCAGCCCGATCGCCGCGGCACCCGACTCCTCCGCGATCCGGCCCGCGTCGAGGTACGTCTGGTGGTCGCGGTCGATCCCGATCCGCGTCTTCATGGTGACGGGTACGCCGTACGGCGTAGCGGCATGGACCGCGGAGCGCAGGATCGCACCGAGCAGGTTGCGCTTCCACGGCAGCGCGGCACCGCCACCCTTGCGGGTCACCTTCGGGACCGGGCAACCGAAGTTCAGGTCGATGTGGGCGACGCCGTACTGGTCGCAGAGGATCTGCACCGCACGGCCGATGTACGTCGGGTCCACGCCGTACAGCTGGACCGACCGAACGGTCTCACGCGCGTCGAACGTGAGCATGTCGAGTGACTTCTGATCGCCCTCGACGATGCCGCGCGATGTGATCATTTCGCACACGTACAGACCGGCGCCCTGCTCGGCACACAACCGCCGGTACGCCGCATTCGTGATACCGGCCATCGGCGCCAGCACCACCGGCGTGTCGATCGTGAGATTGCCGAGCTTCACCATCAGGCCTTCGCCACCAGGACCTGACCGTTGCCCGAAACCTGTGCTTTATAAGGCTGTACGGCGTTCGCCGTCGTCGTCACGTCGCACCCGATCGGCGCACCGGAATGCTTGACCACGGCAACATCGTCCATCGTGCAGGTCACCTTCGCGGCGCCCTGCACCGACCGCAGTACCGCGTCGACGACCTTCGCGCGAACGATCGCGACGGACTCCGAGGTGAACTTGTACGACGCGCTGTACTGCTTCGCGTCGACCGTCAACGTCCCGCTGTACGACTTCCCGGCGTACGTGACCGTGCAGGTCAGCTCGTGCTGCCCTGCCGTTTCCACGGTCTCGATGCCGGGGCACTTGACCGTGGTGGTCGCGGCGCGGCCGGCCGCGAGCTGCGCCTGCTTGGCGATCGCGAACCGGATCCGCGCAGCCAACGGAGCGTCGGCGGCGGGCGCACCGGTCACCTTCGGCGTCGGCCAAGGCTTGGTCGGCGTCGGAAGTGGGGTCAGCGAGGGCGTCGACGCGGTCGGAATCGGAGCGGTCGAGGGCGGCGCCGACGACGGCTGACCGGTGGAGCCCGGCGCCGAGGGCGAGCTGCCCGCGGCCGGCGTGCTGTCCGAGCAGGCGGACAAGAGGAACACCGCGAGCGCGGACAGGCCGAAAACAGCCAGCCCACAGTATTTGACCGAACCGAAGGGCAGCCGATCCCTCGAGAGCGCCATCGTCAGCAACCCACCAGGTGCTGCGCCAGGTAGCCGGTCACCTCGGTCAGCGCGACCCGCTCCTGCTTCATCGAGTCACGCTCGCGAATCGTCACCGCCTGGTCCTCGAGCGTGTCGAAGTCGACGGTGATGCAGTACGGCGTACCGATCTCGTCCTGGCGGCGGTAGCGACGGCCGATCGCGCCGGCGTCGTCGAAGTCGACGTTCCAGTTCCGCCGCAGCTCGGCGGCCAGGTCACGCGCCTTGGGCGAGAGGTCGGCGTTGCGGGACAGCGGCAGCACGGCGGCCTTGACCGGCGCGAGTCGCGGGTCGAAGCGCAGCACGGTCCGCTTGTCCACGCCGCCCTTCGCGTTCGGCGCCTCGTCCTCGGTGTACGCGTCGAGCAGGAACGCGAGCACGTTGCGGGTCAGGCCGGCCGCGGGCTCGATCACGTACGGCGTCCAGCGCTCGCCCTTCTCCTGGTCGAAGTAGGACAGGTCGGCGCCGGAGTGCTTGGAGTGCGTGGACAGGTCGAAGTCGGTCCGGTTCGCGATGCCTTCGAGCTCGTCGAAGTCCTTGCCGCCGAAGTTGAACTTGTACTCGATGTCGACGGTCCGCTTCGAGTAGTGGCTCAGCTTCTCCTTCGGGTGCTCGTACATCCGCATGTTCTCCGGGTTCAGCCCGAGGCCGGTGTACCAGTCCCAGCGCGCCTTCAGCCAGTACTCGTGCCACTCCTCGTCGGTGCCGGGAACGACGAAGAACTCCATCTCCATCTGCTCGAACTCGCGGGTCCGGAAGATGAAGTTGCCCGGGGTGATCTCGTTGCGGAAGCTCTTGCCGACCTGGGCGATGCCGAACGGCGGCTTCTTCCGGGCGGTGCCCATCACGTTCGCGAAGTTGATGAAGATGCCCTGCGCGGTCTCCGGGCGGAGGTAGTGCAGGCCCTCCTCGGACTCGACCGGACCGAGGTAGGTCTTGAGCAGGCCGTTGAACATCCGCGGCTCGGTGAACGTGCCCTTGTTGCCGCAGTTCGGGCAGGCGATCTCGGCGAGCTTGACCTCGTCGACGTCCTTGTTCTTGCGGCGGGCGTAGTCCTCGCGCAGGTGGTCGTCGCGGAACCGCTTGTGGCAGGACTGGCACTCGGTCAGCGGGTCGACGAACTCCGACAGGTGCCCGGAGGCCTCCCAGACCTTGGTCGGGAGGATCACCGAGGAGTCCAGGCCGACGATGTCGTCACGGCTCGTCACCATCGCGCGCCACCACTGGGTGCGGATGTTGTTCTTCAGCTCGACGCCGAGGGGTCCGTAGTCCCACGCCGATTTGGTGCCACCGTAGATCTCGCCGCACGGGTACACGAAGCCTCTCCGCTTACTGAGGCTGACGACGGCATCGACGGTATCCACGGGCACTCTTCGACTCCAGTTTGGTGGTACAGGAAAGGTCCAGGCTATCGGGCCGGAGTGGCCCTCGTCGCATCCGTGCCGGTAACCGGCCGGCGACCCAAGGCAAACGTCAGCCCAGACCGACGAACTCGGTCAGGTCGTCGTAGGCGGTCGGCTCGTCGATCGCCTCCGACAGCAGCGGCACCGCCGCCACCTTCACCTCGTACGGCGAGAGCGCGCGGCGGTAACTGCCGATGTTGTCCCACTCCATACTCAGCGCGAGCAGCTCGGGGTCGTCGGCGTTCCGCCCGGTCCGGGCCGCGACGAAACCCTTCTGCCGCGACAGCACCTCGACGGCGGTCTCCAGCCGGCTCACGAACTCGGTCTGGTCGGCTTCGTCGACCTTGAACCTGATCACCACGAACACCCACGACAGCGTACGACGTCACGCTCCGCGACCACCACTCAGGCCAGGTCCGCGGCTTTCAGCAGAAGATCCCGTACGGCGGTCGCCGCGACCGGACCGTCCGGCGCGAGGGCGGCGTCCGTACTGAGGAAGACCGGCCCGTCCTCGGGCGACTCCGGCAGGCGCCCGTGAGACCCGCGGACGATGGACGGGTCGAGCGGGACGACCTGCATTGCGTACCGCAGACCGACCTTCTTACGCAGCAGGTACGACGCCGCCCGCGGCTTCACCCAGCGATCGGCCGGATCGAAGAACAGCTCGGCCGGGTCGTAGCCGGGTTTGCGGTGGATCTCCACTCCCCTGGCGAAGTCCGGCGCGCGTTCGTCGTCGAGCCAGTAGTAGTACGTGAACCACGAGTCCGGCTCGGCCACGGCGACGAGTTCACCCGCGCGCTCGTGATCCAGTCCGTACGCTCGCTTGCCTTCGGCATCGAGTACCTCAGCGACCCCCGGCAGCCCCGCGAGAAGCTTGCTGACGGCATCGATATCCGCCGGATCCTGCACGTAGATGTGCGCGAGCTGGTGATCCGCAACTGCGAAAGCCCTTGAGCTCCAGGGATCCAGGTACTCCATCCCGTCCTGTGTGTGTACCTCCAGCAGGCCCTCACGCCGCAGCAACCGGTTGATGTCGACCGGCCGCGCAACATCGGTGATCCCGTACTCCGACAGCACTACGACCGTTGCCCCCTTGGCTTCGGCGTCGTCGAGCAGCGGAGCCAGGACAGCGTCCAGCTCGATCGCGGCCCGGGTCGCCTCGACCGAGGACGGGCCGAAGCGCTGCAGGTCGTAGTCCAGATGCGGGATGTAGGTGAGCAACAGATCCGGGTTGTCCTGGGCAAGGATCTGGCGTGCGGCGGCAACGATCCATTGGCTCGACTTGACCCCGGCGGTCGGACCCCAGTACTGGAACAGCGGGAAGTCGCCGAGCTCGTTCGTCAGCCGGTCGTGCAACTCGACCGGACGGGTGTAGCAGTCGGGTGCCTTCTTGCCATCCGCGTAGTAGATCGGCCGCGGCGTGACCAGCAGGTCGGTCTCGGCGCCCATCGCGTACCACCAGCAGACGTTGGCCACCTTGTAACCGGGTTCCTTGCGGCGGGCCAGATCCCAGAGCTTGTCGCCCTGGACGAGCTTGTTGTGCTGGCGCCAGAGGAACACCTCGCCGAGGTCCCGGAAGTACCAGCCGTTGCCGACGATGCCGTGATCCGATGGCATCGAACCGGTGAGGAAGGTCGCCTGCGCCGAACAGGTGACGGCCGGCAGTACGGTTCCGAGTTCGCGGCTCAGCGGCAGCGCTCGCAGCCGGGGCATCCGGCGCAGCAGCCGCGGAGTCAGCCCGACGACGTCGATCACGACAACCTGTTTGCTCATTTGATCTCCTCGAGGCCCAGGCCGGTCAGCCGATCCCGCAGCCAGGCCAGTTCGCTCGCGATGCCTTCGGCGAGTTCCTGCTGATTGCGGGGTGCGGACGGGAGTACGGACCAGGTGTAGGTCTCCGACTCCAGGTGTTGGGTCAACGGATGCTCGCCGCCAACCAGATGCTTGAGGCTGTCTTCCAGTACGCCGGTCGTGCTCGTGAGCGGCGGGCGTGGCGCGGCATGCACAGGGACATGGAAATGCACGCGCCACGGTGCCTGCCCGGGCAGCTCGGCGATCTCGTCGAGGTTGTCGACCCCAGGCCCGCCAGACTCGCGGGTCTGGTGCAGGAACTTCGGCTCGGCGAACTCCTGCAGGAGCTCCCGCGCGACGGGATCGGCTGGATCCGGCACGTGGAGCGCGGCCGAGACCTGGCTCTTCACGACCTCCACGCCGGCCCGGGCCAGCACCGCGAAGGTGTCCGCGGGATCTTCGAACTGGACCGCCAAGTGACAGGTGTCCAGACACAACCCGAGCACCGAGCGGTCGGCGTACGGCGCAAGCCAGTGGGCCGCCTGCGGAACCGTCTCGACGATGCAGCCGGGCTCGGGCTCGATCGCGACCCGGATGCGGCGGCCGGTGGTCGCTTCGACCTGGATCAGCTCATTCTCCAGCCGGTTGACGGCATCGCGGGCTGCGGTGTCGCGGGTGCGGTCCCACGGCGTCCGCCAGGCGAGCGGGAGCGTCGAGATCGAGCCGTACGACGCGTCGCCGGGGAGGAGCTGACCGAGTACGCGGACCAGGTCGAGGGTGTAGTCGAGGCGGGCAGCCTCGGTCCAGTCCGGCTTGTAGACCTTCTTGCCCACGACGGGATCGTGGAACCCGGCGTACGGGAATCCGTTCAGCGTGACGACTTCCAGACCGTTGCGATCCAGCGCGCGGCGCAGCGCGGCGAGTGCGTCGGGTGAGTTGGCGAGACGATCGGCCAGCGTGTGAGCCAACCACAGACCGACGCCCAGGACGGGTACGTCGAGCTCCTTGCGGACGAGGCTGGAGCAGCCGTCCAGCTGCGCGATCACGCCATCCAGGTCTTCGGCCGGGTGGACGTTCGTACAGTAGGCGAGGTGGACGGTCGAGCCGTCGGGATGGCGGAATCTCATGGCCTCGCACCTCGCAGAATCGAGTTGCCTTCAAAGGTGTCCGCGGCCTCGGTCTCAGTCAGGTCGAGGCGGCCGGACTGGCCGTAGAAGGCGACGGGGTTGCGCCAGAGCACCTGATCGACATCGTCGTCGGTGAATCCGGCGGCGAGCATCGCCTGACCGGTCGCGTAGGTTCGGAGCGGGTCCGACTTGCCCCAGTCGGCGGCGGAGTTCACCAGAATCCGCTCGGTGCCGAACTCCTGCAGGATCACCACCATGCGATCCGGATCCATCTTCGTGTCGGGGTAGATGGAGAAGCCCATCCAGCACCCGGAGTCCGCGACCTCCTTCACCGTCACCTCGTTGAGGTGGTCGACGACAACTCGCTCCGGCGCGAGTCCGGACTCCTTCACGACGTCCAGGGTGCGGGTGGTACCGGCGGCCTTGTCGCGATGCGGAGTGTGCACGAGCACGGGCAGCTCGAACCGTTGCGCCAGCTCGAGTTGCTGCGCGAAGATCTCGTCCTCCGCGGGCGTCATCGAGTCGTACCCGACCTCGCCGACAGCGACGACACCGTCCTTGGCCAGATACCGCGGAAGGACTTCGAGCACCTCACGGCACCGCGGATCGTTCGCCTCCTTCGGATTCAGGGCGATCGTGCAGTGATGCCTGATCCCGTACTGCGAAGCCCGGAACGACTCCCAGCCGATCAGCGCATCGAAGTAGTCCACGAACGAACCCACGCTGGTCCGCGGCTGCCCCAGCCAGAACGCGGGCTCCACGAGCGCCTGCACGCCGTGCTCAGCCATCGCGGCGTAGTCGTCGGTGGTCCGTGACGTCATATGGATATGTGGATCGAAGATGCGCATTGTCAGACCCTTCTCAGGACGGTGAGACGGCTTGCTTCAGATGCGAATTCAGGTGCGATTTCAGGTGCGGCTCAAGTACGGCGCAAGGTCCGGCGGGATCACCCGCCCGGCAGCGGCTCGCTCGGCGGCGAAGTCCGTCATCATCCGGACGAGCTCGTCGTCGCGGCGTTCCGGCAACCCGTCGACCGCGCCGAGCGGAATGCCGGCGAACACACACTTCAGCACGGCCTGCCGGAACGATGCCTGCGGCAACCACTTGGTCGCGTACGGGCCGAGCGCCGCGGCCACAAGGCGCTGGTCGTTGGTCCGGATCGCGTCGTCGACGATCGACAGCGCGGCATCCCCCAGCTCCCCGAGGAGCGGCAGGGCCTTCAGGACCGCGAGCTTCTCGGCGGCATCGCCGTACCGGTAGATCGTCAGCACCTCGTCCACGGGCTGACCGACCAGGAGGAGCGCCCGAACCGCCTGGTCAGTCGTCCATTCAGCGCTCAGTTGCTTTCGACCGACCTTCCGGCCGACCGCGGGAAAGACTTCACCCACTGGTTGCCTTCGGGCTTCAATCAACCAATCCTCCGCCTCCGGCGGGAGCTGGCTCTCCAAGTCCGTCATCCCGAGAACCTTTCCAGGAAGGCGATCGACTCCCGGGCCACAGTCGGTGCCGCGTGTGAGTGCCTGGGCAGCTCGACCGCCACCAGACCCTGGTAGTCGATCGCGCGAAGCGCCTCGAAGACCTCGGCGAAGTCGACCTCACCGGTACCGAACTCGAGGTGTTCGTGCACGCCCCGGCGCATGTCGTCGATCTGGACGTTGACGAGGTACGGCGCACCCGTGGCGATGCAGGTGGCGGGTGGGGTGGGTTCGTTGCAGACGAGGTGACCTATGTCGAGCGTGAGGCCGAGGGTCTCGCTACCCACATCCGCCTGCAGTTTCAGGTAGCCCGAGAGGTCGTCGAGGAGCATGCCAGGCTCCGGTTCGAGACCGAGTCGCACGCCGCGGCCGGCGGCGTACCCGACGAGTTGGTTGCAGCTGGCAACGAGTCGGTCCCAGCCGAGCTCCGGCGAGACGTCGGGCGGAAGGGTGCCGGACCAGAACGAGACCGCGTCGGCGCCGAGGTCGGCGGCGACGTCGACGGCGCGTTCGAGGAGTGCCATCCGCCGCTCCGAACCGTCCGCGTGGAGCAGCGTGGGCTCGTGCTTGCGATAGGGGTCGAGTACGTAGCGGCCGCCGGTCTCGATCACCACCGAGAGGTTGTGCTCGGCAAGCAACTTGCCGACCGCGGCGGTCCGTTCACGCAGCCCTGGGCCGAACGGGTCGAGATGGTTGTGATCCAGCGTCAACGCGACCCCGTCGTACCCGAGCTCCGCGATGACGGCCAGTGCCTCGGGCAACCGATGGTTGGCGAACCCGTTGGTCCCGTAACCGAGCCTCATGTCGGCGACACCTTCCGCGCGAGGGCCCGCGCCAGCGGCAGCACGGCCGCCAACCCGGCCCCTAACCGCGGAGCCCCACCGCGAGCGCACCACGCAGCCTGCAGAGGCACCAACCCGTGGATCCCAGCTCCCACTGCTTTGCGGATGTTGGGTGCACTTGGTTCTTGCGCTGCCGCGAGCTGGGCCGGGGCGACAGCCCGCGTATACAAGCCGGCCAACGTTGCCGCGATCCCGCCGCCACTGGCGGTGGCCGCGCTGATCGCGGTGGTCGCCACCAACGCGGAGCGGGCCGGCAGTGGTGTGGAACCGTGCACCTCGCCGCGGGAGAGGGTGGTGACGGCGAGGATGTGGGTGCCGATGGCAAGGGCAGGCGCCCAAGCCTTGCGGCGGTCGTCGCCGGCGCCCACCAGGACGTCCATCGAGCGGGTGGCGGCCATCACCACGGGACCTGCCGGCGTGTTCTTGGCGGCCAGGTCGTAGGCCCAAGCGGTGGCGGCCAAGGCTGCAGTGGTCTTGAGCGTAGACCGGCCGCCAGAGATCGCGCTCAGGACGAGGCCGGCAACCGTGAGACCCGTCGCCAGGCCAAGGGCTGTGCGCGGGGCCACTCGGCCAGATGGGATCGGGCGTTCCGGCCGTTCGACGGCATCCAGGTCGCGATCGGCCCAATCGTTGAGAGCCATGCCGGCCCAGTAGATCGAGATGGACGAGGCGGCCAGGCCGGCCAGGCGGGCGGGGCGAAGGTTGCCGGCAGCAACGGCTCCGGCGAGTACGTCGCCTGGGACGGTGAGGGCGGCGGGAGCTCGCACCAACTCGATCAGGTCGGCGAGGCGAGCGCGCTTCAGCATTCGCGGATCCAGCGGACCAGTTCGTCGTACTGGCGGGACAGAGCGTGTTCCGTGGAGTCGATCGGGTCCTTGAAGAAGAAGCCCAGGAATGGCATCGAGCCGACGTGGCCGCGGTCGAGAGCCAGGGCCGAGAGGCGAGCCAGATCGAGGACCAAGGGCGCGGCGAGCGCCGAGTCGCAGCCCTGCCAGGTGAACTGCAGCGTCATCCGAGTACCCAGGAAACCGGAGAACATGATGTGGTCCCAAGCCGTCTTCCAGTCGCCCATCGGCTCGACGTAGTCGATGTGCACGTCCCCCGCGACCTCACCGAGCATGTCGGCGAGTCCGCGTTCCTTGGAGATGCCCTTCGACGCGGCCGCGAGCGGGTCGGCGAGGGTCGCGCCGTCACCACCGCCGAGCAGGTTGGTGCCGGACCAGGCCTGCACCGGCAGAGCGCGCTGGACGAACATCGGCGCCAGGACACTCTTCACCAGCGTCTCGCCGGTCTTCGCGTCCTGCCCGCCGAACGGCACGCCTTTCTCCACCGCCCAGGCCCGGACGACCGCGGGCTTGATCGAGGTCGACGGCGTGAAGTCGACGTACGCCGCGCCCGCCTCGAACGCGGCCAGCGCCCCCAGCGAACTGTCCGGCAAAACCTCCCGCACAGCCAGCGCTTCCCGCAGCTCACCGAGCTCAGAGATCTCGACCTCGTACGGCGCCTCCGTGGAAGCCACGTTGATCGCGACCACCTGCTCGAGGTCGTGCCGGAGCCGGAACGCGCGGATGTCCTCGGCCATCCGTCGTACCACCGCGAGCTGGTTGGCTTCCGACCGCACCAGCACGATGTTGCCTTCGGCCTCGACCAGCTCGGCAGCGATCAAGCCAGGTAGGCCCGCCGGCAGGACGCCGCCGGCGACGAGGCGTTCGACCTGCTTGGTCAGCGGTGTCTCCACGACGTCGTGACCGCCGAAGACCAGGTGATCGGTGGGGACGAGACCGGCCGCCGCGAAATCGGGCAGCTCGGTGACCACGCCCGAGGGTGGGGCTCCGTTCTTGAGGGCGGCCGCGCCTGCGATGGTCGTGGTCGCGACCGATCCCCTCGCTCCGAACAACCAGACACCAACGCGTCGACGCATCCGTGGCTCCTCACGAGTCCAGCCACGGATGGTGATAGTGAGCGGACGATCCGTGACTCGGGTGGAACTCTAGATCGGGGCCCGGCCCGTTGGGAAGAAGCTGCCGGGCAGACTTCCGCAGGATGGCGGCAACATTCGGGCAAAATCCCGACGTCACGATCGGCCCCACGACCTGGAACAGCGGCCTGGAACAATGGGGCGCATGAGTTCCCAGGGCAGTCAGCCGGTGAGCCCGCTCCGGCAGCGGATCACGAAGATCAGTTACCCGTATGTGGCCAAGCTGCACGGGATGCCGAAGCTCACGCTGCCCGGGATCACCCTCGTCCTCGCCCTGGTCGGCGTCTTCGCGCCCGTCCCGGCCGCGGTCCCCGCCCTGCTGCTGCTCGCGCTCCTGCTCGCCTGGCTCGGTTTCCTGTCCTGGCCGGTCATCGCCGGCGGCGCCAAGTTCTTCCGGATCTTCTCGGTCCTGGTGATCTTCTTCTTCGCCGTCTGGCGGATCGCGGGCAACTAGTCTCGCCCGAGGCTGTCGTAGGCCGCTTCTACGGCGGCGTCACGCAGCTCGCTCACCGGGGTGTGGTCGATCATCACCGCACAGTCCGAGAGGCCACCGAGGGCGACCATCGCGCGGACCTGGTCGGCCAGCGACGGCGTCGTACCGATCAGGAGCTCGGTCAGCTGCTGCCGCCATTCGATGAACCGCTCGGCCAGCTTGAGTTCGTGCATCACCGACAGGTCGCGGATGGCCAGCTGGATCACGACCCGGTGCTTGTAGGCGAGATCGAAGTACGAACCGAGCAGCTCCCGTGTCTCGACGGGCGCCGCTGCCTGCTGCTCCGCCGCGTACGCCTCGAAGTCGGCGATCAGCGGCTGGACCAGGCTGCTCAGCAGGTCCTCCCGCGAGGCGAAGTGGTAGTAGAGCGCCGGCTTGGTCACGCCGAGGCGTTCGGCGATGTCGCGCAGGCTGGTCTGCTGCAGCCCGCGCTCGGAAAACAGCTCGATCGCGACCTGCTGGATGCGCGCCTTGGTGTCCCCGGTCCGCTGTCTGGGCATACCTCACACTTTAACTGACCTTCCGGTCAGTAAACCCTTGACAGCACCGAAACCTATTTGTTTACCTTCCGGTAAGTAAACAAATTCTCAGGGGGTTGCGATGAAGGTCTTGATCTCAGGCGCGAGCGTCGCCGGGCCGGTGCTCGCCTACTGGTTGCACCACTACGGTTTCGAGCCGACCGTTGTCGAGCGCACACCCGCGCTGCGGCACGGCCTCGGCGGCCACGCGGTCGACCTGTTCGGCCCGGCGACCGAGGTCGCCCGGCGGATGGGTTGCCTGGACGCCATCGAGGCGGCCAAGACCGGCATCGACGCAATGACGATCGAGCGGTTCGGCCGGAGCCCGATCCACATCGACCTCAGCCGCCTGTACGCCGGCATCTCCAGCAGCCACGTGGAGATCCTCCGCGGCGAGCTGACCAAGATCCTGTACGCCGCTACCCGCGACTCCACCGAGTACCTCTTCGGCGACTCGATCGCCGCGCTGGACGACGACGGTTCCGGTGTCGACGTCACCTTCGAATCCGGCGATCGCCGCCGGTTCGACCTCGTGCTCGGAGCCGACGGCATGCACTCGAACGTTCGTCGACTGGCCTTCGGACCCGAGGAATCGCTGCGCCGGCCGCTGGGCGGATACCTCTCGGTCTTCTCGATGCCCGGAGACCAGGACCTGGGCAGCAAAGTCTGGTCCCACTTCTCCATCGACAGGCTCGTCGCCGTGTACCGCGTCCGTCAGACCGGTCAGAACCGCGCGTCCTTCCTGTTCCGAACGCCCCACGAGCTGCGGTACAACTACCGCGACAAGGACGAGCAGAAGGCCTTGCTGGCCAAGGAGTTCGACGACTACGGGTGGCGCGTGCCGCAGTTCCTCGAGCATCTGGACGCGGCCGAAGACTTCTACTTCGACTCGATCTCGCAGATCACGCTCGACAGCTGGCACCGCGGCCGGGTCGGGCTGGTGGGCGACGCCGGCTTCTGTCCGGCACCGGCTGTCGGTGGTGGCACGAGCCTTGCGATCGTGACGGCGTACATCCTGGCCGGCGAGCTGGCAGCGGCCCGCAGCGATCTGCCGTCAGGCTTGTGCAATTACGAGAAGGCGGTCCGGCGGCTGGTCGACCTCAGCCGGAAGGTCGGGCCGAACGTGATGCGCTCGATCATCCCCAGCAGTCCGCTCACACTCCGGACCACACCAATCGCCGCTGCCGCGGTCTCGAAGCTGCCCACACTGGTCCAGCGCTTCCTCTGGTCCCAGAACGCAGTCGGCAGAGCCTTCACCGGCGTCCGTCTCCCCGACTACACCAGGCCTAGCAGCGTGCAGATCAACGGGTAGTGCACCCGCGAGTCGCCGTACGCGTGACGCAGATACCGCTCAGGTGCACTAGGTGGTAGCGGCATACGTCCCGTTGATCTGCACAGGTCTAGTGGATGGGTTTCAGGCCTAGGGCGACCAGGTGGTCGCGGAGCCAGCGGAGTTCTTTGGCTATGCGCTTGGCTAGTTGCTGTTTGGTGCGGGGTGGGCGTTCCCAGGCGGAGACCTCGGACTCCAGGTGATGGGTGAGGGGGTGCCCACCGCCGACCAATTTGTTCAGGCAGTCCTCCAGACCGAGGACCGTGGATGAGAGTGGCGGCGGCGGAGTGGTGTGGGCGGGGAGGTGCGCATGCATGCGCCAGGCCGCGTGTCCCGACAGTTGGTAAGCCTGCGCCAGATCGTCGACGCCTGGCCCACCCCACTCGCGCACCTGCCGCAGGTACTTCGGAGTGCCGAGGAGGCTCAGTGCGTACCGACCGGCCAGATCAGATGGATCCACGAGGGTCGGTGCCACGGACAACTGGGCCTTCACCACGTCCACACCGGCTCGCCATAACGTCTCGAACGCATCCGCCGGCTCCTCGAACTGCACGGCGAGATGGCACGCGTCGAACCCGAGTCCGATCCGCGAGGAACCGGCGTACGGGCTTGCGTACCGACTCAGCCAACCTGCGGCCTGGCCGATCATCTCGAGGACGGCGCCGGGTTCGGGCTCGATCGCGAGTCGGATCCGGCGGCCGGTGCGCGTCTCGGTCCGGGCGAGATGCTGCTCGACCCTATCGAACGCCGCCCGCGCCGCCGTGTTGCGCGCCTTCGACCACGGCGCCCGCCAGGCGAGCGGCAGCGTCGAGATCGAGCCGTACGACGCGTCCGTCGGCAGCAAGTCGGCGAGTACGTCGATGAGGTCGAGCGTGTAACGCAGTCGCTCCGGCTCAGTCCAGTCCGGGCGGAAGAGTTGCGTGCCGACGACTGCATCGGTGAAGAAGTCGTGCGAGATGCCGTTCAGCGTGACGACTTCCAAGTGGTTGCGGGTCAGCGCTCGGCGCAGTTTGGTCAGAGCCGCCGGGGAGTTCGCCAGCCGGTCGGCCAGCGGACTCGCGAACCACAGGCCGACGCCGAGCATCGGCACGTCCAGCTCCTTGCGGACCAGCGCCGCGCAATCGTCCAGGCCGGTGATCACACCGTCCAGGTCCTCGGCCGGATGGACGGTGGCGCTGTACCCCACATGGACGGTCGAGCCGTCCCGATGACGGAACCTCATCAGCTCTCCTCACCCCGTTGAGCCACAGAAGGTAGTCATGGGCGGACTCTCTGTGACCTAGCTGCACTGTAAGAGCCGAACAGGGTCAGCGGAAGGGCTGATTTTCGGTTAGCCCCCGGTTGCTGGGGTGTGGATGTGTTCGGGCTCGACCGCGATCAGCTCCTTGGAGCGGTCGGCGACGGCCATCGCGGCCAGGGCGGTGGTGAGCGGGACGGCCGCGATGATGCCGAGGCTGCCGACGAGACCGCGGACGATCTCCATCGCGACCGTCTCGGTGGACAGGACGTACGACACGGGCAGGCCCTGGATCGCGAAGGTGATCAGGATCGGCATCGCGGCTCCGGCGTACGCGAGAACGAGGGTGTTGACCACCGAGGCGACGTGGGTGCGGCCGATCCGCAGGCCGGCGCCGACGAGCTCGCGGCGGTTCGCGGCCGGGTTCGCCGCGGACAGCTCCCAGACGGCGGCCGCCTGGGTGACGGTGACGTCGTCGAGGACACCCAGTGCGCCGATCACCATGCCGGCGACGAGCAGACCGGACAGGTTGAGGTTGGGCGCGAACTGCTTGGCCGCCGACGCCCCATCGGACGCAAGCCCACTCAGCTGGCAGATCTTGGTGAAGAACCATCCGAGCACCACGGTCAGCCCCAACGCGGCGATCGTGCCGGAGAGCGCTATCGAACTCTCCGCATTGATCCCGTGCGTGAGGAACAGGGCTATCGCCATGATCACGGCACCGCCGACCACCGCGACCACCAGCGGATTCGAGCCCTTGAGGATCGCGGGCAGGATGAACTGGGTCAGCATCACCGCAGTCACCGCCAGCGCGATCAACGCCGCGAACCCACGCCACCGCGACAGCGCCACCACGGCGATCGCGAAGATCACGGTCAGCAGCAACAGCGGCTTGGTCCGGTCGTGGTCGATGTACTGGTACCGGTCGGCGATCGTCTTCGCGTTCGACTGCACGCCGAGCATGATCGTCTCGCCGACCTTGACCGGGATCGGGACCTGACCGGCCTTCGGGACCTGGACCGGCGCCAGCTTCCCCTTGTCGTCACCGTTGCTGATCTTGACCGACGCCTCGTCGCACTGATCCTTCGCATCCGCGCAGGCCTTCAGGGACAGGATCTCGCCGCGCGCGGTATGGGTCTGGTACGACGAGACCTTCACCCCACCACCCGGCCACATCACGATCATCAGAATCACGGCCGCGGTGATCAGCGGGATCAGGACCGCGGCGACGACGATCCGGACCCGGCGAGCCACGACGGCGTCGTTGTTCACCACCGAGGTGTCGACCACGTGGTCCCCGCCGTGTCCGTGCCCATGCCCATGCCCGTGACCCACAGGAATGTCCAGGCGGCGCTTGCGGTTACTCCGGTGGTCGGCGCGTCGGCGCCCGACGTTGCGGCTGGCCATCGGTGTACTCCCTGTTTTGACAATGACTTCCACTTAAATGAAAATGATTGTCATGATTTCTCGTGCTGTCGTCGCCGGCGCCGCGCTGGCCACCCTCATCCTGGCGGGATGTGGTGGCCCGGCCGCCAACAGCTCCGGTGGCGACAAGCTCGACGTCGTGACTTCGTTCTACCCGCTCGAGTTCATCGCCCGCACAGTGGGGGGCGACGCGGTGGACGTGACCACCCTGACCGCGCCGGGCGTCGAGCCGCACGATCTGGAGCTGACGCCGAAGCAGGTCGGCCACATCGCGACCGCCAAACTCGTCGTGTACGAGAAGGGCCTGCAGCCGGCTGTCGACGAGGCGATCGACCAGAACGCGAAGGACGCCGGCTTCGACGTCGCACCGGTCGCCAAGCTCGAGTCCACCGGCGCCGACTTCGAGGAGCACCAGCCCGGCGAGGCCGAGCCGGCGGCACACCGCGACGACGCGCCGGACCCGCACTTCTGGCTCGACCCGCTGCGGTATGCCGATGTCGTCAAGGCGGTCGAGGAGAAGATGGTCGCCGCCGACAGCGCGAACGCCGTGGGCTACCACGCGCGGGCCAAGGCCCTGCTGGCTCAGCTCTCCACGCTCGACGCCGACTTCAAGACCGGGCTGGCGCACTGCAAGCTCACCACGTTCGTGACGAGCCACCAGGCCTTCGCGTACCTGGCGAAGCGATACGGTCTGACGATGGTCGGCATCGCCGGGTTCACGCCCGATGCCGAGCCGACCCCGTCGCGGATCAAGGAGGTCCAGGACATCGTGAACGACGAGCACGTGACCACGATCTTCTACGAGGAGCTGGTCAGTCCGAAGGTGGCCGAGACGATCGCCCGGGACGTCGGCGTCCAAACCGCCGTACTCAGCCCGATCGAGGGGTTGTCGGACGCGAACTCGTCCGAGACCTACCTGACTCTGATGCGAGCCAACCTGCAGGAGCTCCGGAAGGCGAACGGCTGCGCGTGACCGCACAGGAATCCTCTTCGAAGGCCGTCCAGGTCGCCGATCTCTCGGTCGATCTGGGCGGTCGACTCATCTTGCGCGGCGTCGATCTGGAGATCCGCCAGGGTGAGGTCGTCGCGGTCCTCGGGACGAACGGCTCCGGCAAGTCCACACTGATCCGCACCATCGTCGGTCTGCTCCCCGCCCTCCGCGGTCAGGTCCGCCTCTTCGGTACGCCGGTCCCCCGGTTCCGGCAGTGGAGTCGGATCGGGTATGTCCCGCAACGCATCACCGCGTCCGGCGGCGTACCGGCGACTGTGTACGAGGTCGTGTCATCGGGTCTGCTGTCGAAGCGGCGGATGTTCACGCCCTTGGGGGCGGCCGGGAAGGAAGCGATCGAGCGGTCGCTGGAGATTGTGGACATGGCCGACCGGCGTAAGGACGCGGTTGCTGAGCTGTCCGGTGGGCAGCAGCAGCGGGTGCTGATCGCGCGGGCGCTGGTCTCCGATCCGGAATTGCTCATCCTCGACGAGCCGACCGCCGGCGTGGACCTGGCCAGCCAGCAGATCTTCGCCGACGCGATCCGCGAACGGGTCGCCCGCGGTACGACTGTCGTGATGGTCAGCCACGATCTGGGGCCCATGGACGCGCTGATCGACCGTTCCGTCGTACTGCGCCGCGGCCGGATCGTGTACGACGGACCTCCGCACGCCTCCCAGACCCACGCGCACGTCCACCACTCCCACACCGACGACGAACCTGGGTGGCTGACCTCATGACCCTGTTCGAACTCGAGTTCATGCAGCGGGCGTTGATCGCCGGACTGCTGACGGGACTCTCGGCGCCGGCGATCGGGACGTTCCTGGTGCAGCGGCGGTTGTCGTTGATGGGTGACGGGATCGGGCACATCGCAATCACTGGTGTCGCTCTGGGGTTGCTGACCGGTACGGCGCCGGTGTTTACCGCGATCATCGTGTCTATTGCCGGTGCGACCGCGATCGAACTGGTGCGGGCGCGTGGCAAGGCCAGTGGGGACGTAGCGCTCGCACTGCTCTTCTATGGCGGTATCGCGGGTGGTGTGCTGCTGATAGGCCTGGCCGGCCAAGGTGCGTCGACTCTCAACACCTATCTGTTCGGTTCACTCACCACGGTGTCGCAGAGCGACCTCTACGTCGTCGTCGGACTCGCTGTGGCCGTGTTGGTGGTGGCGATCGGCTTGGGACCGCAGTTGTTCGCGGTGTGCCAGGACGAGGAGTTCGCGCGTACGACGGGACTCCGGGTCCAGCTGCTGAATCTGCTGATCGCCGTGATGGCTGCGGTGACTGTGACCGTGGCCATGCGGACTGTGGGGCTGCTGCTGGTCAGTGCGCTCATGGTGGTCCCAGTGGCGACGGCGCAGCAGTTGACGCGGTCCTTCCGCAGTACATTCGTCACCGCGTGCCTGATCGGCGTGACTGCGTGTCTGGCCGGCATCGTGACGTCGTACAACGCGAATGTGGCTCCGGGCGCGACCATCGTCGTACTGGCGCTGGCCGGGTTCGTGGTGGCTGCGACGATCGGGACGCTGCTGCGGCGGCGGTCCGGACGGGCGCTTCCACTCGAGGACGAGGAGCCGGAGATCGGCGTACCGGCACCGGAACCGCATGTGGTCAGTCCGCGGCATCCGCACGCGCACAGCCAGGCCTGTGGACACAAGAAGGTCGAGCACGGCGACCACGTCGACTATGTACACGACGGGCATTTACATGCCGCTCACGGAGATCACTGGGATGAGCACTGACGCCGACTTGCCGACTTCTGCGAGAATTGGTGTGTTACCGCGGGAAAACGGTGACGAGAGGACAGGAGGAACGGTGGCCATCGGAACACGCTCGACCCGTCAGCGCGCGGCGGTGGCAACCGCGTTGGAGACCCTGGACGACTTCCGGACCGCCCAGGAGATCCACCAGGAGCTCCGGGGGGCCGGTGAGGCCGTCGGTCTGACCACCGTTTACCGGACGCTGCAGGCGCTGGCCGACTCTCGCGAGGTCGACGTACTCCGGACCGCCGACGGCGAAACGGCGTACCGGCGCTGTTCGAAGGGTCACCACCACCACCTGGTCTGCCGCAACTGCGGACGCACCGTCGAGGTGGAAGGTCCGGCCGTCGAGCGCTGGGCCGACAAGGTTGCGGCCGAGCACGGCTACGCCGACGTCAGCCACACCCTCGAGATCTTCGGCACCTGCTCGGACTGCCAGACCGTTTGAGTGGCTGATCTCGGGTCAGAACACGACCACTGAGCGGAGGACGTCGCCGTGATGCATCTTGGTGAAGGCGGCTTCCACCTCGTCGAGGGCGATGGTTTCGGAGACGAAACGGTCCAGGGGTAGGCGACCCTGCAGGTGGAGGTCGATCAAGAGCGGGAAATCGCGGGTCGGCAGGCAGTCGCCGTACCAGCTCGATTTCAGTGATCCGCCGCGACCGAAGAAGTCGAGCAGCGGCATCTCCAGGGTCATGTCCGGCGTCGGTACGCCGACAAGTACGACGGTGCCCGCGAGATCGCGCGCGTAGAACGCCTGCTTCCAGGTCTCCGGACGCCCGACCGCGTCGATCACCACATCCGCGCCGAACCCACCGGTCAGCTCCTGGACCGCCGCGACCACCCCGTCGTGATCGAGGTCCTTGGAGTTGATTGCGTGGGTGGCACCCAGTTCCTGGGCCACGGTCAGCTTGCGGTCGTCGATGTCGATCGCGATCACCTTGGCCGCGCCTGCCAGGCGGGCTCCGACGACTGCCGCCGTACCGACTCCACCGGAACCGATCACCGCGACGGTGTCACCGCGGCCGACGTTCCCGGTGTTGAGGGCGGCCCCGAGGCCGGCCATCACGCCACAGCCGAGCAGGCCGGCGACCTCAGGCTTGGCGGCCGGGTCGACCTTCGTGCACTGACCGGCGGCGACCAGCGTCTTGTCGGCGAACGCGCCGATCCCGAGCGCCGGGGTGAGCTCGGTGCCGTCGCTCAGCGTCATCTTCTGCTGGGCGTTGTGCGTGTTGAAGCAGTACCACGGGCGACCGCGCAGGCAGGCGCGGCAGTTCCCGCAGACGGCCCGCCAGTTCAGTACGACGAAGTCGCCGGGCGCGACATCCGTGACACCCTCCCCGACCGACTCCACGATCCCGGCCGCCTCGTGGCCGAGCAGGAAGGGAAAGTCGTCGTTGATGCCGCCCTCGCGATAGTGCAGATCGGTGTGGCAGACCCCGCACGCCTGGATCTTCACCACCGCCTCCCCCGGACCGGGATCCGGGATCGTGATCTCCTCGATCGAGACCGGAGCACCCTTGCCCATCGCCACCACACCACGCACCGTCTGAGCCATGCCCCGAAACTAACGGCTCCGACCCGATCCCGTCAGCCCTTGGCGTGCCGCCCGACAGGACGTAGCCGTCTACGTACATCCCTTCCCCCGCCTGACCACGCCCGCCCGGACCTGCCCGAGCCGACTATGTCCTGTCGAGCTGCACATCGGCTGTCCACCGGTCGGGGGACAGTGCGTCCGCCGGGTGATGCTCCCGGGAAGGGGTGCCGGGACGGGATGGTTGTCGCATGCAGACAGACAACGCAGTGAGGGTGCGGGGCCTGGTGAAGAAATACCCCGACAAGGTGGCTGTCGACGGTGTCGATCTGGACATCCATCGGGGTGAGGTGTTCGCCCTGCTCGGGCCGAACGGAGCCGGCAAGACCACGACCACGGAGATTCTGGAGGGGTATCGCCGGGCCGACCAAGGGGAAGTCAGCGTGCTCGGCAGCGATCCGGGCCACGCCGACCGGGTCTGGCGCAGCCGGATCGGCATCGTGCTGCAGACCTCGCGCGACGAGGCGGAGTCGACGGTCAGCGAGTTGGTCAACCACTACGCGGGCTACTACCCGAACCCGCGCGACCCCGACGAGGTGATCGCCGCCGTCGGGCTCGACGAGAAGCGCAAGACCCGGCCACGCAAGCTCTCCGGCGGCCAACGCCGGCGGCTCGACGTGGCCCTCGGTGTGATCGGCAACCCGGAGCTGCTGTTCCTGGACGAGCCGACCACCGGATTCGACCCCGAGGCCCGCCGCCAGTTCTGGACGCTGATCGAGAACCTGCGGACCGCCGGCACCACCATCCTGCTCACCACCCACTACCTCGACGAGGCCGAGCACCTGGCCGACCGGGTCGGGGTGATCGCCGACGGCAAGATGCTTGAGATCGGTACGCCGGAAACCCTCGGCGGCCGTGGCGCCCGGACCGCGCGCGTCTCCTGGAGTGACGCGGACGGCCAGCACGAACTGCGCACCGACCAGCCGACCGCGGAGGTGGCCGCGCTGATGGCCCGCTTCGGCGGCGAGGTGCCCGAGCTCGAGGTCCGTCGCCCGAGCCTGGAAGACATCTACCTGGACCTGATCGGCAAAGCGAGCCTCGCCTCCGGTACTGCCGACGCCGCGATCGAAGCTGGAGCACTCTGATGGCTCAATCCACTCCGACCAAGCCTCTGCCCTCGACCATGGCCGTCGGGCTGGCCCGCACCAAGCTCGAGGTGCGTGAATTCTTCCGCGAGCGCGAAGCGCTGATCTTCACGTTCTTCTTCCCGATCATCTTCCTCGGCATCTTCTCCGCCGTCTTCGGCAGCACCGACTTCGACGGCGTCAACGCCGCGACCTACTTCACGCCCGGGATGATTGCCTCCGGCATCTTTCTCAGCAGCTTCCAGTCGCTCGCGATCAGCATCGCGCTCGAGCGCGACGAAGGCCTGCTGAAGCGGCTGCGGGGTACGCCGATGCCGCCGCAGTCCTACTTCATCGGCAAGATCGGCCAGGTCCTGGTCACGTCGATCCTCCAGTTCGCGCTGCTGCTCCTCATCGCCGGGCTGATCCTCGGCGTCGACATCCCGACCGAACCGTCCAAGTGGCTCAACTTCGTCTGGATCTTCGTCCTCGGCACGGCGTCCGGGTCGGTGCTCGGGATCGCGTTCAGCGTCGTACCGAAGTCGGGCAAGGCCGCGTCCGCGGTCGTCACCCCGGTGGTCCTGCTGCTGCAGTTCATGTCCGGTGTGTACTTCGTCTACAGCAGCCTGCCGGCGTGGATGCGCGGTGTCGCGTCGATCTTCCCGCTGAAGTGGCTGGCGCAGGGGATGCGGTCGGTCTTCCTGCCGGACGGCTTCAAGAACACCGAGCCAGGTGCGTCGTGGCAGCTCGGGACCGGAGCGATCGTGCTGACGGTCTGGCTGGTGGTCGGGCTGTTCGTCGCCCAGCGTGTGTTCCGCTGGACTCGCCGGGACGCGGGCTGATGAAAGAGCTCTCCGGTACGACGTCGGCCGACCTGGCCTGGCGCCGTACCGGACTGTCCGACAGCGACCCACAGACTCCAGCCTGGACCGGACCTCGTCTCTGGATCCTGGCGTGGAGGAAGATGGCTGCTGTGGAGACCGCCGCCGGAGTGACCGATCAGCCTGTGTGGACACGCACGTTGATCGGGTGGCACGTCGTGTTCTGGGTGCTGCTGGCGATGACCTTGGTGCTGTCGTTCACCGGGAACCTCACTCCGGTGCGGCACGTCGTCTTCGCTGGTGCGGTGGTGGTGCTCGGGGCGGCGTACCGCTTCGTTGCGGTGCCGGCGATGCGGTCGCGCCGGCGGCTCCCGTCGTACGTGTATCGGCTGGTACTGATCGGTTGCCTGATGGTGATGATCGGGCTGTCTCCGGAGTCGGTCTTCCTGATGTTCATCGCGTCGGCGCAGATCTGGCTGCTGGGCGAGGACGTGCGCGAGGGCGCGGGGCTCAGTCTGCTGCTGGTGACGGGAGTGGGCGCCGCGCAACTGTGGAGCGCGGGATGGGGTTGGGACGCGTTCTGGCAGATCCTGCCGTGGATGCTGGTCAGTCTGGTCGTGAGTCTGCTGTTCGGGATCTGGATCGAGAAGGTGATCACCCAGAGTCAGCAGCGTGCGACCTTGATCGAGCAGCTCGAGTCGACCCGGGACGAACTCGCCGAGGCACACCACAGCGCCGGTGTGATGGCCGAGCGGGAGCGGATGGCGCGGGAGATCCACGACACGCTCGCGCAGGGGATGACGAGCATCGTGATGCTGGCCCAGGCCGGCGCGGGCGAGCTCGAACGTGGTGTACTCGACGATGCCGCGGCCCGGCTGAAGGCGATCGAGAACACGGCCCGGGAGAATCTGGCCGAGGCGCGTGCGTTGGTTGCCGCGTTCACCCCAGTTGCGTTGTCGGAGGCAACTTTGACGGAGGTGCTGCGGCGGCAGGCGGAGCGATTCGCGGCCGAGACCGGCGTCGACGTACAGGTGTCGCTGGATCTGCCGGACGAGGAGGTCTCTTTGTTGCCGCAGGCACAGCAGGTGGTGTTGCTGCGGTCTGCGCAGGAGGCGCTGGCGAACGTGCGCAAGCATGCTCGGGCCACGCAGGTGCTGATCACGCTGGGGCTGTCGGAGGTCGGTGTGTGGATCGAGATCCGCGACGACGGCACCGGGTTCACGCCGGGGGCGGACTCGAGTGGGTTCGGGTTGAACGCGATGCGCGGGCGGGTCGAGGAGTCGGGCGGGTCGGTCGAGGTGGAGAGTGCGCCTGGGCGCGGTACTCGGGTCCAGGTACTGATCCCGGCTGTGGAGGACGTGTGATCCTGGTGCTGATTCCCGCTGTGGAGGACGTGTGATTCGGGTCTTGGTGGTCGACGATCATCCGGTGGTGCGGTCCGGGCTGATCGGGATGCTCGCGGTGACCGACGACATCACCGTGGTCGGTGAGGCCGGGGACGGCGCCGAGGCGGTGGCGATGGTGGAGTCGACGCGTCCGGACGTCGTACTGATGGATCTGCGGATGCCTCGGATGGACGGGGTTGCGGCGACGGGCGCGATCGTTCCGGCGTACCCATCGACTCGAGTGCTCGTGCTGACGACGTACGACACCGACACCGAGATCCTGCACGCCGTCGAGGCCGGTGCGGCCGGCTATCTGTTGAAGGACACTCCGCATGCCGAGCTGCTGAACGGGATCCGGGCCGCCGCACGCGGGGAGACCGTCCTCGCACCACCGGTCGCTGCCCGCCTGATGTCCCGCCTACGTACGCCGTCCACGCCGGCGGCCGCTCAGCCGTCACCCCGCGAGCTCGAGGTCCTCGCCGCCGTGGCCCGCGGCCTCAGCAATGCCGAGATCGGCCGCGAACTCTTCATCGGCGAAGCCACAGTCAAGACCCACCTCCAACGCCTCTTCGCCAAACTCGACGTAGACGACCGCACCCGAGCCGTCACCGTAGCCATCGAACGAGGCCTCCTCCCGTCCCCCGGCCGCTAGCTTCCTCGCTCGTGGTTGGTTGCCTGCTCCGGTTGGGACCAGGCGATCCGGGGATCGACCGAGGCGGTGCCGTTGGCAACCATCTGCTCGGGCGTGGTCGGATTCGAAGCAACACTCATCGTCTTGTCCAGGTCGGGCGCCGCTGCGGCCTTCGCTGCGGTGTTGGCGGTGTCGACCGAGTACTGGGCCCACCCGTGCAGGTTCTCCTGCTGCTGCTTGATGGCGGCCTGCGCGCCGGCCAGCGTCGAACCCGCCTGCACGACCTGGTTGCTGATCACCTCGCTGGTTCGACGAAGCGCGGCTGAATGCTGATGGTTTCGGTCGACCGGATAAGTCGCTTTCTCGAGGCCCAGTGCCGCCATCCGGGCCGCCTCGAGCTGCTGAGTCGCTGCCCCTACCCGCCCGTCCAGGTCGGTGGCGACGTCCTTCAGATACTGCGCCCCGACGCGGAGGTTGTTGACCTGCTCTGTCTGGACCTCGGACAGATCCTGAACCGTGGCCATGCTCTTCAGCGCCTGCGTCAACTGGCCCATGCTCCGACCGAGGTCTCTGCGCTCCGCGTTCAACTGACGCACTGTTTCCCCGAGGCGTTGCGCAAGGTCGCCCGCGTCCACCGTGTACGAGCGGAAAGTGGTTTTCACGTTGTGAACGGCCGGGTCCACCGCCGCGCCCTGGGCGACATCGCGCGCCACTTCGGCAGCCTCGACACCGCGGACGCCGGACCTCAGCCGACGGGCGTCGTCCAGCCGCCCGTCGATCTTGACACCGATCTCCGATGCAGCCAGTGACCCGGCCACCGACGTCAAGGTTCCGTGTGCCTTGGTCAGGGCGGTCGCGACATGGTCTGTCAGGTCTTTGAAGTGCGACTTGCTCACCATCAGTTCTTGTCCACTTCGTTGCTGTGATCAACTTCCAACCAGCCTAGACGCCGGGTAGACCGTTGTCGTTCCGCCGTCAGCTTTCTTTGGTGACGACCTCGTTCGGTACGGCGCCGCCGTACCGGCGATCGCGTTGGGCGTAGAGCTCGATCGCGTGCCACAGATCACGCCGGTCGAAGTCCGGCCAGAGCGTGTCGAGGAAGACCATCTCGGCGTACGCGAGCTGCCAGACGAGGAAGTTGCTGGTCCGCTGCTCACCCGACGGGCGGATGAACAGGTCGACCTCGGGAATGTCCGGCGCGTACAGGTGCCGCGCGATCGTCTTCTCGGTGATCCGCTCCGGCTTGAGCTTGCCCGCGGCAACCTCCGCCGCGATCGACCGCATCGCGTCGGCGATCTCCGCCTGGCCGCCGTAGTTCACACAGAACTGCAGCGTGATGGTGTCGTTGTCCTTGGTCCGCTCCTGCGCGTACTCGAGCTCGTCGATCACGCTCTTCCACAACCGCGGCCGCCGCCCGGACCACACCACCCGGACCCCCATCGCGTCCAGTTCGTCACGCCGCCGGTGGATCACCTCACGGTTGAACCCCATCAGGAACCGGACCTCTTCCGGCGACCGCGCCCAGTTCTCGGTCGAGAACGCGTACGCCGAGATGTACTTCACCCCGATCTCGATCCCGCCCTTGATCACATCGAGCAGGCTCGCCTCCCCCGCCCGGTGCCCCTCGGTCCGAGGCAGCCCCCGCTGCTTGGCCCACCGCCCGTTCCCGTCCATCACGATCGCCACATGCTTCGGCAACACCTCCGCCGGAATCACCGGCGCCCGAGCCCCCGAAGGATGCAACTCAGGCGGCACCACCACCTTCTCCCCCGACCTCTCCCCCAACCCCCGACCCCGACGACGACCCAATGGCGACATACCCGCAGTCTCCCATCCGTGTGAACTCACCCCCAGACATCCCCCGGCCGCTGAGTCAGCCTTGCGGACCGCGGCACCACGACAATCCGCCCCCGCCTCGCCCCACGCACCACCCCTGCAGCTTCCTGCAACCTGTGGAAAACTCACCGCACCGAACACCCTCCGTATGCAACCCTTACACCAACCGCACCCGCGACAGGAGCCCTCGATGACCCCCCGACCGGCCCTCGGAACCGCCACCGCAGCCCTCTGCGCCCTCCTAGCGCTAACCGCCTGCCAAGGCTCCCCCGAAGCCGGCCACCCCAACACCACCCCCGTCACACCGTCTGCCACCCCAACCCCAACACCCACGGCTGCCCCGTCCACCCCAACGTGGACCCCAGAACAACAAGCAGCCATCACCGCCGCCAAGGCTCGCTATCTGGCCGCGAGAGCGGCAGTCGGAGAAGCTTTCAAGCAGCCTACGAAGTCAAAACCGTCCGATCTCTCAGCGGCCGGCAACGGAGGGGAGTGGGCTATTGCCGTCGCCGGCCAAATCGACTTTCAAACGAGAAACGGTTGGTACCGGACTGGCGACCCGAAGATCATCTCGCTAGCAGTGGTCTCGGTGAATCTCAAGCTGGAGCAGCCAGAGGTGAGGCTTACGAGCTGCATCGACAGTGCGCAGGTTGTCACGCGTTACCAATCCACTGGCAAGCCGATCCCCGTCGAATCCGACAACGGGAACCGCCACCGGTTCCAGTCTCGACTCGTCTACGCGAAGAGCGCCGTATCGGGAAAGAAGATGTGGTTTCTCGTCGACGAGAAGGCTGGCGAAAAATGCTGAGACGCCGATTCATCTCCGCCGTCCTAGTGTCTGCATCGCTGGTTTGCTGGACCTTGCCGGCCACAGCCGATCCAACAGCGCCACCAGCTACGCCGGGGCGACTGATCAGACAATGCGACCCCGACACAGGGAAATGCGTTTTCGTGGCTGCGTCAAATGTCCACGGCCAGAATTCGACCGTCAGCCCCGGCCACGACGGCAAGGGTGTGAAACAGACCAAACAAGTCTGCCAGCACGGTGGTGCGGCGCAGGCGTGTACGTCGTATCTGGGAAATTGGTCGAACAGCCAGCAGTGTTACATGCGCCGGGAGGACCCGCAGCCAGCCTTCAGCGATCCGCGTTGGCAAGGACACACGGACGGGAGTATCTGGGCGTGCCTCCTGCAGCAGGGCTACGACGAGGGTGAGCATCTGGTGACCAAGTGGGTCTGGTTGCCAGGCGAGCCAGACATAGTCGTGGTGGATCCTGTGACTCTCGCCTACCAGGCCATCGCGGAGATGCAACTGGCACCGCCGTTGGTGAAGAGCGCACCCGGGGTCGGGCAGGTTGGGTTGGTCAACATGCCGGTGTGGTTGTGGGTCGACAAGACCGAGAACACCTGGGGACCGATCGAGCGGTCGGCCAGTGTGCCGGGGCTGTCGGTTACTGCTACAGCAAAGGTGAAGGCGGTCAACTGGACGCTTGGGGACGGGAACACAATCCGGTGCGACGGACCTGGAACGCCGTACGACAAGGCGATGGGAATCAAGGATTCGCCCGACTGCGGACACCGGTACAAGAAGTCGTCGCGTGAACTGTCGAAGTGCGTCTATCCGGTGACGGCGACCGCGCAGTGGGATATCACCTGGCAGAGCACTCTCGGTGACACCGGTCAGATTTCGATGACTCAGCAGGCCGGGACGCAACTGCGGATCGGTGAAGCTGTTCCTGTTTTAATTGATCCGGATGGTGGCTCCCAACCTGTCCCTCCCGCGAAAAGTGGCTGCTGAGAACGCAGATCTGGGATGTGGAATTGGTCCGTCATTTGCTACGAGCGGGCGTCGGCCGGCACGCGAGCGTCGTACGCCGTAGGTCTTCATGATCGGAGCACGAATGACCTCCCGACCGGCCCTCTCAACCGTCGCCGCAGCGCTCTGCGCTGCCCTGGCGCTCAGTGCCTGCCAAGGGTCGCCGGATGCCGGTCGTCCGAGCACGGCCCCGACGACAGCCTCACCTACTCCCAACCCGACCCCTACCGTCGTCTCAACCTCAAGGTGGAGCCCGGTGGAGCAGGCAGCCATTTTTGCCGCAGAGGCTCGTTACACGACGGCACGGGCGGCAGTTGCTGATGCGCTCGACAATCCGGCGACGACAACTCGGGCGCAGCTTCAGCGGGCCGGAGTTGGTGGTAACTGGATCATCCAGGTGCTTGGCGACGTGAAGTTCTACCAGGACAGAGGCTGGCATCGAGCCGGCAAGATCGATGTGGTGTCGACGTCGGTCGCGTCGGTGAAACTCGAAGGGCAGCAACCCGAGGTCCGTCTCACCGTATGCACCGATACGTCGAAGACGTCGCTGCGTTACCAAGCCACCGGCAAGCCGGTACCAGCAATCCCAGCCAACGGCGGTCGACACAAGGCACAAGCCGTACTCGTCTACGCCCCGCCGGTCGGTCAGACCAAGAAGGCGTGGTTCCTGATCGATGAGAAAGCTGCAGGAGCATGCTGACGGCGCCTCGCGGGGTGTGGATGAGTGAGTGGGTGACGGGAGTGCGTTCGGTTGGGGATGTTCGGGCTGGCTTGAGTGAGGTACTGGATCAGTTTTGGGCGGGTCGCACGTGGGCGTTCGGCTTCGGGGATGGGGTTCCTGAGATGGTCATGCTTACGTACGACGAGTTCGAGGATCTTGACGGAGAGAGCAAGTTCTCGTTGCCAGGTGAGATTGTCGAGCCGTGGGCTTTGGCTCGGCGGTTGGATGAGCTAGTGGCGGCAGCGAGACGCGGGACCGGCATACCGGTGATCTGGGGGTACGACGGGGAGCCGGAGGCCGTCGTGATGTCGACGGCGCAGTACCGGGAGCTCCGGGGAGATGATCATCCGCCAGCCGGCGTTGTCGACGACCCGACCGCGCGTAGTTACGCCACCAAGCCACTTTCCACCAGTCGGCCACTTGACCTGGACGAGTGGGCCGGGCGGATGGGTCGGAAACGCAGGAGCTGCTTGAGGAGTTGCGGCGTGAGGATCGAGAGAGCTCCTAAGCCGCTGAGCCTGGCACTAGGTGCCTACCTGCAGGCGTTGGTTTGCTTTGGTGCGGCAGGTTGGGCGTTGGGGTCTATTAGGGCTGGGCGTAGTTCTGTTACTTGGAGGGGGGTTGAGCGGGTGAAGTCGAGAGGGATGTCGCCTTCCATGCCGCCGCCGGTCCAGTGGACGGTCCAGTAGGTGGTGGCGGTTACTTGGTAGGTGCCGGACTTTTCGCAGTGGGAGGTCTTGCGGTATTTGTGGCCGCAGGTTGGGGAGGCGGGGATCTCGTTGAGGGATTTGCCTTCGGCCATTGCGCGGGTAAACGGCGTACCGGCGCCTTTGCAGGTGACGGTGTCGCCGGCGCCCATTGACCACTCGATTCGGTCTACGGTGCCGGTAGCTTCGATCGTTACGCCGCCGACGGCTGCTCGTTTGGTTTGCGGGCCGGTCGTAGTTTCGCCGGGGTCGGTGACCCACATCCAGATGGGGACGTTGACGATCGCTTCGTGGGTGGCGCTTTGGACGTACGGCGACAAGCCGAGCTGGGGTGCCACGAAGGTCATCGTCTTCACGACTTGCTGGGCTGCGACGCGGGGGTCGATCGTCTCGGGTTCGCCAGGTGGGCGGACGACTGGCTCGAAACGCTCGATGCCATCGGGCCGCCCTTCGATGACTCCGAGGATCACCCAGCAGCGGTAGTACTTCGTTCCTGGCGGGTAGCCGCCGGGCGGGACCAACATCGAGACCAGCGTGTCTGTCGGGGTGAGGTAGCACCCGGAGGCGGCGTCGAAGAAGCCGTCCTCGGTACGGCAGGGCACGGTCTGACCCTCGAACACACACCGCGACCCACCCGGCTTCTTGCTGCCGGGTGAAGCACTAGTCTCATCAGCAGCAGTAGACGATTCATCTCCGGCAGTCAGCACGCATCTCCCGGTCAGAGGGTTGATGACACAGTCCGGAGGTTCTGACATCGCAACTGTCGCCGACGAGATGCTAAGAACACAGGCGACGATGATCGCGGCGAAGCATCTCGAAATCAACACGTTCCCGCCTTCCTGCTTTGCGGATAGTCGGCCTTCCAGGTGCCTTGGGTGCGGAGCATGCGCATCTGATCGATGAGTTGGGTAGGAGTTCCCGGCGCCTTCACGCTCTTGCCTGCGGCGTCAACTGCGGTGGCCTTTGATGAGTCGATGCATGCTTGAAGGGTCAGACTGTTGATCTGACCAGTGGCGTCCGGCTTTCCCAACTGCAACGCCTTAACCCAAACGACCTGCTGAACGCCGACGCTGTGCCACTTGTTTCCTCGGAAGGTGTCGGCCTGGTTCAGTTCGGCCTTCAGCATCACGCCGCTGGCATGCTTCTTCACCTCCGAGACATTCACACCACCGCTGGCGTAGGAGACATCAGTCGCCGCGATGAACTCGCGGTATGCCATCGAGGCCGCGGCCACAGCCAGGGTCGCAGCTGAATCTGTTGGCGTTGGCGTCGGTGATTGCGTCACGGTTGAGGGGGTGAAGGGGGCTGGGGTTGCGTTGGAGTCCTTGGTGCAGGCGGTTAGCGCTAGGGCGGTCGTGGTGATGACCAGCGCTGTTAGTGCTCGCCTGGACATTGGGCCTCCGACTGGATCGTTGGTTACTGAGAGTCCAACTGTTTCATACGGTCGGTTCCCTGGGTGGGGGTTATCCACAGGTCAGGGGGTTAGGTCCAGGTGGGGGAGGGAGCGGAGTTGGTGGTCTTGGTGGTAGGTGAAGAAGGCGGCTATGAGGCCGGTGGATTCTCGGCGGGTTCTGGGGTCGGCTTGTAGGGCTGTGGGCCAGTCGCCGGTGAGGAGGGCGGCCAGGTGGGTGACGGTGGCTGGGGAGGGCATGGCTGAGGCTGGGGGGCGGCAGGAGGAGCAGACCATGCCGCCGGCGGCGGGGTTGAAGGCTCGGTGGGGGCCTGGTTCGCCGCAGCGGGCGCAGTCGGCGAAGGAGGGGGCGTAGCCGTTGATTGCCAGCGAGCGCAGGAGGAAGGAGTCCAGGACGAGCTCGGGGGTGCGTTCGCCGGTGGAGAGGACTCGGAGGGCGCCGGCCAGGAGCAGGTGCTGCTGGGTCGCTGGTTCCTTCTCCTCGACCACCAAGCGATCGGCGGTCTCCAGCAGGACCGTGCCTGCTGTGTACCGGGCGTAGTCGCCGACGATCCCCTCGCCGTACGCCGCGATCGACTCGGCCTGCGTCACCACATCCAAGGTCCGCCCGGTCGCGAGCTGCAGGTCGACGTGGCTGAACGGCTCGAGCCGCGCGCCGAAGCGGGACGACGTACGGCGAACTCCCTTGGCGACAGCCCGGATCTTGCCGCGCCCGCGGGTCAGCAGCGTGGCGATCCGATCGGCCTCACCCAGCTTCTGGGTGCGCAGCACGATCGCCTGATCCCGGTAAAGCGGCACCGGATCAGTGTCTCACCCGGCAGCGACATACTCCTCGAGGCCGGTCGGCGCCTTGCCGGTGATGTCGAGTACGGCGGTCGAGGTCGCGCGCAGCTCCCCGCTGGAGATCGCGGCGTAGGAGGTGACCCAGCCGGCCACCTCCCAGGCCGGCGCTCCGTACGTTTCCCGCGAGCGATAGGCCTCGTCGAGCGTCTCGGGCTTGTACCGGATCTTGCGGCCCCAGGCCTCGGACAGTACGGCGGCAGCCTCGGTCAACGTGAAGGCAGTGGGACCGGTCAGGTCGTACGTCGACCCGTTGTGGGCGGGATCAACGGCGACCTCAGCCGCCACCGCGGCCACGTCGTCGCGGGCCACCGCCGCCATCCGCCCGTCGCCGGCCGGCCCGCGAATCACGTCGTCCGCCCCAACCGCACCCGTGACGAAGTCGAGGTACATGTTGTCGCGCAGAAAGGTGAAATCAACCCCGACCGACCGGATGTGCTGCTCCGTGTGCCAATGATCGCGAGCAAACGTGAACGTCGCCCCCGGCGCGGCCCCGACGAACGATGTGTACACGATCCGCCGCACGCCGGCCGCGACCGCCGCATCGACCGTTGCCTTGTGCAAAGAGACCCGATCCGCGGACTCCGTTGCGCTGAGCAACAACAACGTGTCCACACCGTCGAGTGCGTTCAGCAGCGCCGCATGTTCGCCATAGGCAGCCTGCGCCACCGAGGCCCCCGGCAAGCTCAACGCCCGCGCCGGATCCCGCACCACCAACCGGAGGGGTACGCCGGAAGCCGCCAGCCGGCTCGCGATCCGCGAGCCGAGCCGGCCGGTCGATCCGGTGAGCCCGATCACTTGCCCACCAGGTCCATTCCGCCATCGGTGTACCGCTGCCCGGCGGCTGCCTCGGCCGGAAACGCCTCGTCCAGCGCGGCGAGCTCCTCGGCGGACAGCACCACATCGACAGCGCCGAGGTTCTCGGTCAGGTACTTGCGCCGCTTCGTCCCCGGGATCGGCGCCACATCATTGCCCTGAGCAAGCAGCCAGGCAAGCGCCAGCTGACCCGGCGTCACGCCGCGCGCCGCAGCGAGCTCCTTGACGCGATCGACCAGATCCAGGTTCCGCTGGAAGTTCTCCCCCATGAACCGCGGCAACCCGCGCCGCATGTCGTCCGGCCCGAAGTCGTCCGGCGTCTTGAGCTGCCCGGTCAGGAACCCGCGCCCGAGCGGGCTGAACGGGACGAACCCGATCCCGAGCTCCCGCAGCGTCGGCAGTACGACGGTCTCCGGGTCACGCGTCCACAGCGACCACTCACTCTGTACGGCGCTGATCGGATGTACGGCGTGCGCCGTACGGACTGTGTCTCCGTTCACCTCCGACAGGCCCAGGTAGCGGACCTTGCCGGCCTCGACCTGAGCGGCCATCGCGCCGACCGTCTCCTCGATCGGCACCTGCGGGTCACGGCGATGCAGGTACCACAGGTCGACGTGGTCGACGCCGAGCCGGCGCAGCGAGGCGTCCAAAGCCTGTGCCGCGTACGCCGGGGACCCGTCGACGACCGACGGCAGCGCCGACCCGGACGTGGGCCGCTTGAAGCCGAACTTGGTCGCCAGCACAACCTCGTCGCGGCGGCCGGCGATGGCGCGGCCGACGAGCTCCTCGTTCGCGCCGTCGCCGTACACGTCGGCGGTGTCGAGGAAGGTACAGCCGGCGTCGATGGCCGCGTGCACGGTCGCGACGGACTCGGCCTCGTCGAAGGTCTCGCCGTACGACTGGGACATGCCCATGCAGCCGAGGCCGAGGCAGGAAACGGTCAGGTCACCGAGGTGGGATTCACGCATGCTCCGAACCTACCGCCGGGTCCGGCCCGGCGGGGCGATGGCCTCGACCGATCACTGTCCGTGACCCAGAATTCTTGCCTAGACAACAACTCTGTGACATTTCGCTGGAGCCCGCCCCAGCGATCACCCCGTTCCGTATCTTCGGGCGAACGAAGCACGATGCTGGGGGTGGCGTGGGGATGTTTCTGGGACAGGCATTGCGATATCGCTGGTCGCAAGCCCTGGTGCTGGCCGGCATCAGCCTGCTGATCGGGACCTGCGCGGTGTTCGCGCCCTGGTTCGCTCGCGCCGTCCAGCAGACCGTGATGACCGAGACCCTGCAGACCCAACGCCTGTCGGCCGCCTGGCAACTCGAGGCCCGGCCGGAACGGGTCCAGTCCGGACAGGTGATCCCACCGGAGGACCTGGACCGACTGATCCCCGCCGACCTGAAGCCGCTCTTCACTCCGCCGGTGCACGGCATTCTCAGCGACATCCCGTGGCAGGGCTCGCCGATCGACAGCCGGGTGATGTGGCGCGAGGGGTACTGCGCCGAGCTCACCGTCACCGACGGCCGCTGTCCGACCGGACCGAACGAGATCCTGGTGTCGACGGTGGACCAGGAGCGGTTCGGCCTCAAACCCGGCAGCAAGCTCGTCGTGCTCCCCGGTCCCAGTGATCAGACCGCCGCGCTGACCGTCGTGGGCAACTACCGACCGAAGGACAGCACCGGGGCCTACTGGTTCGGTCGTACGCCGGTCGGACACTCCAAACCGCCGGACGACAAAGTGCGCGGCGCGACCGACTACATCTTCACCGACCGTACGACGTTCACGGCGCCACTCTGGCTACCGCACACGACCTTGGACACCCGGCCCGTCCCAGGAAAGGCCCGGCTCGACGACCTGGATCGCCTGACGGACGCGACGAACGCAACCAAGACAGCGGCGATCGATCTGGGGGCTGAGAACACGACCGGCCTGCCCGGCGTGCTCGATCGGATCCGGCACGAGCGTTCGCAAGCAGCGACGACCATCCCGTTGGTGATGGTGCAGGTCGCCGTGTTCGGACTGGTCGTCCTCGCTCTGGCCCTCGCGGTGGTGGCCGATCAACGCCGGCCGGAGATCGCGGTCGCTCGCCTGCGCGGATCGAGTGCCCGCCGTACCGGCCGTTCGTTGTCGGTCGAGCTGGGTGTGCCGGTGCTGATCGGAACGCTCGCGGGCGCACCGGTCGGATTCGGGCTGCTGATGATCGTCAGGGCCACCTGGCTGCGTGGCGGAGCGCCGATCGAGCTGCCGTGGACGGTTCCACTGGCATTGCTCGCGGTCGCGATCGTCACGCTCGGGGTCGTGGTGCTCCAGGTGCGCGGCGTCGTACGGCAGGACATCTCCGCGTTGCTGCGGCGGGTGGTTCCGCACCGGCGCGGCCGGACGGTCGGCCTGGTCGACCTCATCATTATTGTCCTCGCCGTCGCGGGGGTGGTGTCTGCGCTGACTGGAACCGATCAGGGGCCGGTTCCAGTCCTCGCACCCGCACTACTCTCGCTGGCGGTGGGGCTGGCCATCGCCCATCTGCTCCTGCCGATCGCCGGCCTGATCAGCCGCCGGGCGTTGCGTCGCGGGCGCCTCGGCCTGGCGCTCGGCGCACTGCAGATCTCTCGCCGACCCGCCGGGACCCGGATCGTCGCTGCGGTTGCGGTCGCCGCCGGGCTGGTCGCGTTCGCCGGCCAGGCTGCCTCGGTCGGTGACCGCAACTGGGAGGACCGCGCCGGGTACGAAGCCGGCGCGGCGGGCGTACTGCGGGTGAACTCCGGCAACGTCGGCACGTTCACGCGGGCGGTCGACAAGCTCGATCCGGACCGCACGATGATGACGCCGGTCGTGCTGACACGCCCGCCGTCGCCCGACACACTGCAGACGATGATGATTGAACCGGACAGCTTCCGGCGGATCGCGTACCGCGGCGACCAGCTCACCGACGCCGAGGGGTTCGCCAGGTTGTCGGCGCCGAAGGTCGCGCCGATCGAGTTCCGCACCTCGCAACTGACGGTCACGGTCACGACCAGCGCGATGAAACACGTGCTACCCAAGACTTCGCCGTACGCCGAACCGCCCGCGCCTGAACCGCCCGCGAGGTCCATCCTGCTGATCGCGAACGTGGTCGACCTGCGCACCGGCGCGCGCAACCTGGTCTTCTTCCCGCGCCTGCCGCTGACTCCGGGCAAGCCGATCGAACTCCACACCAAGCTCGACTGCCGCGGCGGCTGCCAGCTGCTCCGGCTGGGCATCAGCCGCGATCTACTGGACCAGGCCGGGATCGAGGGCACCGTGCGGATCGACAAGCTGGCGACCGACGACCACCCCTCCCTCTCGCTCGGTCGCCCCGGGGACTGGCAGCCCGTGCAGCAGACCGAGGACGACGCGGACACGATCGCGGGCGCCGCCGGCGGGGCACTCACGCTGGCCGTGCGGAACCTCGGCTCCGACCAGTTGTTGCAGTACGCAACGGTCCCGCAGATCGTCCCGGCGCTGGTGACTCCGGACTTCCGGTTCAGCAGCTCCTCCACCGGACCGACGTTCGACGGCACTCCGATTCCGCTGACGAAGCTGGACCGGCTCCGCAGTCCGGTGAACCGCTTCCCGCTCCGTACCGCGGTCATCGACCTGAAGACCGCGCAAAGCCTCGCGGGTACGGTCGATGAGCCGTCGACCGAGTTCGAGATCTGGCTGAACGAGGAGGGCGTGGCCAAGGCTGATCAGCTCGTCGACGATCTGCGCGCAGCGGGTTTCGCAGCCCAGGTGATCGACCGCCAGTCCGACCGGATTGCGTCGTACGGGCGGTCGGCGAGTGCATTGGCGCTGCAGCTGACGCCGGTGGTCGGAGTGGCGGGCTGGGCGCTGGCGATCGTTGTACTCCTGCTCACCGTGGTCACCTCGTGGCGGTCGCGGGCACAGGATTACGCGAGCCTGCGGATCACCGGCGTACCGGCGAGCGCCACCGGACGGGCTGCACGATGGGAACAGACCGGTCCGGTCGCACTGGCCGTGTTGCTGGGGTCGGTCTGTGGGTTGGTCGGGGCGCATATCGCGCTGCCGCTGATCCCGCTGTTCGCTGACTCCGGTGGGCCGATACCGCTCGAGCTCGCGACCAACTGGCCGGTCGCGGTGGTGCTGTGGCTTCTGGGTACGGCGATTCTCACGGCAGTCACGCTGTTGCTGGGGACTGGGGTCAACCGGCGGGCCGGGTTCTCGCGGATCCGGGAGGAGCTGACGTGAGCGGCCTGGCAATCAGTACGACGGGGCTCGTGCACATCTACCGAGCCCGCGGGCACGACGTCGCCGCGCTGTCCGGGATCGGGATCACCGTCCGGCCGGGTGAGTTGGTCGGGCTGCTCGGCCCTTCTGGTGCGGGGAAGTCGACCCTGCTGCAGCTGTGCGGCGGTCTACTCACGCCGAGCGCCGGGCGGTTGCAGATCGGCGAGCACAACGTCGCCACGATGACCGAGGCCGAGCTCGACCGGATGCGGTCGGGTGACGTCGGCATCGTGTTGCAAGGAGCCGGCCGGAACCTCATCCCGTACCTCACGCCAATCCACAACATCCTTTATGCCCAACGCGCCGCGTCGCGGGGACGGGACGTGCCGAGTCCGGACGCCGTACTGGAACTGGTCGGCCTCAAGGAACACGCCCGTACGCCGTTGACGTCGCTGACTCCTGGACAGATCCAGCTGTGCGCGGTGGCGGTCGGGATCGCGATGTACCCAGGGCTGTTGCTGGCCGACGAACCAACCAGTCAGTTGGATCACCAGGCCCGGGACGAGGTCCTCACGGCGATCCGGACGATCAACGCCGAGACCGGGATGACGGTCCTGCTGATCACACACGATCCCGAGGTCGCGGCGACGCTGCCGCGGACCATCACGATCCGGGACGGACGGATCGCGTCGGAGGGTCGGTCGGGTGAGGAGTACGCCGTGGTCGCGACGGACGGATCGTTGCCGCTGCCACCCCATGTGGCGGAACTCTTGCCGGCTGGGACGTTGGTGCAGGTCACCACGGACGGCGGCGAGATCCGGCTGACCCCGATCGATCAGGAGGGGCCGCGGTGATCAGTGTCAGTGAGGTGTCGGTGACGTACGGGAAGCTGACCGCGGTGGCGGAGGTGTCGTTCACTGTGCCGCCGGGCTTCGTGCTGGCGGTGAGTGGGCCGTCGGGGGCCGGGAAGAGTTCGTTGCTGTGGGCAATCGCCGGGGCTGTGCCGTTGGCGAGTGGGAAGGTCGAGATCGACGGGCTCGTCATCACCGATCGGCCGATGGCGGCTGCGAACGGCGTCGTACTGATTCCGCAGGGCAATGGGCTCGCGCGGGTGCTGACTGCGCGGGAGAACCTCTCGGTTCCGCTGCTCGCGGATCACAAGCCGCTCGACGAGCTCGATCGGGCGGTCGAGGAGGCACTCGACCAGGTCGGGTTGGGTGACAGTGGCGATCATCTGGTCGAAGAACTGTCGGGGGGTGAGCAGCAACGGGTCGCGGTCGCGCGCGGGATTGCCCAGCGGGGAAAGGTGATCCTGGCCGATGAGTCCACCAGCGAGCTCGACAGCAGCAACCGCGAGCGCGTCCTCGAGCTGCTTCGTGCGGAGGCCGATCGCGGTGCTGCCGTCGTGATCGCGACGCATGACCCGACTGTTGCCGAGAGCGCCGATGGTCACGCGCTAATGGACGAGGGCCGGCTGAGCTGGTTGCGACGCCTGTAATCCGACGAGCGACGGGTCGAGCTGGATCCGCGTCACGCCGAGGGGTAGAAGCATCTCGCGCAGCCCCTCCTCGGTGAGGCGCATCCACTCCTGGTGGGGTCCGGAGGCGGCGTGCAGGTTGGCGAGGGTGGTGAACGCGATGCCGACCCGGCGCCCGTCGGGCAGCCGCCCGATCTGCGGTGCGCCGACATCACCGGCGGAGTGAACAGGAACAAACCAGTCAAGACAATGTCGAGGCTTCACACCTAAAACTAAAACGCCCCCACCCCGCAATCACCCTCCCTAACACTTCTCCCACACCTTCCGCACACTGCTCTCACACACCCAACCCACCCCACCACCCCCACTTTGTGCACCAGATCCGTACTCCCAGCACCTCCCCGTACGGACCCCATGCACAAAGTCGCCCCAGCACAGAGGCGCGGCGCGGGGCGCGCCAGGCTGGCGCGCGGCGCGCGCGGCGCGGGCGGCGGGGGCACGGG
>NZ_JBSGUS010000040.1:0-37238 GCF_053608045.1 Kribbella sp. NPDC055071
GCATCGTGCTCGGGGCGACGGCGGCGGCCGTGGTCGGCGCATCGAGTCGTGGCTAGTGGTTCGGGCCGCGATATCGAGTCGTGGATATCGGCGAAATTCGTCGTCGATTCCTGACCCGGATCCACGACTCGATCACTTGAACCCGGCTCACAGCTCCCCGCGGGGTTCGCAGACCGCGATAACCACATCGCCGGGCACCCCGGCTCGCGTACGCGACCTGAGCGCACAACAGCCATCCGCGCGCCCACCGAAGGCGGCAAACGGGCCAGCGTCCGCGAAGCGGTGACCAATCTACCCGCGCATCCGTCACAAGGGCCGGTTATTCCCTCGTTTGGGGATGGGGAGTGGGGCTACTTGGCTCGGAGGTCTTTGATTCGTTTGGCTTTGCCTAGGGAGCGTTCTAGGGCGTGGGGGTCTAGGACTTCCACTGTGGCGGTGACGCCTACTCGGTCTTTGATTCGGTGGGCCAGATGGGTGGCGGCAGCGGTGCGGTCGGCTAGGTCGGGGGCGGCTTCTACCTGGACGGTTAGTTCGTCTAGGCGGCCGGGGCGGGTGAGGACGCAGAGGTAGTGGGGGGTGAGGCCTTCGACCAGGAGGATCTGTTCTTCGATCTGGGTGGGGAAGACGTTCACACCGCGGACGATCATCATGTCGTCGGTGCGGCCGGTGATCTTTTCCATCCGGCGCAGACTCGGACGCGCGGTGCCGGGGAGGAGCCGGGTGAGGTCTCGGGTGCGGTAGCGCAGGACCGGGAAGGCTTGCTTGGTGAGAGTCGTGAAGACGAGTTCACCCTCGGACCCGTCCGGCAGGACCTCGCCGGTGACCGGGTCGATGATCTCCGGGTAGAAGTGGTCCTCCCAGATGTGCAGGCCGTCCTTGGTCTCGACGCACTCCTGGGCGACACCCGGGCCCATCACCTCGGAGAGTCCGTAGATGTCGACCGCGTGGATACCGGTCCGCTCCTCGACCTCGACCCGCATCTGCTCGGTCCACGGCTCCGCGCCGAAGATGCCGATCCGCAGCGACGTGTCCCGCGGGTCCAGCCCCCGTCGTTCCATCTCGTCGACGATCGAGAGGAAGTACGACGGCGTCACCATGATGATCCGCGCACCGAAGTCGCGGATCAGGTCGACCTGCCGCTCGGTCATCCCACCGGAGACCGGTACGACGGTGCACCCGAGCCGCTCGGCTCCGTAATGCGCACCGAGACCCCCGGTGAACAGACCGTAGCCATAGGCAACATGACACACATCGCCCGCGCGCCCACCAGCCGCCCGGATGGACCGGGCGACCAGATCCGCCCACGTGTCCAGGTCCTTCTGCGTGTACCCGACCACCGTCGGGCGTCCCGTCGTACCCGACGACGCGTGCACGCGCGCGACCTCGGACCGCGGTACGGCGAACATCCCGAACGGATAGTTGTCCCGCAGATCCTTCTTCGCCGTGAACGGCAACCGGCTGAGATCACTCAGCGACTGCAGGTCACCGGGTTTGAACCCGACCGCGTCCAAGGCGTCCCGGTAGTGCGGGACCTTCTCGTACGCCGTCGCGACCGTTGACTGGAGCAACGACAACTGGCGGGACCGGAGCTCGTCGACGGAGAGTCGTTCTCCCGCGTCGCGCAACTCATCCGGGCAGGCATCACCGAGCATCTGAAGACTCCTAAGGACGGGCGAGCAGGGTGGCGATGCCCTGGCCGACGCCGATACACATGGTGGCCAGTGCGTACCCGGCGTCGCGGTGGCGAAGCTCCAGGGCGGCGGTCAGGGCGAGGCGGGCGCCGGACATCCCCAGCGGGTGGCCGAGGGCGATGGCGCCGCCGTTCGGGTTGACGTGCTCGGCGTCGTCGGGCAGCCCGAGCTCGCGCAGTACGGCGAGGGACTGCGAGGCGAACGCCTCGTTCAGCTCGATCACGCCGATGTCGGAGAGCGCGACACCGGTGCGGGCGAGAAGCTTGCGGGTCGCGGGTGCCGGGCCGATGCCCATGATCCGGGGCGGTACGCCGGCGGCCGCCGTACCGACGATCCGCGCGAGTGGGGTGAAACCGTGCCGCTCGACCGCGTCGCCGCTCATCACCAGCAGTGCGGCGGCGCCGTCGTTCACACCGGACGAGTTGCCGGCCGTCACGGTCCCAGGGGTGCGGAACGGCGTCTTCAGCCCGGCCAGCGCCTCGAGTGAGGTGTCGCGCGGGTGCTCGTCGATGTCGACGGTCGTCACCGTGCCGCGCTTGCCCGGCACCTCGACCGACACGATCTCTTCGGCCAGTCGCCCGTTCGCTTGGCCCTTGGCCGCGCGCTGTTGACTCCGCAACGCGAACAGGTCCTGGTCCTCGCGGGAGATGCCGAACTCGGCGGCGACGTTCTCGCCGGTCTCCGGCATCGAGTCGATCCCGTACTGCTCCTTGAGTACCGGGTTCACGAACCGCCAGCCGAGCGTGGTGTCGTAGATCTCCGCCTGCCGGGCGAACGCGGTCGTTGCCTTAGGCATCACAAAAGGTGCCCTCGACATCGACTCGACCCCACCGGCGATGACGATGTCGTTGTCGCCGGCAATGATCGACCGCGCGGCCGTCGCGACCGCGTCCAGACCGGATCCACACAGCCGGTTGATCGTCGTACCGGGAACCGTCACCGGCAGGCCGGAGAGCAGGACCGCCATCCGGGCCACGTTCCGGTTGTCCTCGCCGGCCTGGTTCGCGCAGCCGAGGACGACGTCGTCGATCAGGTCGGGGTCGACGGCCTGCCGGTTCAGCAGCGACGAGATGACGTGCGCCGCGAGATCGTCGGGCCGGACGGCCGAGAGCGCGCCGCCGTACCGTCCGATCGGCGTACGGACGCCGTCCACCAAGAACGCCTCGCGACTCATCACTGCTCCTCAGGAAGGATGGTGCCGGACAGTTGTCTGCTGCGGCCGCGGAACTCGGCGATGATGTCGTCGCCGCGCCGGACCGTCACGTCGTAGATCGCGTTGCGGCCGAAGGTCGTCCGCTCCCGCGCCTCGGCGACCAGCAGATCGCCACGGCGCGCGGGCGCGACGAAGACGATGTCGCAGGCCTGGGCGACGGTGACCTGGTTGCGGGAGTTGCAGGCGAAGGCGAACGCGGAGTCGGCGAGACAGAACACGAACCCACCATGCGCGATCCCGTGGCCGTTGACCATGTTTTCGCGCACCGGCATCTCGACCCGGGCGGCACCGTCGGAGACGTCCACCAACCGCATGCCGAGGCCGGAGCTGGCGGTGTCCTCGGCCCACATGGCCGCAGCGACCCGCCCGGCCAGGTCGTCACCCATACATTTGCCCTATCGCGATATGCCCGATGGTGCTGTGCCCGATGGTGAAGGGCTTGTTACACCCTACCCCCGATTGTGCGATCGACTGTAACATCACAGAGGAAACCCCGAGGCTTGGAGCGCACCCGATGACCACGACCGGCACCGACCAACTCGCCGCCCACCGCGAGCGGCTCGACGAGGCACTGACCGCGATCCACAGCCGCGGCTATTACTCGGCGTTCCCCGAGTCGCCCAGCCCGCGCGTGTACGGCGAGACCGCGGCCGCCGACGGCAAGGCCGCGTTCGAGACCCACCTCGGTACGACGTACGCCCTCGACATCCCGGGATCACACGGCACGGTCGTGACCGAGGCGTCGCCGTTCGGAATCACGCTGGACATCTCCTACCCGCGGGTAGTTGCGGAGGGGCTGGACGATCTGCTCGCCGCCGCGCAGCAGGGTCTCGCGGACTGGCGCCGGGCCGGTATCGACGCCCGGACCGGTGTCACGCTGGAGATCCTCGATCGGCTGCACAAGCGGGTCTTCGAGCTGGCCAACGCGGTCCAGCACACCACCGGCCAGGCCTTCGTGATGGCGTTCCAGGCCGGTGGCGCGCACGCGCTCGATCGCGCGCTGGAAGCCGTCGCGTACGCGTACGAGGAGATGAACCGCTACCCGGCCGAGGCGGTCTGGGAGAAGCCGGCCAAGGGTGATCCGATCCGGATGACCAAGAACTTCACCGTCACCGGCCGCGGCGTCGCGCTGGTGATCGGCTGCAACACCTTCCCGACCTGGAACTCCTGGCCCGGCCTGTTCGCCTCGCTGGTCACCGGCAACGCCGTCGTGGTGAAGCCGCACCCGCTCGCCGTCCTGCCGCTGGCGATCACGGTGGACGTGTGCCGCGAGGTGCTCGCCGAGTCCGGCTTCGACCCGAATCTGGTCACCCTGGCGGTCGAGCGAGCCGGCGACGGCCTGGCCAAGCCGCTGGCCCAGCGCCCCGAGATCAAGCTGATCGACTTCACCGGCGGCAACGAGTTCGGTGAGTGGCTCGAGCAGAACGCGACCCAGGCGACCGTCTTCACCGAGAAGGCCGGCGTCAACGCGGTCATCATCGACTCGACCGACTCGTTCAAGGCGCTCACCAACAACCTCGCGTTCACCCTGAGCCTGTACTCGGGCCAGATGTGCACGACCACCCAGAACATCTTCGTCCCGGCCGGCGGGATCGAGACCGACGAGGGCCACAAGTCGTTCGAGGAGGTCGGGGCCGGGATCGCCGGCGCGATGAGCAAGCTGCTCGGCGACGACGCGCGCGCGGTCGAGATCCTGGGCGGCATCGTGAACCAGGCCGTGATCAGCCGGCTCGAGCTCGCTCCGTCGTACGGCGAGGTCGTGCTGGAGTCGCGGGCGATCCAGCATCCGGCGTTCCCGGACGCGACCGTGCGGACGCCGCTGCTGGTCGCGATCGATGCCAAGGACGCCGAGGTGTACGGGAGTGAGTGCTTCGGCCCGGTCTCGTTCGTGGTCCGGACTGCGGACACGGCCGAGTCGATCGAGTTGTTCAAGACCACGGTCATCGACGGCGGCGCGATGACCGCGGGCATATACTCGACCGACGCGAAGGTGCTCGACGAGGCCCGCGAGGCCGCGCTCGACGCAGGCGTCGCGCTCTCGGAGAACCTGACCGGCCAGGTGTTCGTCAACCAGTCGGCGGCCTTCAGCGATTTCCACGGCACCGGCGCCAACCCGGCCGCGAACGCGACCTACACCGACGGTGCCTACGTTGCGAGTCGCTTCCGGGTGATTCAGTCTAGGCGTCATGCCTGACACCCTGGATGCTGACAACCTTCGCGAGGTCCTTGCCTACTTCGACAGCTGGCTGGCGTTCCAGCAGCGCTACCACCGCGTGCCCGGGATCCAGGCCGCGGTGTACGCCGGGGACGGGATCGCCTTCTCGGCGGCCTACGGGCTGGCCGATGTCGAGAACGACGTACCCCTGACCGAGCAGCACCTGTTCCGGATCGCATCGCACTCGAAGACCTTCACCGCGACGGCGATCTTCCAGCTGGCCGAGCAGGGTCGGCTCCGGCTCGACGACAAGGCCGGCCAGCACGTCACCGAACTGGTCGGCACGCCGATCGGCGAGCGGACGATCCGGGAGCTGCTCGCGCACGCCGGTGGCGTCACCCGCGACAGCGTGGCGGCCGACTGGTGGCAACTGTCCGGGCTCTTCCCGGACCGCGACCAACTGCTCGCGGTCCTGCGGCAGGATTCGTCGGCCGTGTTGTCGGAGAACGACCGGTTCAAGTACTCCAACATCGGCTACGGCCTGCTCGGTCTCGTTATCGAGGCCGCGTCGGGTACGCCGTACAACACGTTCGTGCAGACCGGGATCGTCGACAAGCTCGGGCTGACCGGACTCGGTCCGGAGCTGGACCCGAGCCGCCTGAGCGAGTACTCGGTCGGTTACAGCGCCCTCTCGTACGCCGACGCCCGCGTGCCGATCGATCATGTCGACACCCGTGCGCTGGCGTCGGCGACGGGGTTCTTCGCCAACGCGCGCGATCTGGTTACGTACTTCTCCGCGCACCTGCCGGGTGACGACCGGCTGCTCACCGACAAGTCCAAGCGGGAGATGCAGCACCCGTTGTGGAAGGTCAGCAAGAAGAGCGACTCGCACTACGGGCTCGGGCTGGATGTGTCGAAGGTCGGCGAGCGAGACACCTTCGGGCACGGCGGCGGCTACCCGGGCCACATCACCAACTCCCTGGTCGACGCCGAGCACGGGCTCGTGGTGTCGGTGCTCACCAACGCGATCGACGGCCCGGCCGGTCGGCTTTCGCAGAGTCTGCTCAAGCTCGTCGATCTGGCCGCGTCCAGCGAGCGCGGCGACGCCGCCGGCCTGGAGCGGTACGCGGGCCGGTTCGCGAACCTCTGGGGCGTGATCGACCTCGCCGTCCTCGGTGGCCGGTTGTACCAGCTCAGTCCGGCCGTCGACGATCCCACCGCGGAGCCCGTGCTCCTCGATGTGGACGGCGACACCGTGCGGGTCGCCGAGGGATCCGGCTTCGGCTCGTACGGCGAGGAGTACCAGTTCACCTTCGCGGCCGACGGCACGGTCGAGTCCGTCCGCGGCGGCAGCGGCCTACTCGCCCACCCCATCGACGCGTTCTCCCTACCCGAGCGGGTTACCGTCAAGGAATGACGATCCACAGCGATCATCCCTTCCTGCCGCCCGAGTCCGAACGGAGTCCGGTACGGCGGTTGCGCGGGCGACTGCCGTCACCGGTCGGACTGTGGACGACGTCGTACGACGGGAAGCGGGCCGGACTCACGGTGTCGTCGATGCTGGTCGCCGACGGCGAGCCCGGGTTCGTGGTCGGACTCATCGACCCGGACTCGGAGCTGTGGGAAACGTTGCGCGAGGCAAGGACTGCCGTGGTGTCGTTGCTCGGTGCACCGCACCAACAGCTCGCGGACGCCTTCGGCTACGTCGCACCAGCGCCAGGTGGTCCGTTCCGGCTGATCGACTGGACCGACACCGAATGGGGTCCGGCCCCCGTCGGCGTCACCACCTGGGCCGGCTGCACTCTGAGTAGCGACGACCCGCCTGAGATCGGTTGGGCCCTGCAGGTCCAGCTCGAGATCGTCCACGTCGACCTGGCTCCCGACGAGGTGCCGCCGTTGGTCCACCGTCGAGGACGCTACGTCACGATCTAAAGTGAACCTATGCGAGCCACCACGTTGTATGGGACGTACGACATCCGGTTGGGCGAGGTCCCGGATCCGAAGATCGAGGGGCCGACGGACGCGGTCGTGAAAGTCGTTGCCTCGTGCATCTGTGGGTCGGATCTCTGGCCCTATCGGGGCGACCCGCCGGTGACGCAGCCCCGGCGGATCGGGCACGAATTCGTCGGTCTGGTCGAGGAGGTCGGAGCGGACGTCCGGACGGTCAAGCCCGGCGACTTCGTGATCACGCCGTTCGTGGTGAGCGACGGCACCTGTCCGAACTGCCTGGCCGGCTACCAGACCGCCTGTCAGAACCGGGTCGGTTACGGCACCGATCGGGCCGACGGTGGCCAAGGCGAGTACGTGAAACTCCCGTACGCCGACGGCACGCTCGTGGCCACGCCCGAGGTGCCCGACGACTCACTCATCCCCTCGCTGCTGGCGCTCTCCGATGTCATGGGCACGGGCTGGCATGCGGCCCGCGCGGCCCGGGTGAAGGCCGGCGACACCGTGGTTGTGGTCGGTGATGGTGCAGTGGGGCTATGCGGCGTACTCGCGGCCGCGCGAATGGGGGCCGAGCGAGTAGTCGTGATGTCCCGGCACGAGCCACGCCAGGAGCTGGCGAAGGAGTTCGGGGCTACGGACATCATTGCCGAACGTGGTGATGCCGCGCGCGACGCCGTACTGGAGTTGACCGATGGAGTCGGCGCCGACGCCGTTCTGGAGTGTGTCGGGACCGGGCAGGCGATGACGACCGCGTTCGAGGTCGCCCGGGCCGGATCCACCGTCGGGTTCGTCGGTGTGCCGCACGGCGTGGAGGCGCCGATCCGGACGATGTTCCAGCGCAACATCGGCCTGGCCGGTGGAGCGTCGCCGGTGCGTTCCTATCTGCCGGACCTGATGGCCGACGTACTCGGCGGAGAAATCGACCCGGGCAAGGTCTTCGACCTGGAGCTTCCGCTGGCCGAGGTGGCCGAGGGGTACAAGGCGATGCACGAACGGCGCGCCATCAAGGTTCTGCTGCGTCCGTAACGCAGTGTGGTGGTCCAGCAACCCACAAAACCGCTCGTAACCGCTCACATGTGATCGCTCTCATAGGAGTTGCGCGGAGCGGTGACGGTTGCGCAACGCGCCTGCGCGGAACGTTGACACCCCGCACGCCGCGTCCCAGAGTTGGGCCGTCAAGGGGGCAACGTTGTCACAGGCGGCTGGCTCCAGCTAAGTGATCGGAGATTGAACATGCGTGGTGGTCTGAGCAAGACCCTCGCGGTGCTGAGTGCGGCGGGTCTTCTCGCGGTCAGCGCCTGCGGGAACAGCAGTGACAGCGGCGGCGGTGGGGATTCGGCTGCCAGCAAGGACGTCACTGTCTTCACCTGGTGGGCCGACGGTGGCGAGAAGGCCGGTCTGGACGGCCTGGTGTCGGTCTTCGGCACCGACTGCAAGGACTACAAGTTCGTCAACTCGGCCGTGGCCGGTGGCGCGGGCTCGAACGCGAAGCAGGTGCTGGCCAACGACCTGCAGGCCGGCAAGCCGCCGTCGACGTTCCAGGCGCACGCCGGTGCGGAGTTGAAGGACTACATCAACGCCGGCCAGGTCGACGACATCAGCGGTCTGTACAAGGACTTCGGGCTGGACAAGGCCTTCCCGCAGAACCTGATCGACAACCTGACCGTCGACGGCAAGATCTACTCGATCCCGGCGAACGTCCACCGGGCGAACGTGGTCTGGGCCAACCCGACCGTGCTCAAGAAGGGGAACATCGACGCCACGAAGGCTCCGGCCAGCGTGGACGCATGGATCGCCGACCTGGGCAAGCTGAAGACGGCCGGGGTGACTGCTCCGCTGGCGGTCTCGAAGGGCTTCGCCCAGGAGATGCTGGTCGAGGCGGTACTGCTGGCCGAGCTCGGTCCGGACAAGTTCAAGGGCCTGTTCGACGGCAAGACCGACTGGACCGGTGCCGACGTGACCGCGGCGCTGAACAAGTACAAGACGCTGCTCACGTTCACCAACACCGACCGCGAGGCGATCGACTGGCCGGACGCGCTGGGCTACGTGAACTCCGGCAAGGCCGGCTACACGCTGATGGGTGACTGGGTCGCCGCGCAGCAGGTGGCCGACAAGGTACCGGACTCGGCGTACACCTACTGGCCGGCGCCGGGCACCGACGGCGACTTCCAGTTCCTGTCCGACTCGTTCACGCTGCCGACCAACGGCGCGGACCCCGACGGCGCCAAGTGCTGGCTGAAGACGGTCGGTTCGGCCGAGGGCCAGAAGGCGTTCAACACCAAGAAGGGCTCGATCCCGGCCCGCTCGGACGCGAACCCGTCGGACTACCCGAAGTACCAGCAGTCGGCGATGGCGGACTGGAAGAGCAAGACGATCGTTCCGTCCTGCGCCCACGGTGCCGCCTGCACGCTGGGGCAGAACAACGACATCCTCTCCGCGATGAGCCAGTTCAGCGGTAGCCCGGATGTTGCGAAGCTGCAGTCGGCGCTCGCCACTGCGATGAAGACGAGCTGATGCAGCCAAGAAATTTGGCGCTGTGGTGCGAATCGTTTGAACAGTTGGAGGATTGAGCGTGCACGGAAGAATCCGCACCTGGGGACCTGGAGCCCTGGTGCTGCTGCCGACCGTGCTGCTGCTCGGGTACTTCGTTTACGGGCTGATCGCCTGGTCCTTCAACACCTCGCTGACGAATCGGCACACCGCCCGCAAGGGCCCGGCGCAGTACGTCGGGTTCGAGAACTACGGGCACCTGTTCAGTGAGGACCGGTTCCTCAACTCGCTGAAGAACCTCGGCGTGCTCACGGTGGCGTTCATCGTGGGCACGCTGATCTTCGGCCTGCTCTGGGCACTGCTGCTGGAGAAGGGCGTGCCCGGCGAGTCGATCTTCCGGTCGATCTACCTGTTCCCGATGGCGATCTCGATGATCGCCTCGGGTGTGGTCTGGGGCTGGTTGCTGAACCCGTCCCAGGGCGACGACGCGCGCGGGCTGAACCGGCTGTTCGAGATCCTCCATCTGAACTTCCTGGAGAATCCGTGGTGGACCGCAGGGAGCCGATGGACCACGATGGCGTCCATCGCGCTCCCTGCGGTCTGGCAGCTGTCCGGCTACATCATGGCGCTGTTCCTGGCCGGCTTCCGGGGCATCCCGCCGGAGCTGCGCGAGGCGGCCCGGGTCGACGGGGCGTCGGAGTTCAAGCTGTACCGGCACGTGCTGTTCCCTCAGTTGTCGCCGATCGCGTTGTCGGCGCTGATCATCCTCGGCCACATGTCGCTGAAGCTGTTCGACCTGATCTACGCGATCACCGGGCCGAACCAGTTCCGGACCGAGGTGCCCGCGGTCTACATGTGGAACACCTTGTTACGCAGTGACATGGCCAAGGCGGCAGCGATCGCGATCGTGCTGTTGGCGGTCGTCGCTGTTCTCGTCATCCCGTACATCGCGTACACCGTCCGGCAGGAGACTGAGGAATGAGCGAGCGAAGCGAGCGAACAATTCAGCACAGCGCGCTACGTGTCTCATCCGCGCCCGGAGCGAAGCGAGGACGTGGATGAGCACCGATACTGCAGCCGCGGCGACCGGTCAGGCTGCTGCGGCGATCCGTCGGAAGCCGCAGAAGCGTGGGGTGATCGCGGACGGGTCGACCCGGCGCAGCCGGACCGTTCGCTACATCCTGCTGTTGTTGTTCCTGCTGTTCGTGCTGATCCCGGTGTACGTCGTCCTCGTCACCAGCTTCAAGACCTCCGGTGACACCACCGCTGCCTCGCAGTGGAACCTGCCGAAGACCTGGACCCTGGATCCGTGGCGCAAGGCCTGGGACGTCCTGCAGCCGTACATGATCCGGTCGCTGTCGCTGGCGATCCCGGCCGCGATCATCTCGTCGCTGATCGGCTCCGTGAACGGGTTCGTGCTGGCCCGCTGGCGGTTCCCCGGGGCGAACATCGTGTTCGCGTTCATCCTGTTCGGGATGTTCATCCCGTACCAGGCGATCATGCTGCCGCTGCGGACGACGTTCACCAACCTGGACGTCACCCGCGGGGTGCCGACGCTGATCCTGGCGCACTGCATCTACGGCATCCCGATCTGCACGCTGATCTTCCGGAACTACTACGCCACCATCGTTCCGAACGAGATCATCGAGTCGGCCCGGGTGGACGGCGCCGGGCTGGTCCAGACGTACCTGCGGATCATCCTGCCGATCTCGATCTCCGGATTCGTGGTCACGCTCATCTGGCAGTTCACCTCGGTCTGGAACGACTTCCTGTTCGCACTGTTCCTGACCCAGCAGAACAACGGCCCGGTCACGTTGGGTCTGGCCGCGCTGTCCGGCGGCCAGAAGGTCGACTACGCGGCCAGCATGGCGGGCGCGCTGATCACGTCGTTCCCGACGCTGATCGTCTACATCCTGCTCGGCCGCTGGTTCATCGGCGGCCTGATGGCCGGCGCCCTCAAGGGCTGACCCCCGCCACACCCCGTACGACGTTCCGCGGCCCGTGCTCCCAATGAGCACGGGCCGTCGCCGTCGCCCCGCCCCCATTTGCCTGGCTGACCCACGCAATTGCCTGGTCGACCCAGGAAATCGGGGGTTCCACACCGACGTTCACGGTCAGGAACCCCCGAACTCGTGGGTGGACCAGGGAAATGGGGATTGTCCACAGGATGCGTGCTGGGGTCGGCGGGGATTGTCCACAGGGCGCGCGGAGTGGTCTGCGGGGGAGTGTCCGGGAGCGGTAACCTCACGGAGGTGACCAAGTCTCCACGCGGCCGGGACGGACGGCCGAGCCATTTGCGGCTGGTCGGGTCTGCGCCCGGTCCGGCCCACGGACCTACCGCGGGTGTCGATGTCGACATCACGCCGAGCGTCGCCGTGCTGGAGACCCTGCTGGAGACGCTGACCCTCGACCTGGCCGCGGCGCCCAGCGCGCTGCATCCGGTCATCGCGGAGGCCTCGGTGGCGCGATCGGCGGCGATGCTCGCGGATCAGCTCTGGCCGGCCGGCCGGCCGGACGAGATCGGCGAGGTGGAGCGGTTCTTCTGGGCCGACGCGGCGCGGGTGCTCGGCGAGCGCCGCGATGTGGATTCCTTTGTGCTGTTGACGTCGCTGGCCCGGACGGTCGGGCCGGCCGGGCGATTGCCGTTGCAACGGGCCCATTTGTCCCGGCTGCGGACCGAGTCGACGGTGCCGGAGTGGGTGACCCGGATCGCCGGGTTCCGGTTGACCAGCGCGATCGTGTCGGAGGACATCTCCGGCGACGGATTGAGCGTCGTACTGGACTATGACGACGAGCAGCATCCGCACACCGTGGTGGTGTTCATCGACAACAACCTCGGCGCGATCGTGAAGGACGTGTTCGTCGGGCCACCGGTCGATCGGGTGCTGGAGGCGTATCAGCGCGGCGGCCGGGTAACCATCCGGACCGTGCGCCCGTCGGCTGCGGCGGGGATCATCCTGCAGGCGCTCGGTGAGACGCGCGACTACGACGATCCGCCGGTGAGCGAGGACTTCGAGTTCTTCTCCGGACTTTTGGTGAACCGGCTGACACAGTTGCCGGAGCGCCCAATCCGGCCACCGGTCCGGCCGCTGCTGTCGCCGCGGCAACGCGATCAGCTGGTCGAGGAGTTCCTCGAGTCGCGGCATGCGATGGGGTTGCCGGAGGATGCCGCGGACATCGTCCGGCTGTGGATCGACCACGCGGTGGATCACACCGTGGGCGGTCCGTTGCGGGTCAGCGCCGTACTGGTCGAGCTCTTCCTCGCGTACTGGTTACCGCGCAAGGTGCTTGCCGACAGCACGTATTTCGAGGCGGTTCCGCCGGCGGTGAAGGGGTGGCTGGAGTTCGCCGGTGAGCGGACGCAGCTGCCGTTGGACGCGATCGACGAAGCGGTGGACGCGGTCGACGTGTGGACGCCCGCGCTGGACGCCGCGGCGATGATCGACCCGATCGGCTCGAAGCCGGGCGAACGGGTCTTCCTCGACGACACCACCAACGATCTGGAAGACGCCTACCGAGCGCTGTCCGGCCTGGGCTCACCGCCGCAGCCGGACCTGCAGGGCCTGGACAAGTCACAGGCCGCCACTCTCTCGGTCCTCGCTCCGCACGCGTGGCTGATGGCCGGCGAGACCCTGGGCAACGCCTACGCCCCCGATGCGTTCGACATCGCCGAGCGCCTGGTCCGCGACGCCCCCGACCTGCTCGCGAGGGCACGCCTGTCCACCTGGCCCCGCGCGATCGTCTGGCTCCTCGCCCATCGCCACCGCCTGGTCGGCCCCGGCGAGGCCCTCACCCCCTACAGCCTGGCCTCCGACCTCTCCAGCTCTCCGGCCACCCTCCGCAAAACCGCCAAGCTCCTCACCGACACCCTGATCCTTCCCCGTTGATCGGAGGTCGGACAATGGGGGCATGCATGTGCGTGCGCCGGAGCTCAGGGGTCGTGGCTGGTTGAACACCGGGGGACGGGAGCTGAAGCTCGCGGACTTTCGGGGACGGTTCTTGTTGCTGGACTTCTGGACGTCCGGCTGCATCAACTGCCTGCATGTGCTGGACGAGCTGCGGCCGGTGGAAGAGAAGTACGGCGACGCGCTGGTGATGGTCGGTGTGCATTCGCCGAAGTTCGCGCACGAGGGCGACGCGGCGGCGGTTCGGGCCGCGGTCGAGCGGTACGAGGTCGGGCATCCGGTGTTGGACGACCCCGAGCTGATCACCTGGCAGAACTACACGGCCCGGGCGTGGCCGACGCTCGTACTGGTGGATCCGAACGGCTACATCGTCACGCAGTACTCCGGCGAGGGCCACGCGCATGCGCTCGACGCGCAGCTGGCGGAGTTGATCGCCGAGCACGAGAAGGCAGGGACGCTGACGCGCGGGAAGTCGCCGTACGTCGCTCCCGCCGCAGCGCCGACCGAGTTGAAGTTCCCGGCGAAGATCGTTGCTCTCGAGAACGGATTTCTGGTCGCGGACGCCGGCCACCACAGCATCGTCGAGCTGGAGGACGATGCGGCAACCGTCGTACGGCGGATCGGTACCGGCGAGCGTGGGTTCGTCGACGGCGGCGCGTCGGAGGCACGGTTCTCCGAGCCGAACGGGCTGGTGCTACTCCCGGACGAGACCGCGGCACGACTCGGCTACGACGTCATCGTCGCGGACACGGTGAACCATGCACTCCGCGGGATCGCCTTGCAGTCCGGCGAGGTCACCACACTCGTTGGCACCGGCAAGCAATGGATGGACGGCGACGGGACCGACGTCCTGAGCTCACCGTGGGATGTCGCGTGGTGGCAGGACAAGGTGTGGATCGCGATGGCGGGCGTCCATCAGTTGTGGACGTACGACCCGTTCACCAAGGTCACGGAGGTTGCGGCCGGGACGACGAACGAGGGGCTGAAGGACGGTCCGCTCGGCGAGGCCTGGTTCGCGCAGACGAGCGGTCTCGCGGTCGACGGCGACCGGCTGTGGCTGGCCGACTCGGAAGTCTCCGCGCTGCGATGGATCGACACCGAGGCGCACACAGCGATCGGGACCGGGCTGTTCGACTTCGGCCTGCGGGACGGCAAGGCGAGTGAGGCGCTGCTTCAGCATCCGCTGGGGGTGACTGTGCTCCCGGATGGTTCGATCGCCGTCGCCGACACCTACAACGGCGCCGTACGGCGGTATGACCCGAGCGCCGACGTGATCGAGACCATGGCCACCGGGCTCGCCGAGCCCAGCGGAGCCGTTGTCGTAGGCAACGAATTGCTCGTCGTCGAGTCGGCCGCGCACCGGCTGACCCGGATCCCCCTGGGTGCGTCGGCGAAGGTCGACAGCTTCAGCAGTCGGACGCAGCGGCCGCCGATGGACGTCGCCGGTGGTGAGGTGACGCTGGCGGTCGTGTTCACGCCGCCGCCGGGGCAGAAGCTGGACGACCGGTACGGGCCATCGACCCGGCTGATGGTGTCGTCCACCCCGGAGAGCCTGTTGCGGGAGGGTGCGGGCAACTCGACGGACCTGACCAGGCGGCTCGTCATCGATGAGCGTGTCGGGGACGGCGTGCTGCACGTCGCCGTACAGGCTGCTTCGTGTGATGACGCCGGTGAGGTCGAGTTCCCGGCGTGTCACATGCATCGGCAGGACTGGGGCGTGCCCGTCCGTGTCACCGCGGACGGATCACACCGGCTGGAGCTGGTGCTGTCCGGAGCGACTACTCCTTGATGTCGCGGTGGTGCTCCTCGACGACGCGGTACTCCTCCTCGACCGCGGGGTCGATCGCGTCGGTCTCGACGCGGCGCCGCCGGTTCGTGATGTAGAAGGACAGCGCGATACCGGCGAGGCCTGCCAACATCAGGATGTAGCCGACCACCTGCAGATTGACGGCGTCCCACGAGTCCTTCACGGCGAACGCCAGCACAGCGCCCACCACCATCAAAAAGATCCCGACACCGATGCTCATCTGACGGAGCCTCCTCGTGAAGTCGCCTGACAGTCTCGACGCTACAGGGCCGCGACTGTGTAATCCATCATTCGCTCACGTGATGAGTACCCCGGTGACAAACGTGTCTAGTTGCTGCGGAGCTCGATGTCGCCGCTGACCGTGGTGGCGTCGATGCTGTGGGAACCGTTCGAGTCGTTGCCGAGGCTGTTGTCGACGTCGCCGCTGCGGGTGTCGGTGTTCACCTTGTAGCTGCCCGACGGCTCTGTGACCTCGATATCGCCGCTGGTGCCCTTGGCGCGGACGTCGTTCGCCTCGGTCAACCGGAGCTTGATGTCGCCGGAGCTGGTCTGGACGTCGGCCGGGCCGTTCAGACCGGACGCCTCGATGTCACCGGAGTTCGCCTTCACCTGCAGTTTGCCGGTCAGCGAGCTGACCTCGACATCACCCGAGGTCAGGTCGAGCTTCACGTCGCCGTTGATGTCGTGGAGCTCGATCTTGCCGGACCGCGACTTCGCGTCCACGCCGCTGACGCCGGAGATCGAAAGGTCGCCGCTGCCGTTCTCGCCCGTGACCTTCGTGCCGCGCGGGACGGTCACGACGAAGTCGGCGCTGCACTTCCAGCCGCAGTCCGCGTCGAGCTTGAGCACGCCGTCGTCCACCTTGTAGGCGTCGCCGTGCTTCCAGAGCCAGTACCGGCGCTTCTCCTGGACCGTCGTCTTGTCGTCGTCCGACACCTTGATCGTGACGTCGGAGCTGTTGCCGCCCAGCTGAACCGAACTGATGTGCTCGTCGATCGAGTGACTCTCGTCGGAGTCCCTGTCCCCGAACTGCCAGAACGCCAGCCCAGCCGCCGCCACCAGAAGAATCGCCCCAAGTTGCTTGGTTTCCGCCATGCCCCCGACCGTAAGCGCCCCACCCCCACCCCAGGATCCGGCACAACCCCCCACCCACCCCTGACCCCAACCCCAAAGAAACCTGGGCCTCAACCCCCAGGGAAGGAAGAGAGCCACTCAGAAGCCGCCCAAGGAAATAAAGAACAAACAAACAAAGAGAGGGTTATTCAGGAGCCTCAAAGAAGAAAAGCAGGGACAACGGAAAGGAAATATCGGTTCCTGTGGGGGATGTGGGCAAGACGGTCACCGCTGCGCGGCGGCTGACCTGTTGCCGCCTTCGGCGGGGCGCGGTTGACACACACCTTCTGGTGGGTGTGAACAAGAAACAACCTGTGTACATCACCACATCACAGACCCCGGTCGGCCCGGGTATCGAGTCGTGGATCCGGGTCAGGAATCGGCGGCGAGTTTCGCCGATATCCACGACTCGACATCCCGGCCCGAACCACTCGCCACGACTCGATGCACCCGACCACTGCCACGGCCGCCGCCGTCGCCCCGAGCACGATGCTGACCGCGAACAGCGCCCACCGGCCTTTCCGGAACTTCCTGGTCGCTATCCGCAGTTTTACTTCCGCAAAGACCCAGCCGGCCCTCACCACAGTCCGCCCCCGTGATCACACCCACCCCGCACGGACCCCGTGCGTCAGCCTCACCACGGTCCACTCCCGTGACCAGACCCCCCGCGCGTGTGACCACTCGGGTGAGCGGCTCCGGAATAGCTGCGATCCTTCCCTGGTCGCGGTGGTGTGGGTCAAGGGTCGAAGATCGCGCAGCGACGCCGAAGGCGCCCTTGACGCACGCCGCCGCGACTAGAACGATCACGCAGCCCGGAGACCGCGCCACCACAGTCGCCTCGCGCAAAACCACACGAGCGGCGTATCCACCACCCGCGCCCCCGCCGAAGGCGACAAGACAAGACAACAGCAGCCCGCGCTGTTACGTGACGCGGCCCTGGCTCGGACAGGGGAAGCCAAGCCAGGGTCGCGGTGTTGCCACGGGCAGAAACGTTGCTCTACTTGCGCCGTTCTCGCCAGGGCAGATCGTGGGGCAGATCAATCTGCCCCGAGCGGGAACCTCCGGCTCGGCCTCGCGCAAGTGACCGAGCCGGAGGAGTTTTCAGAACGCGGTCTCGGGGAGGTCCATGATGTCGAGGTCGGTGAGTTCGGCCTTGACTCGTTCGGCTCGGACTGTCGGCATCGTCGTACGGACGAACCACTGGGCTGCTGCGACCTTGCCGGTGTAGAAGTCCTGCTCGGTCGGGGAGAGCTCGCCGCCTAGTGCGTTGAGCGCGACCTCGGCCTGGCGCAGCATCAGCCAGGAGCAGACCACGTCGCCGAGGACGTACAGCAGGCGGGATGTGTTCAGGCCGACCTTGTAGACGTTGCGGGGGTCGCCGTTCTCGGCCTGTGGGTTGCTCGCCATCAGCGCCTGGCCCATCACGCCCAGGATCTTCTGGGTGTCCTCGAGGCCCTTCGCCAGCAGCGCGCGCTCCTCCTTGAGCCGGCCGTTGCCGGCCTCGGAGGCCACGAAGCCCTGGATCTGCTCGGCCAGGTGGCCCAGCGCCTTGCCTTGGTCCTTGATGATCTTGCGGAAGAACAGGTCCTGACCCTGGATCGCGGTCGTGCCCTCGTACAGCGTGTCGATCTTCGCGTCGCGCACGTACTGCTCGATCGGGTAGTCCTGCAGGAAGCCGGATCCACCGAGGGTCTGCAGTGACTCGGTCCCGAGCAGGGTCCACGACTTCTCCGAGCCGTACCCCTTGACCAGCGGCAGCAGCAGGTCGTTGACGCCCTCGGCCACCGCGTCGTGCTCACCGGCGTACCGGGCCTGCTCGGCGCGGTCCTGGTAGGTCGCGGTGAACAGCACCAGCGCCCGCAGTGCTTCGGCGTACGCCTTCTGGGTCAGCAGCGAACGTCGTACGTCGGGGTGGTGGGTGATCGTGACCCGCGGCGCGTCCTTGGCCGGCTGGGTCATGTCCGCGCCCTGCACCCGCTCCTTGGCGTACTCGAGCGCGTTCAGGTAGCCGGACGACAGCGTCGCGATCGCCTTGGTGCCGACCATCATCCGCGCGTACTCGATCACCTGGAACATCTGCGCGATGCCGTTGTGCACCTCGCCGAGCAGCCAGCCCTTCGCCGGTACGCCGTCGCCGAAGGTGATCTCGCACGTCGTGGAGACCTTGATGCCCATCTTCTTCTCGACGTTCGTGACGAAGGCGCCGTTGCGCTCTCCGGTCAGCTCGCCGGTCTCGACGTCGAAGTCGTACTTCGGGACCACGAACAGGCTCAGGCCCTTGGTGCCCGGACCGCCCGCGCCCTCGACGCCCTGCGGCCGGGCCAGGACGAAGTGGATGATGTTCTCGGTCAGGTCGTGCTCACCCGAGGTGATGAACCGCTTGACGCCCTCGATGTGCCAGCTGCCGTCGTCCTGCAGCGTGGCCTTGGTCCGCCCGGCGCCGACATCGGAACCGGCGTCCGGCTCGGTCAGCACCATGGTGCCGGCCCAGCCGCGCTCGATGATGTGGCGCGCGATCTTCTGGTCCCGCTCGGTGCCGTTGCGCCACAGGACGTGCGCGAAGTTCGGGCCGACGGCGTACATGTGTACGGCGGGGTTGGCGCCGAGGATCAGCTCCGCGGCGGCCCAGCGCAGCGACGGCGGGGTCGGCTGACCGCCGAGCTCGGCCGGCAGCTCGAGCTTGAACCACTCGGCGTCCATGTAGGCGTGGTAGCTCTTCTTGAACGCCTCCGGCAGCCGGACCTCGTGCGTGTCGGCGTCGAAGACCGGCGGGTTGCGGTCGGCCTCGGTGAAGGATTCGGCGATCTCGTGCTTGGCCAGCCGGTCGATCTCGGCCAGCACGTCGCGGGCGGTGTCGACGTCCATATCCGCGTACGGGCCCTGCCCGAGCACCGCGTCACGGCCCAGGACCTCGAGCAGGTTGAACTCGATGTCCCGCAGATTCGACTTGTAGTGACTCACAGGATTCCCCAACCTCTTCGCGGCGTACGGTTCGCGGCGTCCAGCGTGATACTCGCGAGTAACTTGAGTATATACCCACGGGTAACGAGGGGAAAGTATGGTTCGGTGTGAGGTGTGAAGCTCATCTACGAAACGCACTCGATCACGGTCGACAACGAACGCGGGATCGCGACCGGCTGGCTGCCGGGTGAGCTGTCGGCGGAGGGACGCCGGCTGGCGGCCGAGATCGGCCCGCGGCGTGGAGACGTCGATGTGGTGTTCAGCTCGGATCTGCGGCGTGCGGTGCAGACGGTCGAGCTGTCCGGGCTGACGGCGCCGCATCTGCAGGACTGGCGACTCCGCGAGTGCGATTACGGCGAACTCAACGGAGCACCGGTCGACGCGCTGGATCCGCGCGTCGACCGGGTCCACAAACCGTTCCCCGGAGGCCAGAGCTACTGGGACGTGGTCGAGCTGACCCGCTCGTTCCTGACCGACCTCAAGCGCTGGTACGACGGCCAGGTGGTGCTCGTCATCGCCCACTCGGCGAACCGGTGGGCGCTCGAACACCTCCTCGGCAGCCGCGCGCCGATGGAGGACCTGATCGTGTCCCCGTTCAACTGGCAACCAGGCTGGGAGTACGTGGTCTAGGGCTTGTAGACGGTCGCGCTGCCGTACAGCTTCTGCGTGAACGCCGACATGTACGCCGACGTGTCGGACTCGGTCAGGTTGTAGGTGAGGAAGACGCCGTACCCCTCGGTGACCGTGCGCTGGGCCAGGCTCGCGGCGGTGGCGGAGCTGGTGGCGGTGTACGAGATGGCGGCCGGGGAGAGGCGCGACTTCGAGGTCGGGCCGCTGGGGACGCCCCACGTGCCGTAGTACGGGTTCCAGGCGTAGTTGAAGGTGTTGGCGATGCTCTGGCCGTTGTAGGTGAGGCGATCCGCGGCCGGGCCGATGTCGTAGAGCGTGATCAGCTTGTTCGGCAGCTTCTGGCGCAGAGCCTGGACCAGGTAGACGAAGGAGAAATCGTTCGGCTGGCCGGTGCCGTTGTTGCCGTACTCGGCGTACTCGTCGTCGAAGTCGATACCGTCCAGGCCGTAGCGGTTGACGGCGTCGGCGAGCTGTTGCGCGAACGCGTCCGCGGCGGCCTGGGTCGGGAAGTTCGCGAAGCCGGCGCCCTGGTGGTTGCCGAGGACCGACAGCAGGACCTTGATGCCCTTCTGTTGCAGCGGGCGGATCTGGGTGGCGGCGTTGGTCAGGACGTTCGTCACCTGCGGATTGAAGGACAGGTAGGCGTTCGTGCCGTCGTAGTTGATGTTCGCCGCGAAGATCACCGCGACGTCGATCACCTGGGCGCCGTCGGTGGCCAGCGTGTACTTGCCGGCGCTCAGCATGCTGTGGTCGTTGACCTCGATGTAGGCCACGGTGACCGGGCCGGTCTTGCGGGCCCGGCAGTGTGTCGATGCCGCTTCGGCGGGCAGCGCGACACCGGTCGCGGCCGCCGCGGTCCCGGCGGCGAGGGCTGACAACAGGGTCCTTCTCTTCATGAGCTGCGACTCCTCGTCAAGAGTGGGCGGTCGCTATAACGGTTAAGTGTCCGTCGCCGCCTGGCCGGAGAGCCAGGCGGCGACAGGAGATAAACCGGTATAGCGATCCCGATCATCGATCGGCGCACCTCCGGTGTCAAGGGATCAGTGCAGGGTGACGATGTCTGCCATGTCGCCGTTCCGGACCACCCTGACCTCGACGGTGGTGCCGGCCGGGACCAGGAGCGCGTCGGACCGCTCCTGGCTCCAGGCGCCGCCGTCGATCCGGTAGGAGAGCTTCGCCTGGTAGCGGGCGATCGCCCAGCCCTGGTTGTCGGGGAGCTTGATCGAGACCGGCAGGATGTCGTCCCCGTCGGGGACGCCGCCGGAGACGATCTTCGCCTTTCCGGTCTTCGGCTGGAGGACGGCGTAGATATGAGTGGGGTCCAGCTCGAGCTGCTGCTCGCCGATGTACACCGCGGTGCCGTTGGCGGTCACGCCGTACCCGGTCCACATCGAGTTGCTGACGGAGAAGGCGTTCTGGTCGCTCACGGCGGAGACCGCCTGATCGAACCGAGCGGCCGCCTTGGCTTTGAGGCTGTTCGCGCCGTTCGTCATCGGCCAGAGCTGGAAGTCCGGGACGTCTTCCCACAGCCGCCTGCCCTCGGTGGAAGGCGGCGCGGCGTTCACATCGCCGTTGACGATGCTCAGATCGGAGAACCCCGCCGGGCTGGGGAGCCTGGTGAGTCGAAGGGCGCCGAGCTGCTGGTCGGCGGCCAGCGTCACGACGCTCACGTGGTCGCGGAAGCTCAGCGCCGAGAACTTCCGCTGGACCGAGCCGTCGGCCTCGTACGTGCGGCCCGTCGACCAGCCGATCTTGCGGCCGTTCATGTCGATGGCGACCAAGGCCTTGGTGCCGGCCTTCTCGACCACGAATCCCGCCGCCAGCGACGAACCCGGGACCGGGTAGCCGTCGCCGATCACGGTCGGCTTCCCGTTCTTGCCGTCGCCGACGAAGCCGATCAGGGTGGCAACCCCCTCGTGATCGAGCTGCACGTCGGTGTGGTTGCGCAGGTCGGCGTACTCGACCACGATCGCGGCCCGGCCGCCAGGAGTGTTCCCGGCCCAGGCGACCTTGGCATTGCCCTGCATGTGGTCGAAGATGCCGCGGCTGAAGTTGATCGACTTGCGGTGTGACGTCCGCCAGGTCTTCAGGACTTCGTTGAGGTAGATCTCGTCGCCGGCAAGATCGCCACCGGTCGTGCCGTTCATCAGGAACGCGTACGGGTCGCCCGGGGCCGGAGTGCCCGCGACCGGGCTGTCGCTCAGGTGGTCGAGGACGGCCTGGCCGCTGACGGCGACACCACCGACGACGACCACGGCCGCGGCGGCCGCGCTCAGCGCGAGGAAGCGGCGACGGCGAAGGCGGCGCGCACCACCGGCGCGGGCGCGGTCGAGCAGGTCTGCGGGCGCCTCGATGTCGTCGACCTCGGCGCTCAGCCGGTGCTTGAGTTCGGTGTCGGTCATCGGAGTCCTTCCAGGATCGCGGGTTCGGTGATGAGGCGGAGCCGATCGAGGGCGCGGGACGCCTGGCTCTTCACGGTGCCGACGGAACAGCCGAGCGCGTCCGCGGTCTGTGCTTCGGTGAGGTCCTCGTAGTACCGCAGCACGATGACCGCACGTTGTCGCGGCGGCAGCTGTTGCAGTGCGGTCAACAGCTGCTCCCTGACGGCGAGAGTGTCCGAGCCGTCCGGCGTCGGCTCGTCGTGGGTGCCCAGCGACACCTCGGGTTTGCGGCTGCGGCTGCGCCACCGGTTCGCGGACAGGGTGGCCAGCGTCTTGCGGGCGTAGGCCTCAGGTGCCGTGTGGATCCGGCGCCAGTGGACGTACAGCCGCTCGTACATCTCCTGCACGAGATCCTCGGCCGCGGCCCGCTCGCCGGTCAGCAGTACGGCGGTCCGCAGCAGCCGGGTCGAGCTGCCGCGGACGAAGTCGTCGAAATCGTCACCACGGGTGACCATTCACCCCTCCTCTGTGATCGGTCTGGTAAGGAGGTAGACACCGCGGGCACAGGGAAGGTTGCATGCACGGGTTCAGGCAGGGGACACGGCCCGGAAGGCCAGTACACGACGATAGGCGGGACTTGCCATGCGTGTCATCGGATTGATGTCGGGGACGTCGTACGACGCGATCGACGCCGCGGCCGCGGAGCTGCGGCTGGACGGGGATCAGTTGGTCCTGACGCCGCTCGGTCTCCTCAGCCAGCCCTACCCGGCCTCGGTGCGGGCCGCGGTGGCCGCGTCGTTGCCGCCGGCAAGCACGACCATGGAGCAGGTGTGCACGCTGGACACCTCGATCGGGCAGGCTTTCGCGCAGGTTGCTCAGCAGGCGGTCGAGCAACTGTGTGGCGGGCATGCGGATCTGATCGTGTCGCACGGGCAGACGGTGTTCCATTGGGTCGACGGGGCAACGGTCCGCGGGACGTTGCAGCTCGGACAGCCGGCCTGGATCGCCGAAGCAACGGGGATCACGGTCGTGTCGGATCTGCGGGCGCGGGATGTGGCCGCGGGTGGACAAGGTGCGCCACTGGTCAGCATCCTCGACGTGCTCTGGCTGCGCGGGCGGCCCGGCGTACCGGTGGCTCTCAATCTCGGTGGGATCGCGAACATCACCGTCGTCCACGGCGAACCGGTTGCCTTCGACACCGGTCCGGCGAACGCGCTGATCGATGCGGCCATGACCGAGCTGACCGGCCGCCCGTTCGACGCCGACGGTGTGATGGCCGCGCGTGGCACGGTGAATGCCGAGTTGCTCGAACGGTTGCTGGCGGAGCCGTACTACGGCCGGCCCGCGCCCAAGTCGACCGGGAAGGAGCTGTTCAACCTCGCGTACCTCGCTCGGGCGCTGGAGGGTCTGCCGGAGATCCCCGGACCCGACCTGGTCGCGACGCTGACGATGCTGACGGCTCGGACGGTGGCTGACGCCGTACGGCGGTACGGCGGGACCGAGGTGATCGCGTCCGGTGGCGGGATCCGCAATCCGGTGCTGATGCATCTGCTCGGGTCGGAGTTGGGTGTGCCGTTGCGTACGACGGATGAGCTCGCGCTCCCGTCCGCGGCGAAGGAGGCGCTCGCGTTCGCCGTACTGGGATTCCTGACCGTCCACGGGCTGGGTGGGACCGTGCCGAGTTGCACGGGCGCACGGCACACCAGCCTGCTCGGCTCGGTGACCCCGGGGTCGGCTGGGCTGCCGATGGTCCCACGCGACGCGCGGCCTCCCCAGCAGCTCGTATTGCAGTGAGCTGCACACTAGTGCTGTGACGAGGCTGTTCGTGGTGACTGGTGCGCCTGGTGCGGGGAAATCGACGGTGGTACCGGAGTTGGTTCGGTTGAATCCGGGCAACCTGGTGGTGATGGACATGGACGAGCTACTGGACGATCACGGCCGGTTGCTCGGGCTGGACATCGCGAGTCCGACCGCGGCTCCCATCTGGCCGGCGTACAACGCGTTGTGGTTGCGGATCACCGAGCTGATCCGGCGGTCCGGGATCCCGGTGTTGTTGCTGTCCCCAGCGCTGCCGGCGGAACTGCCGGAGGGCCGGTGGCTGCATCTGGACTGTCCGGACGCCGTACGACGTAAGCGGCTGGCCGGCCGTGGTTGGCTCCCGGTCCAGATCGAGGAGGCGCTCGCGGACGCGGCCGAGCTGCGCAAGTACGTGCCACGATCGGTGCGTGGCGATGTCGCACCGGAGCGCGTGGCCCGCAGCATCCTGGACTGGATCCGCGGCGAACGCTTCGGCAAGACGTTGAGCCTGTGGGGACGCCTCCGCAGTTGACCTTCGAGTTGGTGCAGGGGCGAGGGTCTGGGTCATGTTGACGATCAGTGAGTTTGCGCGGTTGGTGGGGTTGGCGCCGAGCGCCCTGCGGTTCTACGACGACTGCGGAGTGTTGCCACCGGCCGAGGTGGACGGCTCGAACGGGTACCGCTACTACTCGCCGTCCCAGCAACCCCGAGCTCGTCTGCTCCGCGACCTGCGCGAGATCGACCTCCCACTGGCCGACGTCCGGGTCGCGTTGGATGCCGATCCCGCCGTACTCGCGGAGCTCGTGCGAGCACACCTCCGCACGGTCGAGTCCAAGACCGCCGCGGCCCGCGCGGCCGCAGATCACCTCCTCACCCAGCTCCTGGCCAAGCAGACAACGGCGGTACTCGGCGGTGCCGAGTTCGCCAGCGCGATCCGTCAGGTCGCGCCGGCCGCAGCCAATGACTTCCCGGTGCTGGACACCGTGCTGATCGAACTCGGCCCGGACGAGGTGACGTTCGTGGCGACGGATCGGTATCGGCTAGCGGTGCGAACTGTCCGGTCGGTGGGGTCCGAAGGTCCGGCGGGACAGGTGCTCGTGCCGGCCGCCGAACTCGCGGGACTCGCTCGGTGGGCGGCCGGGGGTGACGTCGTTCGGTTGGAACTCACCAGCGTGGGCTGTGAGCTGGTCCGCGGGGACGAGACTCGCGCGCTCACGGTGGTGGCGGCCGAGTATCCGGCGTACGCGACGATTCTCGAGGGCCTGACTCCAGTTGTCTGCCGGGTGGTCGTGGATCGACTCGCGTTGATCGCGGCGCTGGTCGGCCGCGAGGTGGTCGCCTTCGACATCACCGCGAACACCCTCTCGATCGACGACGAGGTGACGCTGGACGTCATCGGGTCAGGCGCGACCCGGATCGGGTTCACCGCACCTCTGCTCACTGCCGCGTTGGAGGCCAGTGTCGGCCCCGACGTCCTCCTGGAGATCTGCGCCGAGGACCGTCCCGTCGTAGTCCGCTCCGCCGACCAAGGGACCTTCACCACGCTGGTCATGCCCGTGCGCCTCGAACCGGGCGAGACCCATTGACAACATGTTGTCGTCTATGACAACATGTTGTCTATGAGGACAGCTTATGTAGCGGTTTATGACACGTTCGCGGACTGGGAGATCGGGCACCTGACGGTCGAGTTGCGGACTGGACGGTTCACTGGCGTGCCGTGGACTGTCGTGACGGTCGGCGAGTCGCTGGAGCCGGTGGTGACCATGGGCGGGCTGCGGGTGGTTCCGGATGTGACCATCGCGGACGTCGAGCCGGACGCCGGCGATCTGCTGGTGCTCGCGGGATCGGGTGAGTGGGATGCCGGTGGCGGGGATGCGTTCGCCAAGCTGGCGGCGCGATTCCTGGAGGCGTCGGTGCCGGTGGCGGCCATCTGCGGGGCGACGGCCGGACTGGCTCGGGCGGGGCTGCTGGACGAGCGGAAGCACACGAGCGCGGCGAAGGAGTACCTGCAGGCAACGGGCTACCAAGGCACCGACAACTACGTCGACGCCAGGGCGTTCGCCGATGGGAATCTGATCACAGCTGGGCCTGACGCGCCGGTGCAGTTCGCGGCGGCGACGTTGGCGCAGCTCGGGCTCCTGCGCGAGCCGAAGCTGACCGCATACGAGGGTGTGTTCCATCGGGCGGACCCCGCGGCGTACGGCGTACTCCTCAGCTGATTGAGTGATGGTGTGACAGCGCGCGACGAGTGGCCCGAGGCTCAGCCGGCCACGGAGGGTGGGATTGTCTTGACGGACGTCGTCCTGGCCACCTTCCGGCTGAATGCCCGGCTGCTCGAGGCCGCCCAGGACTTGGCCGCACACGGCGGACTGACCGCGGCTTGGTGGCAGGTGCTGGGCGGCGTGCTGGACGAGCCGCGGTCGGTCGCCGACGTCGGCCGGATCATGGGGGTGAGCCGGCAGGCGGTGCAGCGGATCGCCGACCTGCTGGTCGAGCGCGGGCTGGCCGAGTACCGGCCGAATCCCGCGCACCGCCGGGCCAAACTGCTCGCCTGTACCGAGGCCGGCTATCTGGCGATCCGCCGGATAGCCGTCGTCCAGCACCCGTGGACGGCGGAGCTCAGCAAGTCCGTCGACCTCGACGATCTGCGGACGACGCTCGCCACCATGCGGACCCTGATCACCGAGCTCGAACAAGCCGGACCGTCAGACTCCGGCCATACGTCTGATCAGTCCTGAAAGTCAGCCGCGTGCCCGTCAGAGTGCGCGTGACCTGCACGTCCGGCGAGTCGCCCCGCAGGTACTGACCCCAGAGATGGACCGTGACCGAGGAGCGTTTGGTCGTGGGGTCGGTGACTGAGACCACAACGGCGTCCGCTTGACGTTGCAGCAGCACGGAAGCAGGCCCGTCGATGGTCAGGCCTGGAAGGGTGTGATGGCCCGGCGTGAAGCTGTTCACGCCGGTCAACCGCAGCCCAAGGTGCTGAATCGCCTGTAAACGTGAGGTGTTCGAGAGCACCGAGACCCGCCCGTGCCGATACGAACCCAGTCCCGATTCCGTTGCGTTAGGCACCAATGCGTACGCCATCGCCCTTGTCGCACCGGCCGGCTGGGCGACGGTGAGACCGAACACCTGCTTGGTCACCGCAGTATCCGGATTCGACGTGCGCACCACCCGCCGGCTTCGTGTCACCTGCTCGAGCCCGACCGCCACAGTGCTCGGCTGCAGGAAGTAGTACCCCAACGACACCTGTCCATCGGTGTAGCGAAGCCACCGCGGATCAACCGTCCCAATCCCGGTCCAGGCGCGCCCATCCCGTCGTACGCCGGAAACCGCGACGGCCGACGCCGGACCGGCGATCCGGGTGTCCAAGGTCGTGGTCACCGCGCGGGTCGCGTCACCGACCCCGGCCGCGAGTACGACGATCCCGTCGTCGAGCAGGAACCACGACTTGGTCGCCGACGCGTTGCGATACACGACGAAGTCGTCCGGCAGGCTCTCCCGGGACGCGTAGGCGAAGTCGTCCGACTGCACCCACCCGACCGCGCCGTACGCATCGAGCGTCGCGCCGCCGGAGTGCACGTTGGTCCCGGTCGGGAAGTACACATAGGTGTTCTGCGCCTCCGACGACGACGTGAAGGTCGGTGGATTGTCGTAGTACTGCGTCCCGTACAGCTCGGGGACGGACTTGCGGGCCTCTACCGGCGCGGTGACGCCGCTCAGCGCGTACGGCGAAACGGTCGTGAAGTAGTCGACGCCGTACGCCTGGGTCTGATCCTGACCGGCCAGATACAGGTAGTGCGCGCCGTCGCCCTGGAACCATGGCATCAGGTTTTCGCCACTCATGTACTCGTACTTGCTGATCCGCTCCGAGTTCCGCGCCAGCGCGAACGCGTACCCGGGCCGACGATGCACAGTGCGGTCCATCGCGTTGAACGCCGTACTGCTCGCGGCTGGATTCAGATCCGCCGGGACGATCGCCGGATCGGCCGCGATGTCCGCGAATCGAGCGACGCTCACCGGGGACACGAACGACGTCGGATTGATCGTCGGCCGGGCGGTGAACTTCGCGAACGCCTTCAACCGGGCCGAATCCGGGCCCGTCGCATAGTCGGCCAGATCGACGATCGCCTCCACGACGACCGCGACATCGTCGTACCCGGTCGCGGTGCGGGAGACCGCGCGACCCTTGACGATCTCCATCATCCAGCCCTCGAAGATCAGCGGCGCGAACCCGTGTTCGACCCACCCCTGGACCACGCCGACCAAGTCGTCGCCGCCTTCCCCATCTCCTTCTTTTCCTTCCTTCCTTTCGTAGTCGGTGCCGGCGAGGATCTTGATCGTCTGCACGACCCGGCTGAGCAGGGCCTTTCCGTACGAGCCCGTGTACGCGACCGACGAGTGCTGGATGAACGAGCCGTCGGCGTAGTACCCGTCCGTGACACCGTGCTGCAGGTTGTACGGGTCGACGGTCGCGAACACGGTGAACTGGTCCTGCAACGCCTTCTGGATCCGCGCGTCGTCGCCCATCAGCGCGCCCTGCAACACCCGGTTCGCGGTGATGTCGACGAGGTTGGCGCCGGTGTGGAAGCGTGAGTCGAGGTCGACATCGCCGTTCTTGCCGTTGCGCAGATAGGCGTCCATCGAGGGGACGTACAGCGCGACGAGCGCCGCCGGGGCGTCCAGCAGAGCGAGGGTCTTCGACACGAACGTCGAGATCCCGATCTCCCACGTGAACCAGTTGCCGTAGTACCCCTTCGACTGGTCGCCGTAGTAGTTCTCGTGCAGCCAGACCAGCTTGTCGGCCACCCGGGTCCGGATCTGTTCGTTGCCCTGCAGGTCCGACGCCGGTCCGGGTCGTTTGGTCGCGAGCGCGATCTCATAGAGATGCTGGTACGACGCACTCAGGTTCGGATCGCTGGTCCCGAGTGGAAGCCCCTTGAAGAGCTCGCCGGCGCCGGCGGTGTCCAGCGCCTTCAGCCAGGTGCGAGCGGTGCTGTCGAGGGAGGCGAGCTTGGCCGCGACTTCGGGGCGCGCGTTGGATTCCGCCGTACCGGCGTAGATCGCGATCGCGTTGGTCAGCAGCGGGTTGATGTCGCCGGTGGTGGCTGCCCGGGCTCCTGGCGCGGGGTTGACCGCTGTCAACAGAGCGGTGGCGGGCACGAACGACAGCAGGCGGCGGCGGGTGATGTCCACTGGTACTCCCGGGCGAAGGGGAAAAACCTCACTCCGGGAGTCAAGCAGGCGGAACTATCTTCCGGCAACCGCTTACCGCAATTTAGGACCCGCCAGCGCCGACCAGTTGGACGTCCATCGAGAGGATGCCGATGGGCGTGCCGGCCGCCTTGGTGGGGATGACCAGCGCGACTTGGTGGAGGTAGTCCTGGTGCAAGGTCTGCGTGTACTTGACCGTGCTGCCGCTGAACGCCGTCGCCTCGCCGCTGGTCCAGTACGCATTCGACCCCGGCTCGACGCGTTGCAGGTACTGCTCGGTCAGCGAGAGGAAGACCAGCGCCTCGCCGGATGCCGTGATGAAGGTGAGCGGCTCACCGGAGAGCTGGTAGGTGTCGGTGACGCCCGCGATGTACGGCTCCGCGGTGTCCGTGAGCTTGGACTTGGCCCGGAGCTCGAGCAGCTTCGTCGTACCCGGAGAGGGCACGAACAGCTTGGACTGCGGGGCCTTCGCGCCACCGGTCAAGTACGCCGCGAGGTCCTTGCCGACCGTGGCCGGCGGGCTGCTGAGCTTCTGCACGTCGGAACTGCCCAGGCTGCGGAGACCGTCGATCGACGGCACCTTGACCGCCTTCGACGGATACACCGAGTGGGTCAGCAGCCAGGGCGTCGCCGCGCTCTGCCGCTCCCACACGCCGAGCTGACGGCTGTCGGGCGCGCCCGAGATCCCGGAGTCGACCACGAACCGCATCGGGTACGACGTGAAGACCGGCGCACCGATCTTCGGGTCCGTGTAGGTGAACGGCTTGTCCTTGTCCTTCCCCGCGCTGTCGAGCTTGCTGCCGATCAGGAAACCGGCCCGGGTCTGGGCCAGCGTCGGATCCGCCTCGATGGTCGACGAGAGTTTCGCGTCGCGGGTCTGGTTGGCCTTGTTGTTCAGCTCGTTGTACCGGCTGACGACGGCCTGTCCCTCCGCGAGCGTGACGGCCGGGCGGCTCTCGCTGGCCTCGGCGGTGTTCTTCGCCGGGAGCAGGCCGCAACTCGTTGTCGTGAGCAACATTGCACCGCTCGCCAGCAGGGCGGCGGTCCTGCGCACGGCCTCGTCGCTCTTCTGGAACTCGGGCGACTCGACCAGCGAGACAGTCTCCGGCTCCTCCTCGGGCGCCGGTTCCGCGGACGCACGGTCGTCGGGTGCGGGCTCGTCGTACGGGCGTTCGTCGTGGGCTCGGTTGTTCTGGACGACGCCGACCCCGACGAGGCGGGGAGACTTCGCCCGGGCGACGGCTGCGGCTGACATGAACATCGGGGCCGCCGGCACGGGCGAGGGTGCCGATGCGGGTGCTGGCGCTGGTGCGAACGGGCTGACCCGCTCCGGCGCGAACGGCGAAACACGCTCGGCGGGGACCGGCACCACCGGCTTGGGAGCCAATACCGGCTGAATGGGCGCAGAGTAGGCAGGCTCGTTGGTCTTGATGCGCGCCGCGGGGATGCTGATCGGCGCGGTGGTGATGGTGGTGGCCGCAGTGCGCGCCGGCCGGCGGCGGAACGCCAGCATCAGGCCGAGCGCGAGGATCAGGACGCCGGCGCCGAGGACGACGAGGCTGAGGCCGAAGGCGCGGTGGATCTGAATGCCGAAGCGCACCTGGGCGCCGACCGCCGGGCTGCCGTCCGCGTTCATCACGACGACGTCGTACCGGCCGTCCTGGATCGGCCACGCGACGGTCGACTCGCCGGTCCCGGACCGCGCCACCCACCAGTCGAGCTTGCCGGGCGGCGTCAGCTTGCTGGTGCCACCGCGCATCTCCTGCGTGCCGAACGTCGCCGGCGGGTCGAAGCGGACCAGTCGCGTGTGCGCAGAGCTGCTCAGGTAGTCGCGAACGTCGAGGTCCTGGCCGACGCCGACGAACAGCGGCTTGTCGCCGGTCGCGGTCACGTGCAGGGTCGGACCGTGCCGGTCGAGCAGATTGGGTGCGGTGATGACGGCCAGGCCCTGGCTGCTGAGCGATCGGCCGGGCGTGGAGATCGTATTGTCCGGGCCGACCAGCCAGAAGGCGGCCAGGGCTCCGGCGACGGTGACCACCAGGCCGGCCACAGTCAGCAGCAGACCCAGAGCGGTGCGGGCGAAACGCATGAAAAGGCTCCCGTTGTACGACGAGCCCGGGCCGCGGCGGGTGGACCGGGCAACGAACGCCGCGCGGAACCCATCCCTGGACCCCGTGTTTCATCCGTTGCCACTACATAACTGAGTGCGCACGGATCTGTTACTGTTCCATCAATTAACGAATGGCGGTTCACAAACTCGGAGGCGGTGGAGTGGCCCGGCCACGGCTCGTCAGCGACGACGTGATCCTGGACGCGACCCGCCAGGTGCTGGCCGAGGTGGGCCTGGCGCAGCTGACCCTCGCGGCCGTCGGTTCCCGGGTCGGGCTGGCGGCGCCGACGCTGCTGCAGCGCTTCGGCTCCAAGCGTGGCCTCCTGCTCGCGTCCGCAGCCCGATCGTCGGACCTCCTGCTCCGCGCCGCCGAGCAGGCCGAAGCACGGAACAGGTCACCCTTGGCCGCCGTCCGAGACTTCCTGCTCTCGTCCGTTGCCCCGGCCAAACATCGCGAGGAGGTCGGCAACGGCCTCGATGTCGCCGATCCCGAGTTTCGCGCCCATGCACTGGCACGCTCCGCCGCCGTCGTGGACAGCTGCGCCAGGCTCTATCAGGCCGCCGTCGACGCTGGTGAGCTCCGCGCGCATACCGACGTACCGGCTCTCGCCCGTCACACCCTGGTCTGCTTCACCGGCGCGCTGCAGGTCTGGACGGTCAACGGATGGGGCTCGCTCGGCACGTTCCTCGCCGACCAGCTCGACCTGACGATCGCGCCGCATCGGCCAAACGGTTGACCAAGGCAACAGTTGCGGAACACGGTGGACCTCGCCCTGTCGTTGGCTGACGCCGCACGTATCCTCTGCCCTGACGGAAACGACCACACCCAGTCCCGGATCGTCGAGCTCGAGGTCCACGGGACCTGAGGTTTCTACGTGAGGAGAAGGACATGAGCAGGCTTGGACGCGTACTGGTTGCGGTTCCCGCGCTGGCAGTCGTCATCGCCGGCGGGACGGCGACCGCGGCGTCGGCCACGGACGGCAAGCCGAGCGGTCCGCCGCCGTCCGGTGTGACGTGCGTGTCGGTGACCGGCGCGAAGGCGTGCTACCAGTCCGGCTCGGACAAGGTCTGGGTGAAGGACACCAAGGCGAACGGCCAGTCCGCGGCCGGCACGATCAAGTCGCTGCCCAGCCACACCAAGTGGGGCCGCGAGTGCTTCAACGGCCGCGGCGAGGCCGGCGGCTGGGTGGTCTGCGACTTCGACGTACCGAACTACCAGCCCGGCGACCTCTGGGCCGCAAACAACCCGTTCATCGGCGCCCAGTCCAGCACATCCATCAACACCGGCCCCATCATCTGACCCACGCACCACCCGACCCGAGGCGAAGGCTCATCCAGGCAGTGCGACGCAGGCAGGCAGTTGCCGACGGCACCGGCGCCAAGGTCCAGAGCATCGCCGGGAGCCAATGGCTGTGTGTCAAACGATTGCCTGAAGCATCCGTTTCGTCGGCAGGCCGTTGCGCAGGTCAACCTTCGACCCGACCAGAGATCTTCCGTCGAGCAACCGCAGTTGAGCACCCGTGACTGGCAGTTCCCTCCGGCCTGGCACGGTGCAAGCTGCGATCGGAGCGTCGTCAAGTCGTGTCTAGGGGCGTCGGAGGTACTCCTCCAGGCTCTCGATCTCTTCGCGGACAGCTGCCTGCTTCTGCGGGTGGAGGTAGAGCAGTTGGCAATTGTGGATCGCGAAGGCAACCTCAGGTGAGGTGTCGAACAGTTTGGCAATTCGTTGGACGGTCTCGTCCTCCGACTCGGTCGGAGCGGCGGTCCGATAAAGCTCCGCCAATTCGACGATCTTGGTCGGCAGGGCCGAATATGCCCGGAAATGAGCAAGCCGCATCTCGTTCTGAGCTCGGATCTCTGCCGCGCCAAGTTCCATCCGGGTCAACCTCCTGTTTGGTGCGCCTACCCGGTGGTATCCGGGGGTCGGGAGACGGCGCCCTCGCCCGCGGATTCGATGGTCTCACCCGGTCCGCGTCCCGTGGACGCGGTGTCGACCATCTTCTGCAATGCATCCTGAACTGTGCTTGGATCCTGGGGCCGGCGCGATTCGCGTCGAGTTCATGCTGCGGGTGGGAGACGCGGCCGGTTGCTGCTGTTCGCGACATCCACGCCCGGGACAGTCGGTGGCGGCAACTAGCCGGGCGGATGTCGGAACCCTTGATCGCCGACCTGACTGGCGAGGATGTGGCCAAGAGGCCGGATGAAGATGGTGGCGACGGGGTTGCCGGCCCGAGCGGGCACGTCATGGCACCGACCTGCCGCAGGAGTCGTGAGACAGCAGAACGCCAGGTCGGAAGTAGGCTCTGACCTGGCGTGTCCTCGTGGAGCGGGTGACGAGAATCGAACTCGCACTGTCAGCTTGGGAAGCTGATGTTCTGCCATTGAACTACACCCGCGCACCGGTGTGACCGGCAAGCGCAGACGAGCATAGCCGATGGGTGGGGGTGCACGCACGGCGGGTGGGCGGGTTGGCGGGCGGACGCGACGGACAATCGGCCCGGGAATGCCGGGTCGAGTTGTTGCGCGGTCAGGGGGATGGTGCCGGATGCATCGAAAAGGGGTTCTTCGGCGGTTAGCGCGGGGGGTTCTTGGGCAGTTTTCCACAAAGGGTCCGCTCAGGACTGGGCAGGCCCGTCATCTTCTGGCAGATTAGAACGCGTTGCCGGGGGCAACATTCGACGCAACGTGAGGATGCGGTCCTCGCAGGGACCGGACAAGATGGTTGCGGGGCAACTGGATGAAGGGGTGAACGGTGGCAACAGACACGAGTGACGCGCTGGAGAACCTGGAGAAGGAGCTCGTCACGATGGCTCGCCGGCTGCGCGGTCTGCAGCGGACGCTGTCCGACGAGGCACACCCGGACTTGGAGCCGGCGCAGTACGCGTTGCTGAACCACGTCGAGGAGCTGGCGCCGGTGCGGATGGCCGACCTGGTGGCTGCGCTCGAGGTGGACAAGGGGCCGGTCAGCCGGGCCTGCGCGCGGCTGGAAGAGGAAGGCCTGCTGAAGCGGGCGGCCGACAAGTCGGACGCGCGGGCGACCCTGCTCACGCTGACCGCGGCCGGCAAGCGCAAGCTGGCAGCGGCCCGGAAGAAGCGGCACAAGGTGATCGAGGACCTGCTCAAGGACTGGTCGCCGGCGCAGGTGAAGACCTTCGCCACCCAGGTGTCGCGGTTCAACAAGCTGGCCGACTGAGTTAGTTGCCTATGGCCCAGATCTGAGTTCCGGGCGCTGTCGTCGAGATGTGGCCCAACGGTACCGGGATCAAGGTCGGGAAATGGTCTGGTGGTGCGGTCCCGCCGGAGAGCTGAGGGCTCCGGACGATCCACCACCGGCCATTGCACCCGGTATTGTCCGGACGAAGTATTCACGCCGTCGGCTGGGCTGACGGGGATTGCGCTGCTAAGTTGCGTTCGTGCTGCTCTCCGACCGTGACATCTTGGCCGCGATCGACGCGAAGCGGGTCCAGCTGGACCCGTTCGACGCTGCGATGGTGCAGCCGTCGAGTGTCGACGTCCGGCTGGACCGATTCTTCCGGGTCTTCGAGAACCACCGGTACCCGCATATCGACCCGGCCGAGGAACAGCCCGACCTGACCCGGCTGGTCGAGCCGGACGGGGACGAGCCGTTCATCCTGCATCCCGGTGAGTTCGTGCTGGGATCGACGTACGAACTGGTGACGCTGCCCGACGACGTGGCGGCGCGGCTGGAGGGCAAGTCCTCGCTGGGCCGGCTCGGCTTGCTGACGCACTCCACCGCCGGGTTCATCGACCCCGGCTTCTCCGGGCACGTGACGCTGGAGTTGTCGAACGTCGCAACCCTGCCGATCAAGCTGTGGCCGGGGATGAAGATCGGCCAGCTCTGCTTCTTCGGCCTCTCCTCACCCGCAGAGCACCCGTACGGATCGAAGCAGTATGGCTCGCGCTACCAGGACCAGCGCGGCCCGACGCCGTCCCGCTCGTTCCTGAACTTCCACCGCACCGACGTCTGAGCACACCCAAGGGCGCCGGAAGACGCCCTTGAGTGTGGGTTGGATCAGGCGGTCGGCTTCAACGTCACCAGGACCTTCTGGATCTCCAAGTCGTCGCCGCGGGATCCCTGCAGGTAGACGCCACCGAACTGCGTCACTGCGTCCGGAGTCCGAATCCCCAGCTGGGTGTCGTACAGCGAGAGGTCCGAGCCGAAGGCGCTCGCCTGATCGCCGGACGGGTCCACGCTCTGCGGGCCGCTCGGCGTGCTGCCGCCGCCCGGCGTCTCGGACGAGCCCGGCGTCTCCGAAGAGCCCGGCGTCGCGGTCGAGTCGCTGCCAGGGGTGGCGGTTCCGGTCGAGGTCTTGGTGAGCGGGAGGTCCTTGCCATCGGCAGCGGTCAGTGCGATCGGCAGGCCCTGTGCCCGCCCGTAGAAGACGCCGTGGAAGGCGGCGGTGATCTGCGGCACCACCCGGCCGGCCGATTCGTCGGTGTAACCCCAGAGCCTCTTGCCGGTGCTGTCGTCGACCGCGAAGATCTCGTCGCTGGCGGTGCCCTGGGCGCGGGTGTTACAGACGATCGCGCTCGCCTGGTCGCCGAGGCAGGAGTAGTCGTAGCGCTCGTTGTTCTCGCGCGTCGACTTGGTCTCGACGACAGCGCCGCTCGCAATGTCGGCGGCGAAGAACGAGCTGCTGTAGGTGCTCGTGCCTGCTTGGGTGATCCCGGTGTACGACGATGCACTGAAGTAGGCGTGCTTAGTCCCGGCCCCGGAGACGGTCAGCAACTGTTGCTTCGTCGGGATCTGCTTGGTGATCTTGCCGGACGCGCCGTCGGCGAGCACGATCGCGCTGTCCTTCGCGTTCTCCGACGAGCTCTCCCTGGCAGCGACGACGACACCGTTCAGGACGCCACCGGCCGAGACGCCCGGGATCCCGGTGGCCTTCTGGGTCTTCGGGTCGGCAAAGATCGACAGCTGCGTGACCGACTTTCCGTAGGTCGCCGCGGTGATCTGCGGGTGCACCGCCAACGCAACCTGACCGGTAGCGCTGTCGACGCTCTCGGAGGTGATGGCGTCCACTGTGCCACCGGGGCCGAGGGAGGCCACGTCGTACGTCGCCTCGGCGAGCTTCTTGCCCTCGGTGGGATCGAACCACTGGACCACTACCAGCCCGTGCGCCTTCACCGTGCCGCCGCCCTTGTCGGACTGGGCCCAGGCGATCACGACCGCGTCCTTGCCGTCGACCTGGGCCGTCATGGGCCTGGTGTGGTCGAGGATCTTGATCGTCTCTGGCGTGGTGGTCGCCGCCACGGTCCAGGGCGCGTGCTGGGCGGCGACGTCGTACGCCTTGAGCCCGGTGTTGGAGGCGAGCACTGCGGTCCGGCCGATCATCCCGGCGCTCAGCGCGTAGATGTCGTCGTTGTCGTTGCGCGGGACCGGATACGCCGCCGAGACCGCGAAATCCTTGGGTGGATCGAACGAGGCGACCGGCGGAGCCGCCGGTGTGGTCGGCGTCGTGCCGGCCGCGGTCTCACCAGAGCCCGAGCTCTTGGTGTCGTCCTTACCGCCGCAACCGGCGAGCAGGATGACCAGTGTGGCGGCGGTGGCGACGGCCTTGGCTGTCGGACGCTGCATCGTTGCTCTTCTCCCCAAGTGGACCGAAATGATCGCTTGAAAACCTAGCGTGTTGTCAGGTCCGGATCGCCGTTGTGCACCGGGGATTGCAGGAAGCTGCAGTCCGCACAAACGAAAAGGGCCCGGGAGTCGGCGATTTCTAGGGGTCGTTGCAACACCGTGCTGGTTTCTAGGTAGTGAGTAGATCACGCAAGCCCTCGGCTGGGGTGTCCCAGTCGAGCGTTT
>NZ_JBSGUS010000041.1:0-32287 GCF_053608045.1 Kribbella sp. NPDC055071
ATCGTAATAAACGAGCAGCTCAACACCCGCAGGGTGGGGCGCACCCTGAGAAACCCCACGCCGCTCTCACCTGCGTGGGGGGCCGCCGCGACCGGCGCCCCCCGACCTTTCCAGCTAGCTGACTACTCGCTGACGAGCTGGTTGTAGTAGCCCGTGACCGAGGCGTCGGCGGTGCCGTCGAAGACACCGTTGAAGTTCGAGGACGCCGGGATCTTGCCGTACCCGGTGAGCGCCGTCGCCTTGCCGTTCGCCTTGCTCATCGCGTACAGGTTCGCGGTGTCGGTGTCGTGGTCGATCGCCGTGATCAGCGCGCCGCCCTTGTCACCGCACCCGAACACCACGAGCGACTCGAAGTTCTGCCACCCACCGGAGCGGATCAGCTTGACGACCGGCTTCGCCGTCGCCGTGATCGGGATCCGGATCGTGTACAGCGCACCGGCCTTCGTCGTCATCAGCAACGTGTCGTACGACGGGTTCTCGGCGATCACCGTCAGTGTCTTGAACGACCGGAAGCCACCGAACTTGCCCAGCGCCTTGAACCCGGTGCCGCTCGCCGCGTACCGGTAGACGAAGCCGTCGGTGTTCAGGCCGTACAGGTACGAGTGCCGGGGCTTCGTCAGCACGTAGTTCGACGTGGCGATGGCCTTGAAGTTCGTCCAGCCCGACCCGACCTTCGCGACGGTCGCCTTGACGGTGTCGTCGGCGTAGAGGTACGTCGTCTGCCGGTACAGGTTGCCGCCCTGCAGGTGCAGGCCGGACATGTGGAGCTGGGTCCCGGCCGCGTTGTAGACCAGGTACCAGCTCGCGGACGCCCGGGCGGTGACGAACTGGTAGGGCGCGTAGCCGGAGGAGATCGGCGGCTTCGGCGGATTGGCCGGCGTGACGTCGACCCAAGGAGCCGTGCCCGTCGGAGTGACCCAGCCGACTGTCTGAATGCATGCGTCCGCCGCGGCCGAGGCCTTCTGCGGCTGACCCGCCTTCAGCTGGGCCGGAAACTTGTCCAGTGAGAACGGCTTCGGGTCGTTGCCGGCGATGGCCGGGCCTGCTGTAGCGGTCGCTGCGAGCATGCCGATGCCCGCGACGGCGAGCGCGAAGCGCTGCATCTTCTTCAAGGAGTCCCCCTCCAGAGACCGATTGTCTCGACGTGCTCGAGATCGAGGGCGACTATAGCTGGCGCTGGGGACCGAATGGGTGTATTTGCAGCTAATTGCAATGATTCGGGACCATACCGCTTCGGCGGCCGTGACAACGGGCCCGGGAACGGCGTTCCCGGGCCCTCAGTGACTACCTGGTTACTCGCTGACTACCTGGTTACTCGCTGACCAACTGGTCGTAGTAGGTCGTGATCGCGGCCTCGGCGGTGCCGTCGAAGGCTCCGGTGAAGTCTTCCCCGGCCGGGATCTTGCCGTACCCGGTGAGCGCCGTCGCGGCGCCGTTCGCCTTGCTCATCGCGTACTCGTATCCGGTGTCGGTGTCACGGTCGATGGCGGTGATCAGCAAGCCGCCCTTCTCACCGCACCCCTGCACGGACAGGGATTCGAAGTTCTGCCACCCACCGGAGCGGATCAGCTTGACGACTGGCTTGGCCGTCGCGGTGATCGGGATCCGGATCGTGTAGAGCGCACCGGCGTTCGTGGTCATCAGCAACGTGTCGTACGACGGGTTCTCGGCGATCACCGTCATCGTCTTGAACTTCGAGAACCCACCGAACTTGCCCAACGCCTTGAAGGTGTTGCCGTTCACGACGTACCGGTACACATAGCCGTCCGAGTTCAGGCCGTACAGGTACGAGTGCCGAGGCTTCGCAACGCTGTAGTTCGACGTGGCGATAGTCTTGAAACTCGTCCAGCCCGACCCGACCTTCAGCACGCCCGGGTGGAAGCCGGCGTCGTCGATGTACGTCGTGTGCCGGTACAGGTTGGCGCCCGACAGGAACAGACCGGTCATGTAGAGCTGGGTACCGGTCGAGTTGAAGTTCAGGTACCAGGCCGCGGACGCCCGCACACCGACGAACGGGTACGGCACGTAACCGCTGGACGTCGGCGGCTTCGGCGGCTTCTGCGGCGTGATGTCGGCCTGGCCGACCTGGCCGGCGGCGGTGACCCACGCGACCGACGAGAAGCAGGTGTCCGCGGGGGTGGCGCTTGCCTTCTTCGACTGCCCCGCCTTCGACTGGGCCGCCTTGACCTGGTCGGCCAGCTTGGCGGCCGCGGACGGCTTGGGGTCGTTCTGTGCGACGGCCGGACCGGTCGCCGCCGTGGCGGCGAGCATGCCGATGCCCGCGACAGCGAGCGCGAAGCGCTGCATCTTCTTCAAGGAGTCCCCCTCCAGAGACTGATCATCTCGACTGACTCGAGATCGAGCGTGACTATAGCTGGCGCGAGGAGCAGATAACTGTCCTTGCACCTAGTTGCAAAGGTCACTCGCTGACGAGTTGCGAGTAGTACGTCGTGATCGCGAAGTCGGCGACACCGTCGAAGACGCCGTTGAACGCGTCGCCGGCCGGGATCTTGCCGTACCCGGTGAGCTGCGTCGTGGCGCCGGTCGCCTTGCTCATCGCGTACTGGTACCCGGTCTTGGTGTCACGGTCGATGGCGGTGATCAGCAAGCCGCCCTTGAATCCGCAGCTTTCCACCAGCAGCGATTCGAAGTTCTGCCACCCACCGGAGCGGATCAGCTTGACCACCGGCTTGGCCGTCGCGGTGACCGGGATCCGGATCGTGTAGAGGGCGCCGGCGTTGGTTGTCATCAGCAACGTGTCGTACGACGGGTTCTCGGCGATCACCGTCATCGTCTTGAATTTAGCGAACCCACCGAACTTGCCCAGCGCCTTGAAGGTGTTGCCGTTCACCGCGTAGCGGTACACGTTCCCGTCGGAGTTCAGGCCGTACAGGTACGTGTGCCGCGGCTTGGCCACGGTGTAGTTCGACGTGGCGATCGTCTTGAAACTCCCCCAGCCGGTGCCGACCTTGGAGAAGATCAGGCGCTCCGTGGACAGGTAGTTGGTGACCCGGTACAGATTGCTGCCCTGCAGGAACAGGCCGGTTTCGTAGGCCGTCGTACCGGTCGAGTTGACCACGATGTACCAGCTCGCGGAGCTCCGCATGCCGACGAACGGGATCGGCGGATAGGCCACCGCGCTCGGCGGCTTACCCGGCGTCACGTACGCCTCGGTCTGCTGCGCCGCTGCGTTGACCCAACCGACACTCTGGATGCATTCCGCTGCGGCGGACGACTGCGTCCTCGCCTCGGCGATGTGCCTGGCTGCCAACGCTGCCCTCGGCTCCGGCTTGCCGCCCGCGACGGCCGGCGCGGCCATTGCGCTCGTGACCAGCATGCCGATCCCCGCTGCGGCGACCGCGATTCGCTGCACTGTCTTCAAGGAATTCCCCTCCAGCTCTCAGTCTCGAACGACTCGAGATCGAGGCCCGACGGTAGCGTCCCGCCGGGGGCATTCCGGCACCCTTTAGGGTCGGCTCGAAATGTTCTACACCAGTTCGACGAGCGTGACCTTCATCTCGTTCGACAGCGTGAATCCCAGCTTGGTGTAGAGGCGGATCGCGCCGGTGTTGGTCCCACCTGTGTGCAGGAACGGCGTTCGCCCGGTCGCTTCGATGCCGGCGGCAACAGCCCGGAGCAGGCGACTCGCCAAGCCAAGGCCCTGGTACGACGGGTGCGTGCAGACGGCGCTGATCTCGGTGTACTCGGGCAGGGCGAACCGGGTCCCCGCCATCGCGATCAGGTCACCGTCGCGGCGGATGCCGAGATACGTCCCCAACTCGATCGTGCGGGAGCGGAACGGACCGGGGTCGGTCAGCGCCACGAGCGCGAGCATCTCGGGTACGTCGTCCGGCCCGAGCACGACCGCCTCGTCGTCAGGAACCCCGAACGTCGGCGGCGCGACGAACTGGACCAGGTCGAACTGGCGGTCGAGCTTGAACGGCACGGGAACGGCGAAATCCGGCCGGATCAGCGCGGCCGAGGATCCGGTGCCGAGGAGAACGGCGGCGTCGGCCCAGTCCTGACCGGTCGGGTCGTCGGGCAGACCGAGGAACGGCGCGACCGCCGTCGGGTACCGCCGGGCGTTGCCACGGACCTCGGCGAAGGTGGAGTGCGGACCGGTCAAAGCGGCGTACACCGGGTTACGCAGGCTCATCAGAAACCGAGTTTCCTCAGGTGCTTGGCGTCGGTCTGCCAGTTCTTGGCGATCTTCACGTGCAGATCGAGGTAGACCGGCGTACCGAGCAGGGCCTCGATCTGCTGGCGGGCGGCCGCGCCGACCTCGCGCAGCCGGGCGCCCTTGTGGCCGATCACGATTCCCTTCTGGCTGTCGCGCTCGAGGAAGATGTTCGCGTAGATGTCCAGCAGCGGCTTGTCCTCCGGCCGGTCCTCGCGCAGGCCCATCTCGTCGATGGTGACCGCGATCGAGTGCGGCAGCTCGTCCCGGACCCCTTCGAGCGCGGCCTCGCGGATCAGCTCGGCGACCAGCGTCTCCTCGGGCTCGTCGGTGATGTCGCCGTCCGGGTAGAGCGGGAAGCCCTCCGGGAGCAGCTTGACCAGCTCGTCCGCGACCACGTCGACCTGGAAACCCGACGTCGCCGAGACCGGGACGATCGCGGCCCACTCGATCCCGGCCGACTCCCCCAGCGCCTGGATCTCGGACAGGTGCTCGAGCATCCGGTCCGGCTCGACCAGGTCGGCCTTGGTGGCCAGCGCGACCTTCGGGGTCTTCGCGACCTTCGCGGCCTCGCCGACCAGGAACCGGTCGCCCGGCCCGATCTTGTCGCTGGCCGGCAGGCAGACCGCGATCACATCGACCTCGGCCCAGGTGGTCTTGACCACGTCGTTCAGCCGTTCGCCGAGCAGCGTGCGCGGCTTGTGCAGACCTGGCGTGTCGACGAGGACGAGCTGTGCGTCCGGGCGATGCACGATCCCACGCACGGCGTGCCGCGTGGTCTGCGGCTTCGACGACGTGATCACGATCTTCTTCCCCACCAGAGCGTTGGTGAGGGTGGACTTGCCGGCGTTGGGGCGGCCAACGAAACAAGCGAAACCGGACTTGAACGGCTCAGGTGTTGACGACATCGAGGACCTCTCCGGCGCCGTTGGCGCGGACTACGGGAATGTTGGCGCCGGCGAAGTAGCGGACGACGCCCGGGTCGGCGGAGTCCGCCTCGGTGACGATCGCCGCGGCTTCCAGACCCTTCACCCCGGAGGAGAGCGCCATCGCCACGGCCAGCTGCAGCGCGGTCAGCTGGACGGTGTCCAGCGCGACTGTGCAGGCGGAATACGTCCGGCCGTCGGTGTCTCGGACGGCGGCGCCCTCGGCGGCGCGGGTCCGAGCACGGGCCGCGCGGGCGAGTGTGACGAGTTTGGCGTCTTCGGCCGAGAGGTCTGACAAGAAATACTCCAAAGAACAGAACAACAAGCTGAACCGGTGATGGTTCTGAGTGAGTAGGTGGGCAGGTGCGGAGTGGATCAGGCGTGCTGGTGGTTCTGGTCCTGCGGGGTGGTGGCGGGGTCTCCCCGTCGTACCAGCACAGTACCGACCTGGTTGCGGCGGCCGGACGGGCGCTCGGCCGTCAGCGACAGCCCTTCGAGCTCCACCTCGGCGCCGGGGATCGGGACCTTGCCGAGCAGCTTGGCCATCAGCCCGCCGACGGTGTCGACGTCGTCGTCGTCCAGCGGTACGCCGAACAGCTCGCCGAGCTCGTCGATCGGGAGCCGGCTGGAGACCCGGTACGCGCCGTCGGACAGCTCCTGCACCGAGTCCGGGTCCTCGTCGTACTCGTCGGTGATCTCGCCGACGATCTCCTCGAGGATGTCCTCGATCGCGACGAGTCCCGCCGTACCGCCGTACTCGTCGACGACGATCGCCAGGTGCATCCGGGCGGCCTGCATCTCGCGCAGGAGCTCGTCGACCGGCTTGGAGTCCGGTACGTACATGCACGGCCGCATCACCGACTCGACCCGCTCGGTCGACTCGGCGGACGCATTGTCGTAGACGCGGCGCATCACGTCCTTGAGGTAGACCACGCCGAGGATGTCGTCGAGCGACTCACCGATCACCGGGATCCGCGAGTACCCCGAGCGCAGCGCCAGCGAAGTGAGCTGGCGGAGCTTCTTGTGCCGCTCGATGTAGACCATGTCGGTCCGCGGCACCATCACCTCGCGGACGATCGTGTCGCCCAGCTCGAAGACCGAGTGGATCATCTGCCGCTCGCCGGACTCGATCACCGCGGACTTCTCCGCGTAGTCGACCAGCGCGCGCAGTTCGGCCTCGGTCGCGAACGGGCCTTCGGCGAATCCCTTGCCCGGTGTCAGCGCGTTGCCGATCATGATCAGCACCTTGGGCAGCGGACCGAGGATGCGGGTCAACGCCATCACCGGACCGGCCGAGACGATCGCGAACCGGTCCGAGTGCTGCCGGCCGAGCGTGCGCGGCGCGACGCCGATGATCACGTACGAGACCAGCACCATCACCACCGCCGTGATCAGGATGTGTTCCCAGGTGACCTCGAGCACGCCGGACAGGGCCTGCGTGACGAGCACGATCGCGGTGATCTCGCAGCTGAGACGGAGCAGGAGCAGCGAGTTCAGGTACCGCGGGGCGTCGGAGAGCAGATCGCGCAACCGAACCGCGCGCAGGTTGCCCTGCTCGACCTGCTCGTTCGCGCGCACCTTGGAGTACGACGACAGTGCCGCCTCGGCACCGGCGAACAAGCCGGCCAACAGGACAAGCACCGCAGCCACAACCAGAAGAACAAGGTCGTGGGAGGTCACAGCAACGTCACTCCTGCCCTAACCGGTTTCCCGGGGCGCGCCATGCTTCTAGGAGGCGGCCTTGGACGTCCCACATTTCTGCTTTTTCGGCGGGTTCGGCGTGGTCGTAGCCGAGGAGGTGCAGGATGCCGTGGACGGTGAGGAGCTCCAGCTCGGCCCACGTACCGTGGCCGGCCTTCGCGCCCTGCGCGGCCGCGACGGTCGGGCAGAGCGCGATGTCACCCAGATGCCCGAGCGGAAGATCCGAGTCGTCGCCGGTGTCCGCGGACCCGGGGCGGAGCTCGTCCATCGGCCACGACATCACGTCGGTCGGACCCGGAAGATCCAGGAACTCGACGTGATACTTGGCCATCGTGTCCTCGTCGACCAGCTTGATCGACAGCTCACATTCCGGATGCAGCCGCAGCGACGACATCACGAACCGGCTGAGCCGCATCAGTCCGTGCGCGTCGATGTCGACGCCGGACTCGTTGTTGACCTCGACGTTCATCTGGTGGAGTCCGCACTGCCTTCGTAGTTCTCGTACGCCGAAACGATCCGGCCGACCAGCTTGTGCCGGACGACGTCGTGTGAGGTGAGCCGGCAGAACGTCAGGTCCTGGACCCCCTCGAGGATGTCCTGGACGACGCGGAGACCCGAATTCGTCCCGGTCGGCAGGTCGACCTGGGTGACGTCGCCGGTGACAACCATCTTCGAGCCGAACCCGAGCCGGGTGAGGAACATCTTCATCTGCTCGGGCGAGGTGTTCTGCGCCTCGTCCAGGATGATGTACGCGTCGTTCAGCGTCCGCCCACGCATGTAGGCCAGCGGCGCGATCTCGATCGTGCCGGCCGTCATCAGCCGCGGGATCGACTCCGGGTCGAGCATGTCGTGCAGAGCGTCGTACAGCGGGCGCAGGTAGGGGTCGATCTTCTCCGACAGCGTGCCGGGCAGGAAGCCGAGGCGCTCACCGGCCTCGACGGCCGGCCGGGTCAGAATGATCCGGGTGACCTCCTTGGCCTGCAACGCCTGCACGGCCTTCGCGACCGCCAGGTACGTCTTGCCGGTACCGGCGGGGCCGATGCCGAAGACGATCGTGTTCTTGTCGATGGCGTCGACGTAGCGCTTCTGGTTCAGCGTCTTCGGCCGGATCGTGCGGCCGCGGCTGGACAGGATGTTCTGCGTCAGCACGTCGGCCGGGCTCTCGGCGGTCGCGGACTTGATCATCGCGATGCTGCGCTCGACCGAGTCCGCGGTCAGGCCGTGACCGGTCCGGACGACGGCGATCAGCTCGTCGATCAGCCGCTCGGCCAGGGCCAGCTCGGCGGGCTCGCCGTTCAGCGTGATCTCGTTGCCGCGGACCATGATGTCGGCGGCGAACTCTTTCTCGACGATGCGGAGGAACTCGTCCCGGGCTCCGAGCAGGGCCACCATGTCGATGCTGTTCGGCACGACGATCTTGTGTGACGCCTGCGCGCCGGCGGTGGCGTTGTCACGCGCCTCCGAGTCGATACTGCGTGGCCTGGACAGCCTGTTCCCTCCTGATGCCGATGATGCGAACTACCCCATGCTAGCCTCCCGCGCCGACAGCCTCACTCGTAATAACCCGCGACGCCCCGATTCGGGCCCGCCTGTTGTCAACCTGCAAGGCCGCCTTCGCGTCATCGTGTCGTGGCACAACCGGCCGTGGTGTACGAAGAGTGCGTGACACCTGAGTCCTCGTGGGATGCCGACGAGGCGCTGACGGCTGTGTACACGGCGCACTACACGTCGCTGGTCCGCCTGGGCGCCTTGCTGCTGCGCGACGTCGGCGCGGCCGAGGAGATCGTGCAGGACGCGTTCGTCGCGATGCACGGCCGCTGGCACCGGCTGCGCGACCCCCACAAGGCCCTCGCCTACCTGCGGACCGCAGTGGTGAATCGCTGCCGCTCCCGGCAGCGTCACCTGGTCGTGGTGGACAAACACCTGCCACGGACCCTGCCGGACGAGCCCAGCGCGGAGCACGCGGCGTTGCGGACGGCCGAGACCGACCGGGTCATCGACGCGATGCGCACCTTGCCGGAGAAGCAACGCACTGTGATGGTGCTGCGGTACTACGGTGACCTCTCGGAGGCCGAGATCGCCGACACGATGGGTATCAGCAAGGGATCCGTGAAGAGCCACGCCGCGCGCGCGACCAAGTCGCTGCGCCAGCTCCTGGAGCGGAACGCATGAACGACAACCCGAACGACGCGTTCGACGAGCTGATGCGCCGCTCCCTGGCCGAGGAGGCGGACCGCGTTGAGCCGACCGACGCACTGCCGGAGATCCGCGCTCGCGCGCACGCCCAACGCCGACCCGCGGCTCGTCGGCCCTGGGTCCTCACCGCGGGCGTGGCCGCCCTCGGGACCGCCGCGGCGATCGGCGCGTTCACCGTCTTCACCGGCCAGCAGGACTCCGCGAACGACGGCGACACCGTCGCCGGAGCCGGTACGACGACCTCGGCCACCGGAGTCCCGTCGTCGAAGCTGCCACGAACGCCCGTCGTGACCCCGGGTCCGACCCTGGCCACACCGACGACTCAGGTGGCGACCAAGGCTCCGACCGACGCCGGCGTACCCGAGCAGTCGGTGAAGAGCGCCGTCGTACCGATCTATTGGCTGGGCGACCGCGCCGGCGGGACGAGCGGCATCGGCCCGAAGCCGAGCGCGCAGGCGAGGTCGACCACGCGCCTGTACCGCACGTGGTCCAAGGTCTCGGGTCGTCCGGCCGTCCAGGCGCTCCGGATCATGACGACCAAGTCGCCGTCCGACCCCGACTACTACACGGTCTGGCGCGGCGCCGAGGTCGGCTCGGTCCTGCAGAGCAAGGACATGGTGACGGTCGACTTCAAGCAGCTCCCGTCCACGAGGCTCGACGCCGACCTGGCGGATGTCGCCGCGCAGCAGCTCGTCTACACCGTCCAGGGCGCCCTGGGCAGCGGCTCGATGCCGATCCTGATCACCCAGCAAGGACGGATCGGCGCGAAGCTCTTCGGCCAGATCGACACCTCCGCCCCGCTGGGCCGGGCCCAGGCGGCCGACGTCCAGGCCCTCGTCTCGATCGACTCCCCCGAGAACGGTCAAGTGCTGGGTGATGGCCCGGTCACGGTCCAAGGCAGCGCCAACGCCTTCGAGGCCACCGTCAACTACCAGGCCACCAACCTCAAGACCCGCGCCGTCGTCAAGGGGTTCACGAACACCAAGCAGGGCCAGAAGTTCGCGCCGTACCTCTTCGAGCTCAAGCTCGACCCCGGCTCCTGGCAGATCGAGGCCTACCTGATCTCCGACGCCGACGGCACGATCTCCGACGCCGACTCGAAGATCATCGAGGTCAAGTAGGCCGCGTCAGGCCTTGGTGTCGAAGCCGACGGGGTTGGGGAACCGGTGCACTTCCTGCGGCCAGTCCAGCGCGACAGCGAGCCGGCCGGCCCAGTACCGCGCGGCGGCGTCATCGGCGACGTCGATCACGGCGAAGCCGCCCAGGTGTTCCTTGGACTCGACGTACGGCCCGTCGGTGAAGATCGGCTCGCCGTCGCGCGCCGTGACGCTGCAGACCACGGTCGAAGCGTCGAGCGCCCCGTTGCCGAAGACGAACAGGCCGGCGGCCTTCAGCTCGTCGATCACGGCGCGCGAGGCGACGCCTTTCGCGCCGATCTCCGCCTCGGTGTGGTCGGGCACCCACTCGTCGTTGAAGCTGATCAGATACTCCGCCACTGTCGTCTCCTGTCAGACCAGAACGAGGACCGGTTCACGGCTCTCGGCGCGGCGGCCACGGTGACCCCGCACCAACTCCACGAACGGGAACGCTGCGATACGACATCATCCCGGAGACCACTCAGTCCGCGCGGTCCACTAGCGCCAGCGGGAGTGGGTCAGGAGGGCGGCTGTGGCGGCGACTCCGGCGGTCGAGGTGCGGAGAACGGTGTCGCCCAGGCGCACCGGCTCGACGCCGAACGTGGTCAGCTCGGCGGGCGTGATCCCGCCTTCGGGACCGATCACGATCACCACGTCGCCACCAGCCGGTACGTCGAGACCGGCGAGCGGGACGGTGGCTTCCTCGTGCAGCACCACCGGCAGAGCCGCATCGCTCAGCAGTTTGGCGACCTCGGCCGTGGTGGCGATCGGCGTCACCTCGGCGAACCACGACCGCCGCGACTGCTTGCTCGCCTCGAACGCCCACGCCTGCCACTTGGTCAGCGTCTTCTCGACCCGCTCGGGGTTCGCGCGGAACTGACTCCGGTCCGCGTTCCACGGCACGATCACGTCCGCGCCGACCTCGGTCAGCATCTCGACCGCCAGCTCGGCCCGCTCACCCTTCGGCAACGCCTGGACGACGACCAACCGCGGCTCGGCCGCCGGCACACTCCCCCGCTCGTCGACGCCAACCGTCACCCCGGCCTTGGACGCGACCGTCACCGGTCCCTCGGCCCAAGCCCCGCGCCCGTCGGTCAACCGGATCCGCTCGCCCGGCCCGATCCGTCGTACGACAGAAGCATGCCGCCCCTCAGCGCCGCCGAGCACCAACTCGTCCCCGTCGAGCTCCGCACGAAAAAACACGGCGACACTCATCTACCGACCGCCTCCGAGCCATCCACCATCCGAGGGGCTGGCCCCTGAAATGGTGGGTTGCACCCTGCGCATCTCAGGGGACAACCCACCAATTGCGGGGTCGGCCCCTGAAATGTCGAGGGGTGGGGGAGACATCGCGCGGGGGCCGGATGGGATCTAGTGGGCGCCGAAGGCGTCGCGGAGGCGGCCGAAGACACTCTTGTGCGTGGCCTGGACGTGTCCCTGCGGGCGCTCCTCGCCACGCACCCCGGCCAACTGCCGGAGCAGGTCCGCCTGGGCGTCGTCAAGCTTGGTCGGGGTCTCGACGACAATCTCGATGATTAGGTCACCGCGACCCGCGTGCCGCAGCCGCGGGACACCACGGGCCGACAGCCGCTGCGCCGTCCCGGACTGCGTGCCCGGCAGAATCTCGAGCGGGGTCGTCTCACCTTCGAGCGTCGGCAGGTCGATCGTCGTACCGAGCGCGGCAGCCGTCATCGGCAGCGTGACCGTGCAGTGCAGGTCGTCGCCGTTGCGGGTGAAGATCTCGTGCGGTTCGACCTCGATCTCGACGTACAGATCACCGGCCGGGCCGCCGCCGGGGCCGACCTCGCCCTGGCCGGACAGCTGCACGCGGGTGCCGCTGTCGACGCCGCCGGGGATCTTGACGGTGACGGTACGACGGGACCGGACCCGGCCGTCGCCCGCACACTCGACGCACGGGCTCGGGATGATCGTGCCGAAACCGCGGCAGTTCGGGCACGGGCGCATCGTCCGCACCTCGCCGAGGAACGACCGCTGCGTGTGGGTGACCTCACCGCGTCCGTGGCAGATCTCGCAGGTGACCGGCTCGGAGCCGGCCGCCGCGCCGGAACCCGAACAGGTCGGGCACAGGACCGCGGTGTCGACCTTGAGCTCCCGGGTCGTCCCGAAGGCGGCCTCGGCCAGGTCGATCCGCAGCGGGATCAGGGCGTCCTGCCCACGCCGGGTCCGCGGCCGCGGCCCGCGGGTCGCCCCGCCGGTCTGGCCGAAGAAGGCGTCCATGATGTCGGTGAACGTGAAGGCCTGGCCGAACCCGGCACCACCTGCGGCGCCGGCACCGGACGCGAACGGGTCACCGCCGAGATCGTGCATCTGCCGCTTCTGCGGGTCGCTCAGCACCTGGAAGGCACGGCCGATCTCCTGGAACTTGTGGTGCGCGTCCTCGGAGTCGTTCACATCCGGGTGGTACTGGCGGGCCAGCTTGCGGTACGCCTTCTTGATCTCGTCCGGTGAAGCGTCACGGCTGACGCCCAGGACGGCGTAGTAATCGGTGCTCATACTCCAGACCAGGGGTTGGTGGGGGCGTCTCTCATTATGAGTCCGCCAGAATCTGGCTGACGTAGCGGGCGACGGCGCGGACGGCGCCCATCGTGCTCGGGTAGTCCATGTGGGTCGGGCCGACGATGCCGAGCGTGGCCAGCGCCTCCGACTTGGACCCGTACGTGGTCGCGACCACCGAGGTGGTGGCGAGCCCCTCGTACGGGTTTTCGTGGCCGATGCGGACCGTCAGGGTCTGCGGGTTGGTCGCCTCGCCGAGCAGCTTGAGCAGGATGACGTGCTCCTCGAGCGCCTCGAGCACCGGCTTCACGTTCCGCTCGAAGTCGTCGCCGTACCGGGTCAGGTTGGCCGCGCCGCCGACCGCGATCCGCTGCTCGCCGACCTCGTCGGTGAACGCCTCCAGCGACGTCGTCACGATCGCCGCGACGAGCTGCCGATCGGCCGGCGCGAACGTGTCCGCGACCTGGGCCAACGAGGTGGTCGCGTCGGTCAGGCGCTGACCGGCGAGCACTGTGTTGAGCCGGGAGCGCAGGTCGGCGATCAGGTGCTCGTCCACGTCCTGCTGCTGCTCGACGATCCGCTGCTCGACCCGGCCGGTGCTCGTGATCAGCACCAGCAGCAGCCGCCGTGGAGTCATCGTGACGACCTCGATGTGCCGCACGCTCGACCGGTTCAGCGACGGATACTGCACGATCGCGACCTGGCGGGTGATCTGGGCGAGCAGACGGACAGTGCGCCGTACGACGTCGTCCAGGTCGACCGCACCGGCCAGGAAGGAGGTGATCGCCTTCTTCTCGGCCGGTGTCAGGGTCTTGACCGTGCTGAGCTTGTCCACGAAGAGCCGGTAGCCGGCGTCGGTCGGGATCCGGCCGGCGCTGGTGTGCGGCTGGGTGATGTACCCCTCCTCCTCCAGCGCAGCCATGTCGTTACGCACGGTCGCCGGAGAGACACCGAGGTTGTGCCGATCGACGAGCGTCTTCGAGCCGACCGGCTCGTGGGTCGCTACGTAGTCCTCGACGATGGCGCGGAGAACATCCAGCTTGCGGTCGTCCAGCACCCGCACCACCCTCTCCGCTTCGGCACTCTGAGTATTTGGCACTCAAACATTCAGAGTGCCAGTCTAGGCGGTCTCGGGTGACGCTCCCAACGGAACGGCGGCGGGGCGCTCAACAGTGCTCGCAATATCCAAGGGCTGGTCCTGTACGGCGGAGTCCACGAAAGACTCCATCACGTCGAGCACGTGGAACGCGAGGGTGCCGTTGGCCCGGTGTGGTTCGCCGTTGCGCAGCGCCCGAGCCATGTCCGCCACTCCGACCCCGCGGCCGGCTCCGGCGTACCCACCGGCGACCGGAACCTCGGTCCAGTCACGGTTCGTGGCCGTGGCGATCTCGACCGTGCCGTCGAACCCGTTCGGGTCCGGGACCGACAGACTGCCCTCGGTTCCATGCACCTCGATCCGCGGCAGGCGTCCGGCCCACACGTCGAACGACATCAGCACAGTGCTCAGCGCACCGGACTCATGCTCGAGTACGCCGGTCACGTGCGTCGGCACCTCGACCGGGAAGGTCACACCGGCTCGCGGACCGGTGTGGATCTGACGCTCGGCCTTGGACTTGCCAGCTCGCGCCGTGACTCGCCGCACCGGTCCGAGCAGGGTCACCAGGCTGGTCATGTAGTACGGACCCATGTCGAGGACCGGACCGCCACCAGGCTGGTAGTAGAACTCCGGTGCGGGATGCCAGAGCTCGTGCCCGGGCGTCACCATGAACGCGGTCGCAGCGTGCGGTACGCCGATGTCACCACGGTCGATGACCGCCCGTGCGGTCTGGGTGCCGGTGCCGAGGACGGTGTCCGGCGCACAGCCGATCCGGAGGTCGTTGGCGGCCGCGTACTTCAGCAGTGGCTCGGCCGCAGCCCGGTCGATCGCCAGCGGCTTCTCGCCGTACACGTGCTTGCCGGCCTCCATCGCCGCCTGGTGCACCGGCGCGTGGGCGGCGGGGATGGTCAGGTTGAGCACGATGTCGACGTCGTCCGCGGCGTACAGCTCGTCCGGGGACAGTGCGCGGATGCCCGGGTTCTGGTCGGCGATCGCCTGCGCCCGGCTGACGTCCAAGTCCGCGACAGCGACCACGTCGACGCCGGGGAGCTTGGCCAGGTGCTCCAAGTACGTGCCGGAGATCACTCCGGTTCCGACGATGCCTACCCCGGTCACTGTGCCCGTCATCGGCTCGCCCACAGCAGCCCCCGCTCGATGATCGTCCGCACCGCGGGTGTCTCGAGGTCGTCCAGCTTGTGACCGACCGTGCAGACGAAGACCTTGCCCTCACCCCAGGTCCGGGTCCAGACGACCGGCATCACCGCGCCCTCGATCCACGGGTAGTCCGGGTGCGAGGAGAACGTGGTGGTGGCCAGGACCGTGTCGGTCGGGTCGTAGTGGATGTAGTACTGCTCGGTGTGCACGTCGAAGTGGCTGATGCCCTCGACGATCGGGTGCCCAGACTGCTCCGGGACCACGTCGACGCGGTAGTCGGTGAAGCCGTGCGGGTGCGAGATGAACTGCCCACCGACGATGAAGTTGTAGTCGGCGCTGTTCCGGAACGAGTCCGCGATGCCGCCGTGCCAGCCGGCCAGCCCGGTGCCCTGACGGACCGCGGCGTCCAGAGCCTTGACGTGCTCGTTCGGAATCTCGCTCATGGTGACGCACTGCAGCACCAGGTCGACGCCGTCCAGCTCGAGGTAGCTCTCGGTCGTGTCGGAGACGGTGACGTCGTAGCCGTTCTCCTTCAGGTACGGGATGAACAGGTCGGTCGCCTCGACCGGGACGTGACCTTCCCAGCCACCCCGGACCACCAATGCTCGCGTCAAGACAGCCATCCTTCGAAAGTTTCGAGGTTTCTATCGGAACACTTGCGACCTTAGACGTCGTCAACCACCAGGCTCAAGAGATGAGCCGGAACTTCCCCGGGTAAGGTCGCTGACATGAGTGCGTGGGCCGAGGTCGGGGATCGTTGCTGGGTTCGGCGATACGACGAATGGGACCTGAACGTCGGCCTGGTGGTCGGATCGGACGGCGCGCTGGTGATCGACACCCGCGCCACGACCGAGCAGGCCGAGGAGCTTCGCGGACACATCCGTGAGCTGACCGATCAGCCGGTCCGGTGGGTGGTCAACACCCATGCCCACTTCGACCATGTCGTCGGCAACAGCGTCTTCACCGACGCAACCGTCTACCTCCACGAGAACGCGGCCACACAGGAGGACCTGAGCGGTACGACGTTCTCGGTCGCGAAGGTGATCGAGCTCGGCGATCGCCGGGTCGAGCTGCTCCACCTCGGCAACGGCCATACGTCCGGCGACGCGATCGTCGTCGTACCGGATGTGGATGTGTTCTTCCTCGGTGACATGGTCGAAGAGTCCGCGCCACCGTCGTACGGCGACGACTCGTTCCCGCTGGAGTGGCCGGACACGCTGGACCGGGTGATCGGGCTGTTCTCCGAGACGTCCACGGTGGTCCCCGGGCATGGTGCCGTTGTGGATCCGGACTTCGTGCGCCGGCAGGCCGATGATCTCGGCACCATCGCCAACACGATCTCCGGGCTGCACCACGCCGGCACGTCGCTGGAGGACGCGCTGAAGCACACCGACGACTGGCCGTGGTCGGTGGCGGAGCTTCAGGAAGCGATCAAACGCGGCTACGAAACGCTCGGGACACCCCGCCGGCCGACGCTCCCACTGCTCGGCCCTGGGTAGGCCTGCCTGAAGGCGCACAGGTGTGCGGTCGTTGGCGCAATTCGGCATTCTGGGTGCCGTCGCTCTTCTACGGTTCCGTCATGACCGAACCACAGAACGGCTCGCAGCCGCCGTATCAGGCTCCGCAAGCACCACACGCGCCCGAGGGCCAGGCGCCGTACCAGCAGACGTCGTTCAACCAGACGCCGCCGACCGCCGGCCCGAACTCCGGGCCGAATTACCAGGCGCCGCCGCCGCAGCCGCTGCGTCCCGACGAGGAGCGCACCTGGTCGCTGGTCGCGCACATCGGCACGATCGTGCTCGGCTTCATCGCGCCGCTGATCGTCCTGCTGGTCAAGGGTGAGCAGTCGCCGACCGTCCGCGCCAACGCGATCGAGTCGCTGAACTTCCAGATCACCGTCACGATCGGGTACGTCGCCTCCTCGATCCTGATGGTCGTGCTGGTCGGCTTCTTCACGTTCTTCGCGATCTGGGTCCTGGCGATCGTGCTCGCGATCATGGCCGCGATGGCGGCCAGCAAGGGCCAGGCGTACAAGTACCCGTTCGCCCTGCGCCTGATCAAGTAGACGGCTGATCAGCTAAGACCTGACATAAGTCGTAGTTGTCCGTTGACAGGACGTCACGTCGTACCGCAGTTTGTTCCGAGGTAGACGTCCGCGACCGGATGGGGTGGGACCGATGACCACGATGGAACAGACCGTTCACCCCGACGGGCGGGTCGAGCTCGCCGATCCGGACGCGGTGGTGAACAGCCGGTACGGGAACGCCGAGCTGGCGCCGACCCGGTTGCCGGAGCGGACCTGGACGACGTACAACTACGCGGCCTTGTGGATGGGGATGGCCCACAACATCCCCAGCTACCTGCTCGCCGCCGGGCTGGTCGCGCTCGGGATGAACTGGCTGCAGGCGTTCCTCACGATCACGCTGGGGAACCTGATCGTCCTGGTCCCGTTGCTGCTGAACAGCCACGCGGGCACGAAGTACGGCATCCCGTTCCCGGTGTTCGCGCGGGCGTTCTACGGCGTCCGCGGCGCGAACTTCCCGGCGTTGCTGCGCGCCTTCATCGCGTGCGGCTGGTTCGGTATCCAGACGTGGATCGGTGGGCAGGCGATCTACGTGATCGTCGGTGAGTTGTTCGGCAAGGGCTGGACCGAGGCGTCCGCGATCGGCGGGCATCCGTGGACGATGTGGCTCAGCTTCGCGTTCTTCTGGTTGCTGCAGATGGTGCTGATCTGGCGTGGAATCGAAGGTCTGCGCCGGTTCGAGAACTGGGCGGCGCCGCTGGTCACGGTCGCGTTCCTGGCGCTGATGGTCGCGATCCTGGTCAAGGCCGGCGGGTTCGGTCCGATCCTGTCGCAGCCGTCGAAGCTGGGCTGGGACGCCGACTTCTGGAAGATCTTCGCGCCGTCGCTGATGGGCATGATCGCGTTCTGGGCGACGCTGTCGCTGAACATGCCCGACTTCACCCGGTTCGGGAAGGGTCAGCGGCAGCAGATCTGGGGGCAGATCATCGGGCTGCCGACGACGATGTCGTTCATCGCGCTGGTCTCGATCATCACCACCTCCGGCACGGTCATCGTCTACGGTTCGGCGATCTGGGACCCGGTCGAGCTGACCCGCCGGTTCGAGAACCCGGTGGTCGTGACGGTCGGGCTGATCATGGCGATCCTCGCCACCATGTCGTGCAACGTGGCCGCGAACGTCGTGAGCCCGTCGTACGACTTCGCGAACGCACTCCCCCGCTGGCTGAACTTCCGTACGGCGGGGCTGCTCACCGGCGTGGTCGGGATCGTGATCCAGCCGTGGCGGCTGATCTCGGATCCGTCGATCTACATCTTCGTGTGGTTGTCGTTCTACGGCGGCCTGCTCGCGTCCGTGGCCGGTGTGCTGATCGCGGGCTACTGGCTGATCGACCGGACCAACCTGTTCCTCGGCGACCTGTACCAACCGAACGGCCGCTACTGGTACGCCGCCGGCTGGAACTGGCGAGCCGTCGTCGCCACGCTCTTGGGCTCGCTGCTCGCCGTCGGTGGCGCGTACTCGAACCCCGGCGCCGGCCCGTTCCCCGAGGACGGCCTGATCCCGTTCCTGAAGCCGCTCTACGACTACTCCTGGGCCGTCGGCCTGGTCGTCGGCTTCGTCACCTATCTCGCGCTCACCGTCGCCGCGCCATCCCGCCAAGCATCCGCAACCCACGCAGCCCCCACCTTCTAACCCCCACCGGCCGCCGGTCCCCACCGGCCGCCGGTCGCGAGGCCGACTTTGTGCATGAGATCCGTACGCCGCGAGCCGCGGGATACGGATGTGGTGCACAAAGTCGGAGCTGGCGAGCTTTAGGGTTGTCGAGTGGCTGACAGGTATGGGAACGATGTCCTGAGTGGGGATTGGCGGAAGCCCAAGAACGGGCGGACCGTCGAGGTGGAGATCGAGAAGGGGATGGTCGTCGAGGAGCCGACGTCGGGGTTCGTCGGGGCGATCGTGCGCTGGGAGCACGGGGTCGTCGATCTCGAGGACCGGCACGGCAGGATCAGGACCTATCCGCTCGGCCCCGGCTTCTGGCTGGACGGCAAGCCGGTCAGCCTGAAGCCACCGAAGAAGGCCGGTCCGGCGAAGAAGACGCGGACCGCCTCGGGCTCTGTCGCGGTCAACAACGTCCGGGCGAAGGTCGCCCGGGCCAGCCGGATCTACGTCGAGGGCCGGCACGACGCCGAGCTCGTCGAGCGGGTCTGGGGTGACGACCTGCGGATCGAGGGCGTCGTGGTCGAGTATCTCGAGGGTGTCGACGACCTGCCCGGGATCGTGAACCGGTTCCAACCAGGTCCCGGCCGGCGCCTCGGCGTACTGGTCGATCACCTGGTCGAGGGATCCAAGGAGTCGAAGATCGCCGCACAGGTCACCGACCGGCACGTGCTGGTGGTCGGTCACCCGTTCATCGACATCTGGGAAGCGATCAAGCCGTCGTCGGTGGGGATCAAGGAGTGGCCGAGGATCCCGCACGGACAGGACTGGAAGAAGGGTGTGCTGCAGACCTTCGGCTGGCCGGCCACCGATCAGGCCGACGTGGCGGCGGCCTGGAAACACATCTTGTCGAAGGTGAATAGCTTCGCCGATCTCGACCCGGCACTGCTCGGCCGGGTCGAGGAACTCATTGATTTCGTGACGATGGACTGAGCGCCGGCATCCGCTGGTCGATCCAGGACCGGATCCGGTGCCGCGTGCTCCGGACGTACCAGGCGACGACGCCGAGGATCGCGGTGGCCGCGAGGACCGCTCCGGCCAGCACCGCGAGCAGGATGCGGACGGCGGCAACCTCCACGATCCCGGCCGCGACCAGCAGCACCACACCGGCCACGAACGTTGCCACCGGCAACCATGGCTCGAACACCAACGGTCGCCTCGCCGGCGTCAGCTTCACACCCCGGACGACGCGCTCCCAGAGCAGGACGCGAGCCGGCTCGGTGAACCAGCGCGCACACCGCAGCAGCCAGGACGTGGGCTGCGTCTGACGCCCCGCGGTCGCCTTGACCCACGTACCGACCTGCGGCCCGAGACCACCGGACACCTCGACCATCCGGTCGGCCAGGCCCTTGGTCGTCGCCCGGCCTTCGACCGACTCGTTCAGCTCGTCGCGCATCGTCACGAGCGCATGCAGGCCCGCGTCGGCCGGGAAGTCCTCGGCCAGCCGTTGGATGCGCTCGGCAACGGTCTTGAGCTTCCAGTCCTCGGCCTCGAGCACCTGCCGCTGGGTCTCGCGGATCCAGTCCGCGTCGGCGCCGAGCATCGCCCCGAGGTGCGCGACGCAGTGCAGGCGGCCCATCAACCAGTCCCACCGCCGCCAGTCCGCCGCACCGAACGCGCCGAAGTGCCCGACCTGCGATCCGTACAGGATCCGGTCCTTCAGGTTGTTCGCGATCGACCCTTCGGGCTGGTCGTCCAGCAACGTCAGCGGAATGTCCGGCCCGAGCCGGAGGAACTGGAACGGCGCACTGCGCTGCTGGGGTGTGCGAGCCGACGTACATCTCGACACGATCTCGACCTCGAGCGCGGTGCCGACGAGCTCGCGACCGATCGACGCGATCAGGTCGCCGAACACGTCGCCGAGCGCCCGCTGGATCTGTAACTGGTCGAAGAGGTCGGCCAGCCCGACCGCCACCGCCTCGGCACCACCGGCGGGCCGCAGATCGAGGTCAGCCTTGGTCAGCTCCTCGGTCAGCGCATCACGCACCGCCTGCGTGTGCAGGAGGCAGTCGCTGGTCGCCTTCAGCCGCCGCTCGAGCTCGGGCCGCTCGGCCGGCGACGCATCGGTGATCTGGTTGCGCAACGAGCGCAGGATCAGCCGTACGACGCGCTCGGCCGCACCGGTCCCCCACAGCCACACCGGGTTGCCGTCGGCATCGTCCTGCAACGCGGCGGTCGAGCCGTCGGGCGCCGGCACCCACGGGTGATCGCCCGCCAGGATCTCGTCGACGTCCGGCTCCGAGAGCGCGGAAGCGGCGTCCAGCACGGTCGACTGATCGTGGTTCGCGACCGTCACCGCCTCCCAGACCCCACCGGCGGCACGGCCCCGCGAGTACACCGGCTGCAGCGCCGCGGCGGCGGCCCGCAACCGGGCCCGCTCTTCTGGTTGCTCCATGCAACGATCGAAGAGCCGCTGGGTGTCGGACCAGGACGCGTCCGCCTCCAGGAGCAGGCGTTCGAGCTGCTCGACATCGGACCGGAAGTCCACCTCACGCGGGAACTGCACCGCCGACAGCGCGGCCACCCGCCAGCTCGGCTCCTTTGCCTCGGGCAACGCTGTGGACGCACTCCCGATCCCGGCCGACGGCACGACGTACAAGACGTAGCGGCTCGCCCGTCCGGCCACCGGCCGCCGCGCGACCACATCGAGAACCGGCCCGAACGGCGCGTTGTCGAGAACGCCGCCATCGACCAGCCACGCGCTGCTCCCGGCCGGGGGCTGCATCCGTGGTGGCGACGAGGCCAGCTTCGGCGTCTCCATCACCGGCCCGAACGCCGCCGGGAACGACGCCGACGCCCGGGCGGCCCGCGCCAGCAGCTTCGTGTCCTTCAGCCCGTTCGTGTCCGCGACCGAATACTCGCGGGTCGTGCCGTCGTACTTCTCGGCGTCCTCACTGGTGAAGCCGTACAGATACCGATGATCGGGTACGACGAACGCCTGGCCGGCCGCGTCCTTCGCCTCGAACTGCTGCACGCCCAACCCGGACGCGGTGACGAACAGCGTGACCGGCTCCTCGGCCGCAGTCTCGCCCGCATCGGCGACGCCCTTGAGCAGGTTGTCCAACTCCTGCAGGAAATACTTGCCGTCGAGCACCGACGTGGACTTCTCCCCAACCGCCGGAACCAGCTTGCCGACCTCGAGCGAGCCGAGCGCGACCCACTTCTGCCGCAGCCATGGGCCGTGCTCGCCGTCCGGGTCCAGGGTCGATCCGTTCGAGATCGCGGTCGCCAGCAGCGACCCGTTCAGCCCGCCGGCACTGGTGCCCGCGATCACGTCGACCACGACCCGCCGGTCCTCGTCCCCCTGGCGGCACAAGTCACGCCACCGTTTCGCCAGCTCCTCGTCGTACGGCTGCGACTTGGGTGCCTTCCCGTCGCCCGACGCACGCCGAATCAGATCCAGCTCGTGCGTCACGCCGCCCATCCACACAGCCAGACTGACCCCGCCGTTCAGCACCAGCGCGATCCGGATCTCATGGTCGGTCATGCATCCCCCTTTCGCCCACAAATACCACGGCCGTCACCAACACCGACAGTCATCGCAGCACAGAGTGAACAAAAGGTTGTGGACGTATGCACGAACTGTCTACGCGGACTCGCGGATGATCAGTTCGGTGTCGTAGATCTCGGGGCTGTGGAGGTCGGCGCCGGCGATCTTGGCAAGGAGGATCTCGGCAAGTCGCGCGCCCAGCTGCTCGACCGGCTGGCGGACCGTGGTCAGCTTGGGCGTGGTCGTGGTCGCGAGTACCGAGTCGTCGAACCCGACCACAGCGACGTCGTCGGGCACCCGCCGGCCCCGCTGCGACAGCACCCGCAGTGCCGCGGTCGCCATCAGATCGGACGCGACAAACACCCCGTCAAGATCAGGGTGTTCGTCGAACAACCGCAACGCGGCCTGCTCACCGCCGTCCGCCGTAAAGTCGCCGTACGCAACGATCTCGGGCAGACCCGCCGCCTTCACCGCATCCTGGTACCCGGTCAGCCGATCGAGCCCAGCGGTCATGTCGAGCGGCCCGGCGATCGTCGCGATCTTCCGCCGTCCGATCGACAGCAGATGCTCGACACCCGTCTTGGCCCCGGCGACGTTGTCCACGTCCACGCTCGCGACCGGCACGTCGACACCCAGCGGCCGGGCACTGAACACGATCGGCAACGGCAACAACGCGAGCTCCTGCAGGACGTTGTCCCGGCCGTGGTGACTGATGATGATCGCGCCGTCGACGTGCCCGCCGCGCAGATACCGCAGCAGGCGCTGGTCATCACCCTCGGCCGGCTCGATCAGCAGTACGAGCTGCGACGAGGTCGGAGCCAAAGTCCGGCTGACTCCACTGAGCATGCCCGCGAAGAAGGGATCGGAGAACACCCGGCTGTCCGGCTCAGGCACCACAATCGCGATCGAGTCGGTCCGCCGCGTCACCAGCGCACGCGCCGCCCGGTTCGGCACGTAGCCGAGTGAGGCGATCGCCCGCTCGACAGCGGCGACCGTGTCCGGCAGGACCTTGGGTGATCCGTTCACAACCCGCGAGACGGTCGCCCGCGACACTCCCGCGAGCGCTGCGACCTGCTCCAACGTCGGAGAACCAGAGTCGTTCATCGGTCCTCCCGGAGTTGGTGGCGCTAACCTTCACACCGTAGTACGCGACCGGGCGAATCTGCGTAAATTTCTAACTGCGGCAAGGCGTGTTCTAACTTCCCTTTCGCGTGTTCGCGGCTTTCTCGGCGAGGTCGAGCGACTGTTCCCAGCCCGCCTTGCCGGTGAGTTTGCCGGCGTCGACGAGGGCCAGCTTGGCGCTGAAGACCTGGTTGACCTCACCTTCGCGCGGACCCTTGTGCTGTTTGAGGATCACGCTGCGGGCCCGGTCGATGAAGATCTGCCCGACGGGCGCGTTGTTGAAGTACGCATTGACTTGCGACTTCACGTTCGGATCGTTGTACGCGTCCAGCGTCGACGGGAACGATCCGATCTTCTTGAACACCTTCACCTGCTGCTCCGGCGCGGTCAGCCAGGCGGCCAGCTTGGCGGCCTCCTCAGGATTCTGGGACTGCTTCGGCACGGTCAGGTACGACCCGCCCCAGTTGCCGCCACCGCCGGGGAACACGTCGGCGACGTCCCATTTCCCCTTGCCGTACGTACCGGCGTTGTCCTGGATCACGCCGAGCAGCCAGCCCGGGCAGGCCATCGTCGCGAACTTGTCGGTCCGGAAGGCCGCGTTCCACTGGTCGCTCCAGGCCTCGAGCCCGGCGGACAGCCCGTCCTCGGACCCCTTGACGACCTGGTCCCAGGTGTTCTTCAGCAGCGGGTTGTCCTCGCCGAGGAAGCGGTCCTCGTTGGAGTAGTAGGCCTCGATCAGCTGGTTGCGCATCGCTTCCCAGGTGAGCACCGCGGAGTCGTACCAGGCCGAGTTCGGCACCTTCTCCTTGAACTTCCGCCCGGTCGCGAAGTACGACGGCCAGTCCGCGAACAGCTTGGCCACCTGAGCCCGATCGGTGGGCAGCCCGGCCTTGGCGAACAGGTCGCGGCGGTAGCAGATCGCTTCGGGCCCGATGTCGGTGCCGTACCCGAGGATCTTGCCGTCCGGCGTGGTCGCGCCGGCCACCTTCCAGTCCAGCCAGCGGTTCTTCAGGTCGTCGGCGCCGTACTGCCGCAGGTCGACGAACTTGTCCGACTTGGCCAGATACTTGTAGATCCAGCTGATCTCCATCGCCTCGATGTCGGCCATCCCGGAGCCGGACGCCAGGTTCGTGTCCAGGTTCTTGATGTGCGCGTCGACGGTCGGCGCCTTGCGCTCGACGATCTTGATGTTCGGATGCAGGCTTTCGTACTCGCGGTACAGGTCGTCGTAGCCGAATTCGTTGAAGGTGGCAACGGTCAGCTCGACCTTCGGCCCGTCGTCACCGCCGACGGCATTCGACGTACCGGACGAACCGGACCCGCCGCACGCGGTGGCGAGCAGGATCGCTCCGCAGGCAAGCAGGAGTGTGATGGGGCGTGTGCGGGCGCTGTGCCGCATGGTGAAAGCTCCCTGGAACTGGACGGAGTTGAGAGCGCTCTCGGATCGCGAAAGTGAGCTGAGTCTCAGCCGTTTCAACCGGTCGTGTCAAGCTCTTCACGGTCACACTGAGATACTTGCCAGTTCAGGTCAGTACATAGCATCCGCCCTGGTCACGGACAGATCCGCCGCGATCACCGAGCGCTGTAGACCCTGGCAGTTCGCTGAGAGTGATCGTTCTTGATCAGTTACGGGAGCAGATCGCGGACCACGGCGTCGGCGAGCAGGCGGCCTTTGCGGGTGAGGACCAGCCGGTCGCCTTCGGGCCCGACCAGGTCGGGCATCCGGGTGGCCGCGGCCCGGCCTTCGTCGTCCAGTACGTCGAGTGGCAGGCCGGCGGAGAGCCGGATCTCGAGCAGGACGCGTTCGACCCGGCGGGTCTCGGCATCGAGGGTCTCCCGCGCGTACGCCGGACTCACGCCGGCGTCGAGGCGTTCGGCGTACGCGCTGGGATGCTTCACGTTCCACCAGCGGACGCCACCGACATGGCTGTGCGCGCCCGGGCCGATCCCCCACCAGGTGTCGCCGCGCCAGTAGAGCTCGTTGTGGCGGCAGCGCGCTTGCTCGGTGCGGGCCCAGTTGGACACCTCGTACCAGCTGAGTCCCTGCGCGGACAGCAGCTCGTCGGCGAGCACGTACTTGTCGGCCAGGTCGTCGTCATCAGGCATCGGCAGCTCGCCCCGGCGGACGCGGCGGGCCAGCTGGGTGCCGTCCTCGACGATCAACGCATAAGCGCTGACGTGGTCGGGCTGTGCCGACAACGCGGACTCCAGCGAGATCCGCCAGTCGTCGAGTGTCTCGCCGGGCGTGCCGTAGATGAGGTCCAGGTTGACGTGCTCGAAGCCGGCCGCGGTCGCTTCCTTCACGGCCTCGAGCGCGCGGCCCGGGGTGTGCTGGCGGTCGAGGATCTTGAGGATGTGCGAGGAGGCGCTCTGCATCCCGAAGCTGACGCGGGTGAAGCCGGCTGCGCGCAACTCCTCGAGGTACTGCTGATCCACGGACTCGGGATTCGCTTCGGTCGTCACCTCGGCCCCCGGAGCCAGTCCGAACTCGTCGCGTACGGCGGCCAGCATCCTGCCGAGATCCTTCGCCGGCAGGAGTGTCGGCGTTCCGCCACCGAAGAACACCGTCTCGACCGGACGGTCCAGCTCCGTCAGCACCCGCCTGGCCTGCCGGACCTCGCCGACCGCGGTTTCGGCGTACGACGCCTGCGATCCACCGCCGCCGAGCTCCTTGGCGGTGTAGGTGTTGAAGTCGCAATATCCGCACCGCGACGCGCAGAACGGCACGTGCAGGTAGAAACCCAGCGGCCGGGACCCGGCCTCGCGAACGGCGGCTTCCGGCAACGCCCCGTCCGGGGGCGCAACCTCCCCCTCGGGCAATGTCGACGGCACCCACCCATACTACGGACCGCCCCACCCCCTCTCTTTCCTTCCTTTTCTTCACCGTTTTGCCGTGGAGTTGTGGTGGCGCACCGTGCAACTCCGGTTACATTCGGCTCATGGACACGGAGGCTCAGCCGGTCGGGCGTGGCGCGCGCAACGCGGTCATCGTCGCGATCATGCTCGGAATGTTGCTCGCGGCCCTCGATCAGACGATCGTTGCGACCGCGCTGCCGACCATCGTCAGCGACCTCGGCGGCGCCAACCACCTGTCGTGGGTGGTGACGTCCTACCTGCTCGCCGAGACGATCATGACCGCGCTGATCGGGAAGTTCGGCGACCTGTACGGGCGCAAGCCGATGTTCCTGATCAGCGTCGTGCTGTTCCTCGGTGGCTCGGCGCTGTGCGGGGCGGCCGACTCGATGCTGTGGCTGGTCGGGTCCCGGGCGATCCAGGGCCTCGGCGCCGGCGGTCTGATGGTGACCGCGATGGCGGTGATCGCGGACGTCGTACCGCTGGCCGAGCGCGGCAAGTACCAGGGCGTGATGGGATCGGTCTTCGGCGTCTCGACCGTCGTCGGTCCGCTGCTCGGCGGGCTGTTCGTCGACCACCTGAGCTGGCGGTGGGCGTTCTACGTCAACCTGCCGCTCGGCATCATCGTGCTGATCGTCGCGTCGATCGCGCTGCCGTCGGTGAAGGCTCCGGTCGGGCCGAAGATCGACTATCTCGGCATTTTGTTCATCGGTCTGGCCGCGACCGGGCTGACGCTGGTGACGACGTGGGGTGGCAACGAGTACGCCTGGACGTCGACGGTGATCATCTCGATGATCATCGGCTCGCTGATCGCGCTCGGCCTGTTCGTGCTGGCGGAATCGCGCGCCGCCGAGCCATTGCTGCCGCTGCGGCTGTTCAAGTCCGGTGTGTTCACGGTGTGCGCCCTGCTGAGCTTCATCATCGGCTTCGCGATGCTCGGTGGCGTGACGTATCTGCCGACGTACCTGCAGTTCGTCCGCGGCGCCTCCGCGACCGAATCGGGGCTGCAGATGCTGCCGCTGGTCGGTGGCCTGCTGATCGCGTCGATCGTGGTCGGCCAGATCATCAGCAAGACCGGGCGCTACCGGCTGTTCCCGATCATCGGCACCGTGCTGATCGGCGGCGGGCTCTTCCTGCTCTCGCTGCTGGACAACCAGACGTCGTACCTCGAGATCGCGGGCTTCATGATCGTCCTCGGACTGGGCGTCGGGCTGTGCATGCCGGTGCCGACCGTGGTCGTCCAGAGCACGGTCGACTACTCCGACCTCGGCGTCGCGACCTCCGGGGTGAGCTTCCTGCGCACGATGGGCAGCTCGTTCGGCGTGGCGGTCTTCGGGTCGATCTACTCGCATCAGCTGCCCGGCCAGTTGGCCGAGGCCGTCCGCGCCACCGGCGCCGATCCGCGCGTGGTGACCACGGTCGAGGGAGTGCGGAACCTGCCGGCGTCGATGCGGTCCGCGGTGACCGAGGCGTACGCGAACTCCTTGCATGTCGTGTTCCTGTGGGCGGTTCCGGTCGCGGCGGTTGGTTTCGTGACCGCGCTGCTGCTGAAGGAGGTGCCGCTGCGCGACACCGCGCGGATGGCCGCCAGCGATCTCGGCGACAACTTCGGTCAGCCCGCCTCGTTCGACTCCGAGCACGAGATCCAGAAGCTCGCCGCGCTCGTGATCCGTCACCACAAGCGCAACCCGGCGCCGGAGGTGCTGGCCCAGTCCGGCATCCCCCTCAACGTCGCCCAGGCCTGGATGATCATGAGCGTGTACCGCGGCGGCGCCGAGCACGGCTCGGCCAGCCTGGCCGACATCGCCGGCGACCACCGCCTGCCACCCGGCGTCTTCGAACCCCTGGCCAACCAGTTGGTTGCCGACGGCTACCTTTCCGAGACCCTCGGCGAGTACCGCTTCACCCAGGCCGGGCTGGAAATGTTCCAGCGCTTCGTCGGCGCCTTCCGCATCTGGATGCTGGACCACCTGTCCGACTGGGACATCGACAACTCCGAAGCCTTCTCCCACGCCGTCGACCGCCTGGCCGAACAAATGATCGACAAAGGCCAATCACTGACCACCGGCAAACACGCCGCCGCCCTCACCCCAACAGCCGGCTGAAAACAGGCGAGAGACAGCTCTACGACTGGATCTTGCCGGGACGAACGGCTGTTGGTTCGCCGGCGACGAGGTCGACGTTCGCGGTCTCGTCGCCGTACCGGATGGTGTAGCTCGCCGTCCGGTTCGGGCGGAGGATCGCCTGGGTCAGGCGGCCGGAGCGCCAGGTCAGGTCGACGGTCAGGCCGCCTCGGGCTCTGAGGCCTTGGATTGAGCCGTTGTGCCAGGTGGTCGGGAGGGCTGGGAGGAGTTCTATTTCGGTGCCGTCGGACTGGAGGAGCATTTCGGCGATGGCGGCCGTGCCTCCGGTGTTTCCATCGAAGGAGTAGATGTTTTGGGGGGCGCCGGCGATGCCTCCGACGGAGTACGACATCAGGTTGGCGTCGCTCGCCTCGGCGATGAGGCTGGTCAGGTGATGAAGCGCCTGATCGCCATTCAGCAACCGTGCGTAGAACAGGGCGAAGTTGGCCTCCACCCACTCCGTCTGCTCCCAGCCATCGGCATCCTGACGGCGCTCGATGGTGATCTCACTCGCCCGCGCGAGCTCTGGCGTACCGCGCGGGGTGATCTGCCGCTCTGGATACAGCGCGCAGAGATGCGAGGTGTGCCGATGCGACGGCTCCGCCTCCTCGTAGTCGTGCAGCCACTCCTGGAGCTGCCCGAACTCCCCGATCTGGAACGGCGAGAGCCTCGATCGCGCGGACGAGATCCGTTCGCGGAGCTCGGGATCGACGTCGAGTACGGCGGCAGCCTCCCCACACGCCCGCAGGGTTGCCTCCGCGAAGACCCGGTCAACCGTGTTGCCCATGGCAACGGAACACGTGAAGCCGTCCGGTGCGACGTACCAGTTCTCCGGTGAGTCGGCCGGACCGGCGACCAGCCAGCCGTTGTCCGGCTCCTCGACCAGATAGTCGAGCAGGAACGCCGCCGCACCGCGGATCACCGGGTAGGCCTGCTCCCGCAGGAACGTCTCGTCGAGCGAGTACTCGTAGTGCTCCCACAGATGGGACGCGATCCACGCACCGGCCATCACGTGCAGCCCCCACCCGGCTCCACTCCCTGGCGCGGTGTAGGTCCACGCGTTGGTGACGGTGTGTGCGACCCACCCTTGCGCGCCGTACATCTGCTCGGCGGTCTCGCGTCCCGCCTCGGCGAGGCGACGTACGAAAGCGAAGAGCGGGGTGTGGCATTCGGCGAGATTCGTCGATTCCGCGGCCCAGTAGTTCTGCTCGGTGTTGATGTCCAGGTGGAAGTCGTTCGTCCAGCCCGAGCTGCTCGCGAGGCCGTCGTTCCAGAGTCCTTGCAGATGCAGGGGCAGCGGTGAGTCGGCGCGGGATCCGGCGACGGTCAGGTAGCGGCCGTACTGGAAGTACAGCGCGAGCAGGCCGTCATCCCGCTGACCGTGCGCGAACCGGTCCCGTCGTACGTCGGTCGGACCGGACGACGACTCACCGAGGTCGATCGAGACCCGCTGCATGAGCGCGCTGTGATCACGGACATGCTCCGCGCGGAGTACGTCGTACGCGGGCGCCCTCCGGAGCAGGCTCTCGGCTCGTTCGAGCCCGTCCCAGCTGGTGCCGACCGCGATCAGGATGACGGCCGAGTCCGCGTCGCGGACCTCGTAGCGATCACCAGCCGGCGAACCGCTCCCGCCGACCGTCTGCACGCGGACGTGGATCTCGAGCGCAACACCTTGCTGCCCGTTGCTGTGCAGCGTCTCGAACGCGTGGCCGCTGAACGCGAGCCCGTCGGCCGTCGCGGTCACCTGGCCCGGTAAGGCAACGCGGTCGAGCCGGACCGCGAAACTCAGGGCCTCACCGCGATCGGCGGTCAGCCGGACCGCGATGACACCGTGCGGATTCGAGGCGAAGACCTCGCGGGCGAACTGCGTGCCACCCTGTTCGAACTCGACCGCCGCGAGACCCTGATCGAGATCGAGCGAACGGCGATAGCCGGTCGTCGGCGGCCCCTCCGCGAAGTCGAGCCGGACCTGCGGCAGCGGCACGTTCGTCCCGAACGACGACATCCGGCCGAGCAACTGCTCTGCGGCCAGCTTCTGCGCCTGCGCGTGCCGGCCGGCGAAGAGCAGCTCACGGACCCGCGGGATCGTCTCCCGGGCGGTCGGACTGACGTCGTCCGACGCCGGTGCCCCGGACCAGGCGGTCGCCTCGGTCAACTCGATCCGCTCGGTGCCGACACCGCCGTACACCATCCCGCCGAGTCGGCCGTTCCCGATCGGCAGCGCCTCGAACCACCGCTCGGCCGGGTGGTCGTACCACAGGGTCCCAGCCCGCAACACCGCTTCGGGCTGGCTCCCGTCCGGCAAACCGACGTACATAGTGCCTCCCACGACTCGCCCGACGACCAGCGCGACATTACTCGACCGCACCGACCATCCCGGCGGGGTGTCTCAAGGGCCGTGTCAGCGCAGCGTCCGGGCGGTGTCAGGGCGGGCCGCGACTGTGGACGGCATGAACCGATCAGAGCGTAAGGGATACAGATGGGGTCTTCGGCGGGTAGGCGTGGTGGCGCTGGCTGCCGCGGTGCTTGTCGGTGCCGCCGTACCAGGTGTTGCTACTGCCGACAGCGGCGGTCGGCAGGGTCGGCCTGAAGTCCAGGCGGCCATGCAGGCGTTCGTGGACGCGGGGTTCGCCGGGATGCAGGTTCGGGTGCACGACTCGCGCGGCGACTGGGTCAGTAGCGCCGGAGTGAGCAAGCTCGGCGAGACGGCCAAGCCACCGACGAACGGGCGCTTCCGGATCGGCAGCAGTACCAAGACGTTCACCTCGACGCTGGTGCTGCAACTGGTTGCCGATGGCAAGGTCGGGCTGGACGCGCCGGTGGCTCGGTACTTGCCGAAGCTCGGGCTGGACCGGCGGATCACCGTCCGGATGATGCTGCAGCACACGAGCGGGCTGTTCAACTACACGGGCGAGTACTACCCCGACGGGACGGTCGTGCCGGGGATTCCGGCACAGGGCCAGGAGTGGGTGGATGCGCGGTTCCACACCTACACCCCGGAGGAGCTGGTCAAGTTCTCGCTGTCCAAGCCGCCGCGGTTCGAGCCGGGAGGCGGCTGGAGCTACGCGAACACCAACTATGTGCTGGCCCGGCTACTGATCGAGAAGGTCTCCGGGCGTTCGTTCGCCGACCAGTTGCAGCGGCGGATCCTGCGACCGCTCGGCCTCCGGGACACGTTCGCGCCCGGCACCCGGTCGGACATCCCCGGACCGCACGCCCACGGTTACTACCGCTACCAGGATGCGTCCGGCCAGTGGAAGGTCCTCGACGTCACCCGGCAGAACCCGTCCTGGCTGTCGAGCGCCGGCGAGATGATCTCGTCGACCAAGGATCTGCAGACGTTCATCTCCGCACTGAACGGCGGCAAGCTCCTACCGGCCAGGCTACTCACCGAGATGCGCAAGACCGACCCGAACAGCGAAGGCCTCTACGGCCGCTACGGTCTAGGCCTGTACGTCAAGGACACCGGCCCCAACTGCGCCGGCCTCCTGATGAACCACAACGGCAGCGTGATCGGCTACGGCGCCCTCATGTACAGCACCCCCGACGGCTCCAAAACCCTCACCGCCTCCATCACCACCGGCAACTCCCCCACCGACCCCATCCCCCAGTTCCCCGCCCTCCTCACCACCCTGATAACCCAAACCTTCTGCCCCGCCTAACCCCCAGAGAGCCAGGATTATTCAGAACCCTCACAGAAGAAGGGCTGGGCGCCTGGCTCGCCCGGTGGGTAAGGGCGGCTGGCTGTAGTCGCTGCTGGTCAGATTGCGCTCCGGCTCGTCAACGAGCCGGCTGAGCGTCGCCTGCGATGCACCAATGAGAGGACAAACGGCTCTTGTGTCGGATGGGTGGGATGTGTGGGTTGATGGGTCGCCGCTGCGCGGCGGTTGTCTTGTTGCCGCCTTCGGCGGGGGCGCGGATCGTGGATCCGCCGCTTACCTGATGTGCGCGGACGGACTGTGGTGGCGCGGTCTCCGGGCTGCGTGATCGTGCCAGTCGCGGTGGTGTGCGTCAAGGGCGCCTTCGGCGTCGCTGCGCGATCTTCGACCCTTGACCCACAC